>NZ_JAZGLW010000001.1:1517040-1820448 GCF_036409155.1 Mycobacterium sp. 050128 | reverse complement strand
TAGGCGGCGTAGGAGGAGGCGAATTCCGTTTCACCGCCCCGCTCGGCAACCTGCTTGGCGGACAGGATGGTGGCCTTCTGCGGGTAGTCGTCGCCGGTGGGCGTGCAGCCGTCGATGTGCCAGTCGAAGGTCCCCTTCAGGTAGGCCGCCGAGGAGTTCTTCGACTTGTCCAGCGTGACAGGGTAGATGCCGGCCACCGGGTGATGCCCGTCCGAGGAGTAGTCGACGGCACCGAGGCGGTGGCAGAACTCCACCTGGGTCTCAGGTTCGAGGTGCAGCCCGCGGAAGACCAGAACGCCGTTGTCCTCCAACGCATCCAGGATGGCCTCGCCCACCGGGTCATCGGCGGCGAGATGCGCCGGATCGAGGCCGGTGACCTCGGCGCCGACCGAGTCGCTGAGCTTGGTGACGGTGAGCAGACTCATGGTCTGTCCTTTCTGACAATGGCGGGCGAAAGTTGCTGCCGCGCGGTTAAGGAATGGGCTCGCCGGTCCGAATCATCACCGCGTCCGCGGCGTCGGTCGGCACGGGTTGATGCATGACTTCGACGGCCATCGCGACCATGATCAGGGAGTAGATCATGTGCAGCAGGTTCAGGGCATCGTCGGGCAAGTCGTCGAGCGGGAACTTGTCGCAGTAGTCGATGGCCTCTTCGAGCCGCGGGAAGAATGCGTCGTAGAACGCGTGCATGTCGGCCATGGTGCTGGCTATCCGCGCGTTCCAGCGTTCGGTTTCGCTGGCCAGGCACCAGACTTTGGCGTAGCTTTCCAGCTCGGCGAATCCGCTGGGCAGCAAGGGATCCGGCATGGTCATACTCCTGCCGGCGTCTCTTCGCGGCGGTAGGCCTCGACCCAGTCCACGACGGTCTTGTGCAGATGGCGCACCAGGATCTCCTGGTCGTTGAGCGGAAACTCGTCGACGATGCCGTACTCCAACGCGGCCTGCGTACCGCCGAGCATGCCGGCGTCCTGCAGCGCGAACTCCTTGAGAACCACGGCGGCGACTTCGTGTTCGATGCGCTCTCGCACGGTGCGCGCCGGGCTGAAGTATGTGTACGCCTCGAACCGGTGGGTGTTGTGAGAGGTCGGCCAGTACCGGTAAAGCAGATACCAGCCGCCGTAGATCAATATCTCGATGTTGGGGAAGATCTGGAAGTTGCTGATCCCCCACGGATCAATGCCGCCAGGGTTGAGCCCGGCCGGCAATTCGCCGACGTCCGGGGTGCGCCAGGGCCCGACGAGCCCACTGCGGGTGGCCCGCTCGATCGGGTACATGTACTCCTGCGGCAACAGCCAGCGGCGCCGTCCCGCCGTCGACACCAACCGGTGTGGACCGTCGAGTTGGAAATGGCCGCAAGTGAATCCGGCCGTGGGGTCGCGCACCTCGGGGGGCACCTGCTGCGGATGCAGCGACGGCACATGGTAGTACTCCTGGAACGCGTCCGCGAAGATCTTCCAGTTGCTGTTGTTGTGGGCGACCCATTCGTAGCGCTCGGTCAGTTTGTCGAAGGGGTAGCCATCCAGGCCGGTGATCATCGGGCCCAGGAACTCACGCAGACTCTGCCGGGGTTCAGCGTCAAAGTTGATGAAAATGAAGCCGTTCCAGATGTCGCAGTGCACCGGCCTCAGGCCGTAGTCGGCGGTGTCGAGGTCGAAGAACTCCGATTCCTGCTGCACGAATTTCAGCGTGCCGTCGAGGTCGTAGCGCCAGCCGTGGTATTTGCAGGTGAACTGACGACACGTCCCGCGGGTCTGCTCGTTGGGAAAGTCGTTCCACACCAACTTGTTTCCGCGGTGACGGCAGACGTTGTAGAAGGCCCGGATTTGTTCATCGCGCCCCTTGACCAGAATGACCGAGGTCCGGGCGACCTCGATTTCCTTGGTGACGTAGCTGCCGACGCGCGGCAGCTCGTCGACACGGGCGACGTTGAGCCACGCACGTTTGAAGACCGCTTCACGCTCGGCCTCGAAGAACTCTCTCGAGGTGGAGTCGGCGAAGGAGATATCGCCGGTGCCCAATTCGGGATAGTGCTCGGTCCAGGAGCCCTCCGGGGGCCTACCCTCTCTCAACATCTGAATCTCCTTGTGGCTTGGCGGCTTTAAGAACCCACGACGTCACATCACCGCTCCGCCGTTGACACCCAACACCTGGCCGGTGATGAAGCCGGCCTCTTCCGAGACCAAAAAGCCGACCGCCGCGGCGATGTCGGCTCCGGTACCCAGATGACCCAACGGGATATTGCTGGCGATCTCCTCGTTGGACTTGAGGTATCCCGCGGCCTGCGCCTGGTGCTGCATCGGGGTTTCGATCCCCGACGGCGGAATGTTGTTCACGGTGATCCCGTGCGGGGCGTACTCGCGGGCCAGCGACTTGGTGAGGGCGATGACCGCACCCTTAGACGCCGCGTAGTGCGCGGCAAACGGTGACCCCCGCTGAGCGCTGGACGACGAAATCATCACGACCCTGCCCCATTTCGCGGCGACCATGTCCGGCAGCGCGACCTGGCAGCAGTGAAACGTGCCGGTCAGGTTGACGTCGATGATCTTCGCCCAAGACTCGGGGGTGATCTCGGAGAATGGGGAAAACCCGAACATCCCCGCGCTGGTCACCAGCACGGACACCGGGCCCAACTCGCTGCGAACTTTGGCGTATGCCTGTTCGACGGCGGCGCGGTCGGTGACGTCGGCGCCGATGCCGATCGCCGTGGTTCCAGCCGCGCGAAGCTCTTCGGTAACGCGTTGTGCTGCTTGCTCATTGACGTCGAGGACGGCGACGGTGAGCCCACGTCGACCGAGCTCGTGACAGGTCGCCTCACCCATGCCCGAAGCGCCGCCGGTCACCACCGCAACCTTGCTCATTCGTAAACCACCCGCACCGTGGCGCTCGTCGGCAGGGCCTGACAGGTCAGCACCCAGCCTTCGGCCACTTCGTCGCCTTCGAGCGCGTCGTTATTGAGCATCCGGGCGCATCCCTCGGTCAGCCGGGCAATACATGTTCCGCACGAGCCGACTTCGCACGAGGACGGCGGAGAAAGGCCTGCCATCCGCGCGGTCTGCAGCAGGGTGTCGCCTGCCGAGTAGGCCACCGTGGTGGTGGATCGATCCAGCTCGATAGTCACCTTCTCGGTGGCGACACTGTGGTCGGCAGGCCCGGCATACGAGGGCGCCCGGGACTCGTGCATGACCGCAGAGTATCAAGTACTTGTTATTCATCTCAAGTACTAGATATATCGCGCTGGGTGAGCTCGTGCCCGGTGCCCTTTTCGACGACGCGGCCCAGCAATTCGCGCAGCATCTCTTGCTCGTCGGCGTTCAGCACGCCGAACACCTTTTCGTGCGCGGCGATGGCGTCGCTGAGGACCTCGGCCACGACGTCTCGCCCCCGATCGGTCAGGTAGGCCCGCAGGATGCGCTTGTGCTGCGGATCCTGTTTGCGTTCCACCAAGGCGCGCCGTTCAAGTGCGGTGAGTGCCAGTTGCACGCCCTGCGGGCTGATCAGCAGGCGCCGGGCCAGTTCGGCACCCGAGAGGCCGGGTTCGTTGGAGAGCTGGCGCAGCACACCGATTTGCGCCGTGCTCACGCCATGTGCGCTGATCGCGTCGTTAACGGTGGTCAGCGAGAAGTAGAAGGCCTGCTTGAGCAGCCACAGAATGTTCTCGGTGAGTTCCATACCCGTCTCCTCCGTCACGGCGCCGTTGTCTTGTAGATCTGGCCGTCCTTCATCACAAACGAGACGTCGAGTGTGGCGGCGATGTCGACGGAGGGGTCGCCCGCAACGGCGATGATGTCGGCCAGATAGCCGGGCGCGAGGCGGCCCAGCTCGTGGTCGGCCTCGATGAGTTCGGCGGCCACCACCGTGGCGGCCCGGATCGCTTGCATCGGCGTCATGCCCCGGTCCACCAGAGCGCGGATTTCCTTGGCGTTCTGCCCGTGTGGAATCGCCGGAGCGTCCGAGCCGCAGGCGATGCGAACACCGGCGGCAATAGCCTTGGGCAGCATTGCTTTTGCGCGCGGGAATACCTCGAGTGCTTTCTTGCGGAGTTCGGGCGCGATCCGGTCGATCGCCATCGCCTCGGTCAGATACGTGGTGGAGACCAGGAAGGTGCCGTGGTCGACCATCATCTGAATCGTGTCGTCGGTGGCCAGGAATCCGTGTTCGATGCAGTCGATGCCGGCCCGTATGCACGCGCGGATCGCGGAGTCGCCGACGGCGTGCGCCGCCACACGGACCCCGGCGCGGTGTGCCTCGTCGGCGATGGCGGCGAATTCCGCGTCGGAATACTGCTGGGCGCCCGGGGCGGTGCTGTGCGACATGACGCCGCCGGACGCCGATACCTTGATCAGCTTGGCGCCGTGGCGAATCTGGTAGCGGACACAGGCGATTACGTCGGGCACCCCGTTGGCGATGCCCTCGGCGACCGACAACGGCATGACCCCGGGGGCCAGCCGCTGGAACACCGTGGGATCCAGATGCCCCCCGTAGGGAGTCACGGCATGACCGGCGGGATAGATGCGTGGACCGGTGTGCCAACCCTGATCGATCGCCCGCTGTAGTGCGACGTCGAGCAGGTAACCGCCGGTCTTGACCATCAGGCCGAGGTTGCGCACTGTGGTGAACCCGGCCTCCAGCGTCGTACGCGCATTCACCGCACCACGCAGTGTCCGGTACGCGGGATCGTCCTGAACGCCGTGCATCGGGGCCGGCAAGCCCTCGGGACCACCGGGCCCGCCGATGAGCAGGTTGAGTTCCATATCCATCAGTCCCGGCAGCAGCGTCACATCCCCGAGGTCGACGTCCGTCGCCGAATCCGCCACTGGCCCTTCGGGATTTATCGCGGTGATGCGGTTGCCGTCGACCACCACGACCGCCGGCGAGCGGACCCGGCCGGAGTCGACGTCGGCCCAGCGGGCTGCGCGCAGGACAGTGGTCATGGAACGGGCTCGGACACGCAGTCAAGCGACGCGGCGCCGGAGTCGGGAACGCGCGGCTGCTTCCAGCACTCCACCGGAAACGACACCATGATCATCGAGTACAGCAGGTGCATCAGATTGAGGACATCTTCCGGCAGGTCGTCGAGCGGGAACTTGTCGCAGTAGGACAGGGCCTCCTCCGCGCGCGGCGTGATCGCGTCGTAGAAGGCCTTCATCTCGGTCATCGAGCTGGCCAGCCGCTTGGCGTAGCGCTCCGGTTCGGTCGGCAGACACCATTCCGTAAAGGCCTCGAGGTCAGCGAATTCCGTTGGCAGCAAGGTAGACATCGCGGTCACACCCGCGCCTTCGATGCCTCGGTGGTGCGGCGATACTCCTCGATCCATGCCGCGGTCTCCTTGTGCAGGTGCCGGATCAGGATCTCTTGGTCGCACAGCAGGAACCGGTCCAGCACCCGGGACTCGATCATCGACTGGGTCGCTTCCAAGGTATTGGCGTCCTGCAGGCCGTATTCCTTGAACGTCACCGCCGCCAGTTCCTGGGCGACGCGGTCACGCGGGGTGCGCGGCTGCGGGAAATACAGCGACCCCTCGAAGATGTGGCTGTTGTACGACGTCGGCCAGTAATGGTAGGTCAGGTACCAGCCCTGCCCCCAGAACAGCATGACGAAGTTGGGGAACAGTTGGAACGAATCCAGGCCCCAGGGGTCGCATTTCGCGGGATTGAGCCCCGGCGGCATCTCGCCCAGGTCCGGCTTCTCCCACGGTCCGAACAGTCCGCTCTGGCAGATGTCCTCCATCGGCTTGCGCATCTCGTCGGCCATCTCCCAGGCCCGAATGCCCGATGTGCTGACCAGCCGGTGTGGGCCGTCCAGACGGTAATGCGGCGCCTCGAAACCCGCCTCGGCGGCCGCCTTTGAATACGCGGTCGGCGACTGGTTCGCGTGCAGCACCGGCGCGTGATAGAACTCCTGGAACGCGTCCATGTACAGCTTCCAGTTCGCCTTCACCTCCGCGCGATAGCTGAACCGCGAGGTCAGCTTGTCGAAGGGGTAGCCCTCCAGCCCGAGCACCATCGGCCCCAAAAACTCACGCAACGACTGCTCGGGCTGCTTCGCGAAGTTGACGAAGATGAAGCCTTCCCAGACCTCGCAGTGCACCGACACCAGTCCGTAGCGGCTCTTGGCGAGGTCGAAGAACTCCTCCTCCTGTTGGACGAAGGTCAGGTTGCCGTCCAGGTCGTAACGCCAGGCGTGGTATTTGCAGGTGAATTGCCTGCACACTCCACTGGTCTCCTCGAGTGGCATGTCGTTCCACACCAACTTGTTGCCACGGTGCCGGCAGATGTTGTGATACGCCTTGACCTCGCCAGAGCCCGTGCGCACCAAGATGATTGAGGTGTTGACGACCTTGAGCTCTTTGGTGAAGTAGCTGCCTTTACGCGGAACCTGTTCAACGCGACCGACATTCAGCCAGGCGCGTTTGAAGATGGCCTCCCGCTCCAGGTCGTGGATCTGCGGGTTGATGGAATCCTCGTAAGACACCGGCGCGGTACCCAGTTCGGGGTAATGCTGGGTCCAGCTCCCCTCCGCCGGCTTGGGAAATCGAGGCATGACCGCACTCCTGTCCGGTAGGTAGGACTCCGTCGGGGCCGACGGTATCTCCTCGAACCGCTAATCACAAGTAGTTGATATTGCTGCCTCGGGCCGGCCCGGTGGACGATTTCAGCGGTTACGGCCTCTCCAGGCGTGTGACGGAGCAGCCCAAATGACGACGAGACCACAAACCCCTCGTGGACTACGGCCCGGTCAGGCAGACTGAGCCACGTGGAAATGAGCACGTCCGGGTGCACACGCGGACAGACGCGTCAGCGTACGCGCCAGGAAGACTGGCGGTAGTGCCATGAGTTGGGAGACCTTGCTGTCGACCACTCTCGTGCCGGTCGCGTCCGTTCTGTCAACTGCGACGGTGGCGATCTGGACGAAGCGCATCGACGCCAAAACCAAGCGAGAGGACCGAGACCACCAGCTGGTCCTCGACTACGAGAAGCGGGCCGGGGAGGACAAGAAGGCCGTGCTGAAGCGTCTCATCTCCGCAACCCTTCATCTCAAGCGCGGGGCAGAACCCCTCGCGGGCACCGAAGTCACTGAAGAGAGCATCAGCCGGAGGCGGGCGGCGGCCACCAGAGAGTTGTACGAATTCCGCGCACGGCTGGGCCTCGACGACGGAGTCGCCGAGTTGATGATCTACGCCGCCGAGCCGGTTCGTGACCTCACCGAATTGATCCTCGACGAATGGGACCGCCAATTCCGCGAGCATGGCTACTCGCTGACGCAACTGGATGCGTGCAAGGAGCAACTCCAATCCGCCGTCGACGTTGCTCAAAATAGCGATGAGGCGATGATCGAACGGAAGCGAAAGTGGTCTGCGCTCAAGGACGAAGAAGCTTCGTTTCTCAAACAACTCGGCGATGAGTCGGCCCTTGACGTCGACGCGCTGGTGGAGCTGTGCAACCGCTTGTTGAAAGCCGCCCACACCGACCTCCGCGGTGGCTACGGCATACCGAAGTGACCGATGGCGCACGCGGTCGTCGACGCAACGCGAGCGCCACCAAAACGCTCGGTGGTGCGGCGCCAGTTGTCCTAGCAGTTCAAGGGCGGGGGCTGGTCACGCGGGATCGTGTCACGGTTACACAGGCCTGATTCTCCGCGCGGAGCGGGCGGGTGCAGGGTGGCGGTGATCGTCGGGGCTGGGCCAGGGGTGTTGGGCGGTGCGGGGTCTGCATTGGCGATTGCCGCGGTCAGTCCTGTAGCAGCCATCCCCAACCCGCCGGCGAGAACGGCTCTGGCGGCCAATATTTTCAGTTTGGGCGCAGTGGTGCGGCCGATGTGGTGAGTGGTGGTCATGAAGTTTCCTTTGTGGTCGCCGCCCGGGGTGGGCCGCCCTCCAGGTGGGACCTCCCCCGCGAGTCGGACAGTTTTTCTACGACTGTTTCGAAGACCGCTCAGGGCGGAGCCGGAGTTCCCGGCAGTGGGGGTGCGCCCACACCTAGGTAGAGACTATTCGACAGGCAGGGGCTGTGTTCCGCTTTACGTGGAATTTGAGGTGGTGTTCACGATATCGAGCCTTGCAGTGCGGGCCCAGGCAATCGGAGATGCCTGCGCAACCATGAACGCCATTGCACGCCAACGCCGGGAAGGCGCCGCCGCCGTGGTTTTCAAACCATTGTGAGAGTGCATAATTCGGGGAACGTGCGACGAAAAATTTTGATAGGTTTTGTATTTGACTTACTCGACCGAAGTAACGCCCTGTCAACCTGCCCGACTACGCTGACGGGGCGGACAGGGACTGGATAGCCGCGCCCAGTGACTCCGGGGACGTAGCGGTGTCGCCGATGTAGGGGTGGGCAAGTTCCACGACGAGGAACAGGTCGGTGGCCAGCAGCACACCCACGGTCGCGACCAACGCGTAGTGAACGGTGGGTTTCTCGACGCCGTAAACCAAGGCACCGCCGAGGACTAGCCCGCTGGTCAGGAAGAAGACTGTCCACATCGACCAGGGCAGGCCGTTGTCAGTGCGGGCCCGGAGCGTCCGTTCGGTACGTGCCTGACTGATCTTGTGGAGGGAATCGAAAGAGGTAGCGAGGTAAGTCTTTTGGGTATCGGTGCGCGGCTGGACTTGGTCGTATGCAGACCGGAGATGCTGCAGCGCTTGACCGGCCGCAGGGTAGGTTTGGCCGTGTGCGACCAGCGGCCACTCTATTACCGCCGCGCGTTCATAGTCCAACAGCGCCCCGCGGATTCGGTCCCGGTCGCCCTTGTCGAAGACGGTGAGGTCGTCGGCCATCTGTACCGCCGTCGCGCCCTCGACCCGCATGTCGTCATCGGCGGCATTGTCCTGACCCCACATCGCGGTAACGATGAAACCGGTGAAGAACGCGTACACGAAGCCGACCAACATGAAGGCGAACTGTGTCACCTCGCTGCGCTCGTCCCCCCTGACTCCGGGGAACCGGCGCCGAACGTACATCAGGGCGAGCACTGCCCCGCCTGCGATGAGGACGTTGAGTCCGAGTAGTAGCAACCACGACGGGACGTTGCTCACGATCCAACCACTCACAAGCCACACTCCTTCCACGCATCGCGCCGCAAACCCCAGTCCTGATGTTCGCGCTGCGGGGCCGCGGCATTGTTAGAGCTGATCACGGGACAATCCTTCTGGTACTCCGCCGAAACGATGAACAGGTCGCAGTCCCCGCACCGGCGGCCTCATCGCCCCTCAGTACTTGGGTCAGCATGTCGCCGGTGGAATGCTCTGCTCGTAACGAAACATGTTGCCGGGGTCGTACTTTGACTTGACCGCCCGCAGCCGGTCGAGGTTGTCGCCCCAGTAGGCCGTGGCCCAGTCAGCCATGCCCGCGTTCGGCACGTTCACGTAGGCTCCGGCCACGTAAGGCTGCAATGATTCGCTGAACTCCGCAATCCAGGCAAGTGCTCGCGCGGTCAGCTGCTCATCGGCGGCGGGTCCACCGCGAACGCCCCAGCCGACACCGGGTTCAGCGTAGAACAACGCGTCGCGATGGGCGAACACCGAGCCGCCGGCGGGCTCGCTGGTCTTGACGGCTCCACCGAAAGCGTTGGTGAAGTAATTGCAATCCGGCGACGGGGCTTTCGCCATGAACCGACCGATCAACTCGATCGCGGCGGCCGGAAATGGTTGAATGATGAACTGCGAAGTGAACTTCCAGTTCGCGGGCTCCTCCGGAGTGGGTATCTGGAAGTCGGCGTAGGTGTCGGCCCACGGTGCGGTTGTAGTGGTTATGCGAGGCTTTCCGACCGTCAGGATGGGCGCCAGCAGCTCGGTCGCCTCGGTGCCCGACCCTGCGCAGAGAGCCGCTATCAACTGGATTTCGCCGCAATGGATCTCAAGCTGGCTAGTGAGGCGGCTGTCGGTGTTCGGTGCCGAGTGTTGCCAGGCGTCGAAGACTTCAGGTAGGTCGCTGAGCCCTGCCCAGGTCGCTACCACGTAGGTGACGTGTGATAGCGGGTGGACCTGGTACGTCAATGAGGTGACGATGCCGAAGTTGCCGTTGCCGGCGCCGCGCAGAGCCCACATGAGGTCCGCGTGGGAGGTGTCATCGACGGTGATCGCCTTGGCCCCGTTGCCCTTGTCCGTCACGACGATCTCGGCCGCCATCAGGTTGTCGCTTGCCATGCCCAGGCTGCGGGTGAGCAGGCCGAAGCCGCCACCGAGGGTCGCGCCGACCAGGCCGACCGTGCCTTCCGTGCCGGTCGGTGCCGCGAGTCCGTGAGCGCCGAGCGCGGTCACCGCCTCCAGTTGAAGAAGCCCCGCCCCAACGGTCGCACGACCTGAGACCGCGTCGATCTGGGCCGACTTAAGCCCGCTGACATCGATGACCAAGCCGCCGTCGACAGCCGACCAGCCCTCTAGGCAGTGGCCCCCGCTACGCGCTCGAACGGCGACATCGTTGTGTTGTGCCCACTCAAGGGCGTTGACGACATCTGTTGTGTTGCTGCAGAAGACGATAGCTTCGGGGTAGCGGGAGTAAAGATGGTTCCATCCGGTGCGCGCCACCTCGTACCGGGGATCACCGGCACCTACAACGTCACCGGTGAGCCGGCTGGCGGATGCGGTCATGTCTGTCACCTCGGCAATGCTCTGTCATGCAGTCCCTCGCCTCGGTGGCCGTGGCACAAACTGTACGGCTCTTACGATCTTTCCGTTGGCGTTTCGTCCATGCGCGGATGTACTTTTGTCTTGTTTGAGACGTATATGTCTCATCTGAGCTATGATCGTAGCATGACACTGGATCGTGAACATGTGTTGCGCGCCGCAGCCGACTTCCTCGGACGGCGGCCGAACGCTACCCAGGACGAGATTGCGGCGGCCGTTGGCGTCAGCCGTGCGACGCTGCATCGCTACTTCTCCGGCCGCGCTGCGCTCCTCGAGGCCCTTGACGAGTTCGCGACCGACCACTTGTGCGAAGCGCTGAAAAGCGCACGCGTGCAGGATGACTCGGCCGCAGCTGCGCTGCGTCGCTTGGTGGCTGCTTGTCAACCGGTGTCTGGGTACCTCAACCTGCTTTATACGCAGAGCCAGGATTTCGAAACCAATCAGCCCAAGCAAGCGTGGGCGGAAATCGACGCCGAGATCAGGGAACTGTTCCTGCGCGGTCAGCGGGAAGGCGAATTCCGCCCCGACCTGAACGCGTTCTGGCTGACCGAGGCGTTCTTCAACCTGATGGCCGGCGCTGCGTGGGTGGTCTCGGTCGGGGGTGCCGGCCATCGGGAATTCACCGGTATGGTCACCGAGCTGCTGCTGCGCGGGGTAAGTCGGCCGTGACGCGCGCTTGGCCGGCGCTGGCGGTCCTCACCCTGGGGGTGCTACTGATCGGCGTCGATGGCACGGTACTGGCCCTTGCCATCCCCTTCATCGGTCGGGATCTCGGGACCGCGGCAACGCAGGTGTTGTGGATCGGCGAGATCTACTCGTTCGTGCTTGCTGGTCTACTTGTCACGATGGGCAGCCTCGGTGACCGTATTGGCCACAAAAAGTTGTTGCTTTGTGGTGCAACGGCTTTCGCTGTTGCCTCGGTGGCGACGGCATACGCGCCGACCGCTGGGCTGCTGATCGGCGCGCGGGCGCTGTTAGGCGTGGCCGGGGCAACGCTGGCACCGTCCACTCTGGCGTTGATCCGCGTTCTGTTTCATCAGCCACGGGAACGCAGTGTGGCCGTGGGTATTTGGGCCTCCGCGTTTTCGGCAGGCACCGTGTTAGGTCCCGTGATTGGAGGGGCTCTGCTGGAACATTTCTGGTGGGGCTCAGTATTTTTGATCAATGTCCCGGTGAGCCTCGTGTTGTTGGTTGGCGGCCTGGTGCTGCTACCCGAGCAGCGCAACCCAACGCCTGGGCCGTGGGACATGCCCAGCGTCGGGCTGTCAATGGTCGGGATGCTCGGACTCGTTTACGCCCTCCAGGAAGGGGCCGCGCATGGGATCCGTGCCGACATCGTGGCCGCAGGGGTCGTCGGGCTTGCCTCGTCCGCGCTGTTCGTCCGCCGACAACTCAGGCTGCCTGCCCCGCTGATCGAATTACGACTGTTCAGCAATCGCACATTCTCGGCAGTAATCGTCGTCAACCTGTTGGCGGTGCTCGGCCTATCTGGCGTGGTGTACTTCCTATCCCAGTTCTTCCAGCTGGTGATGGGATACAGCCCGCTGAAAGCCGGGCTGGCTGAGCTGCCGGCGGCAGCGAGCGCGACCTTGTTCGGCCTGCTGGCCGGGGTAGCGATGTGCTATTCGTCGCAGCGCGCGATCCTCTCGATCGGTCTGACGCTGGTAGGTTTTGCGATGGCGTCGCTCGCGATGATCAAGCCTTCCATCACCTACCCGCACCTCGCCATCGCCCTTTTTGTCCTCGGCATCGGCCTGGGCCTGGCCTTCACCGCGGCCAGCGACGTCATCCTCAGCAGCGTTGCGCCAGAGCGAGCAGGTGCCGCGGCGGCGGTGTCGGAGACCGGCTACGAGCTGGGCATGGCACTCGGTATCGCGACACTGGGTTCCATCGTGACGGGCGTCTTCCACGCGCTGGCGATTCCGCCCGGCGCCCCTGACGCGGTCACCGCGCATGCCGGGGACTCGCTGCCCAGCGCCATCGAAGCGGCGAAGCAGCTTCCCGCCGACCAGGCGCTCGCCGTGGTGACGGCCGCAAAGTACGCCTTCAGCAGCGGCCTGGCCATCGCCGCGGGCGTCGGATCGGTAATCCTGCTGGTGTCGGCAGCTGCTGTATGGCTACTACTCAGGTCGTCACCCGCGGCCATTGCGAACGGAAATAATTGCGGGTCCTGAACCGAGCGATCAACGCGGCAGGACTTCGAGGACCTTTTCGGCGAGCGGTCCGGCCGAGGCGGGGTTTTGCCCGGTGTAGAGATTGCGGTCCGTCACCGTGAAAGGCTTCCACTTTTCGCCTTTGACGAAGTCGATGCCCGACTTAACCAGTTCGTCCTCGACCGTCCACGGCGCCTTCTCGAGGAGTCCGACACCGTCCTCTTCGTCGTTGGTAAAGGCAGTGACCCGGTAGCCCGCGAAGGGCGTGGTGCCGTCGCGGCGGGTGGCCAGGATTGCGGCCGGTGCGTGGCAGACGATTGCCAAGGGCTTGCCTGAGGCAAGCGCCGCGATGAGCAAACGGCCGGAATCGGCGTCGTGCCATAGGTCTTCCATCGGGCCGTGGCCGCCGGGGTAGTAGATGGCGTCGTAATCGTCCAGGCGGGCGTTGGCGAGTTGGATTGGGGCACGCAGCTGTTCGGCGGAACGCAGGATTCCTTCCAGCTTTTCGGCGATCTCCACGCTGCCGGCCATCGACGGCCGCAGGCTCATCACGTCCACATACGGCACCGTGCCGCCGGGCGTGGCCACCACGATCTCGTGGCCAGCCCGGCTGAGCGCGTCGTACGGGGCCGCAAATTCCTCGGCCCAATACCCGGTCGGATGTCGGGTGCCGTCTTTCAGCGTCCAGTAGCTCGATGCGGTGACAACGAACAGGACTTTTGCCATCAGAGGGTCACTTCCCTTGTCACAGCAGGCCCGCACGCGGGTATTCGGTGCGGGTCCTGCCGGTAATCAAGCGAAGATAACCCTAGAACCAGACTTTGCGGCCGGCAACCGGACGTCCGACCGCCCCCAGGATCCACAAGACGACACCGATCAGCACCAGGATGCCGCCGATCGTTTCGAGGATCGGAATGGCCGCGAAGTAGCCGATGACAACGAGGATGATGCCCAAGACAATCACGTCGTGCCCCTTTCTATTGGGCGTCAGTCGAATTGATCACTGAGACGACTACCCCGCCGCGTTCGCGTTCAATCAGATGTGCGCCGATTCGTTGCCTAGCTGCGCTTTTACCAGCGCGGCGCGCGCCAGCGTCTGCTGCGCCTGCTTGACGTGGGCGGCGTCGACCAACACCCCGTTGACTCCGACCGCTCCACGGCCCTTGGCCTCGGCCTCCCGGTAGGCGGCCACATTGGCTTCGGCGCGGGCGATCTCGTCGGCGGTCGGCGCGTAAACGCCATTGGCGATGGGGACCTGGTCGGGATGGATGGCCCACTTGCCGGTATAACCGAGCAGTGCCGCGCGCCGCGCATCACGCTCGTATCCGGACAGGTCTCGGTAGTCGGGATACGGCGCGTCGATCGCGTCGATGCCGGCGATGCGCGCAGCGACGATTACCTTGTTACGCGCATAAGCCCAGAATTCACCGGGGTATTCGCCGAGCGGGGCGAAGTTGGTGTCCACCCGCGCACCCTGTGACAGCGAGAAGTCGCCCACCCCGAAGATCAGGGCATCCAAACGAGGGCTGGCCGCGGCGATCTCCTCGGCGTTAGCGAGGCCCTCCACTTCCTCGATCAGAACCTCGAGCCGAATTCGCTTGCTCAGGCCAAGTTTCGACTCCAATTGAGTGAGCAGGACGTCCACCCACCAGACATCGCGGGCGGTGCGGGCTTTCGGGATGATGATCGTGTCGAGGTTCTCGCCCGCCTGGGTGACGACGTCGATCACGTCGTCGTGGCACCATTGAGTGTCCAGGCCGTTGATCCGGATGGCGCGTGCGGTGCGCCCCCAATCGATATCGTTCAGCGCCGCAATAACTTTGGCACGCGACTGGACTTTGGCGCCGACGGGGGTTGCATCCTCGAGATCAAGGAACACCAAATCCGCCCCCGAGTTGGCGCCCTTCTCGAACATGTTGTCGTTGCACGCTGGCACCGCAAGTTCGGAACGCCGGAGAAGATCAGTCATTGATTTCCTTTTGTCACAACACGCCGCGGGCGCGCAGATCGTCAATCTCGTTCGGAGTCAAGCCGAGTAGCTCGCCATAAATTTCATTGTTGTGTTCACCGAGGCTGGGTCCAAGATGGTCCACTGTTCCGGACGCCGACGAGAAGCGTGGAACCGGGGCCTGCACCGTCATCGCCCCGAGCTGCTCGTCAGGGACCGAGATGAACACCTCCCGATGAGCCAGCTGCTCGTCGGCGAGTAGATCCCGGATGTCGTAGACCGGCGCCGCGGCGACCTCGTGGGCTTCGAAACTCCGCATCGCTTCCGAAAGTGTCTTGGTGGCAACCCAATCCGCTACCACGGTATCCACCTCACGGGCCCGGGCCAGCCGGCGCTGAGGGTCGGAGAAGTCGGGGTCGGACAGCAGGTCGTCTCGGCCGATGGCGCGAAACACCCTTAACGCCAAGGCCGGTGAACTGCCGGACATGGCCAGCCACCTCCCGTCAGCGGTTCGGTAGGTGTTGCGCGGAGCCGAAATATCCCAGCGATTGCCGACACGCTCAGGCACCAAACCCAATTGGTCGTAGCCCAGCAGCGTCTGCTCCAGCAGGCGCGCCAGCGGGTCGATCAGGTTGACATCGATCAGCTGCCCCGGCGCACCATGCACGTCGCGGTGATACAACGCCATCATGACCGCGTAGGTGGCGTTCAACGAGGCGACGCCGTCCGCCAACATGAACGGGGGCAGCGTGGGCGGTCCGCCGGCTTGTCCGGTGATGTGGGCGAACCCGCTCATCGCCTCGCCGAGCGTGCCGAAGCCCGGGCGCTCACTCTTCGGTCCGGTCAACCCGTACCCGGTGATGTGCAGCATCACGATCCGGTCGTTGACCGCGCGCAGGTTCTCGTAGTCCAGGCCCCATTTGCGCAACGTCTGCGGCCGGGTGTTGAAGATGGCGACGTCGGCACGCTCGACCAGCCGGCGCACCATCGCCTGACCCTCGGCACACCGCAGATCCAGGGTGATCGCTCGCTTGTTGCGCGATAAGGACTTCCACATCAGCCCGACGTCCTCGCGCTGATTGCCCCACCCGCGGATCGGATCGCCATGCCGCGGGTCTTCGACCTTGATCACATCGGCGCCGAATTCGCCCAGGTACGTCGCAACCAGCGGGGCGGCCGCCAACGTCGCGAGGTCGAGCACTCGCACACCCTCAAGCATTTGCACCGGCACCCACCCGTGCGTTCGAGGGCCGTTGCAGCCCAAGGTGTCCCCGCAATGTCGAGGACTCGTACTCGGTGCGGAACAGGCCACGTCGCTGCAGCTGCGGAACGACCATCCGCACCACGTCTTCGAATGCCCCGGGCAGATGCGTTGCGGCCAGCACGAAGCCGTCACACGCCCTGCTTTCGAACCAGTCCGCCATCTGATCGGCGACCTGCTCGCCGGTACCGACGAAGCGCGGTCCCTGCAGCAGCGTCGCGCGATGGCCGGCCAGATCGCGGACGGTCACTGGGCGCCCGCCGCCCCCAGAAGAGATGTGGGAGCGCAGGTTCTGCACCAGTCCGCGAATTCCGGAGGACGACGCGATCAACTCGTCGGTGACGGGATCGTCCAGATCGTGTTGCGCGAAGTCGTAATTCATCAACTCCGACAACAGTGTCAGCGATGCCATGGGATGAACCAGTTCGTCGAGGAACACAGCTTCGCGCTCCGTGGCGTGGGCCTCGGACTCGCCCACCACAGCGTAGGCCATCGGGCAGATCCGAACCGCGCCAGGATCGCGCCCGGCGTCGGCGATGCGCGCTTTCTGGTCGGTATAGTGACTGCGTGCGACCTGGATGCCCGGGTCTCCGGTGAAGATCAGTTCTGCCCAGCGCGAGGCGAATTCGCGTCCGCGCCCCGACGAGCCGGCTTGGATGATGACCGGTCGCCCCTGCGGAGAACGCGGCACGGTCAGCGGCCCGCGCGACGAGAAGTACTGCCCGACATGCCCAAGCTCGTGCACCTTGCCCGGATCGCCGTAGCGCCCGGACGCCCGGTCGTGCAGGATCGCATCGTCCTCCCAGGTATCCCAGAGCCCGGCCACCACGTCCATGAACTCGTCGGCGCGGTCATAGCGTTCGTCGTGGCCGAGGTGGGCATCGACGCCGAAGTTCTGCGCCTCGCTGTCGTTGACGGAAGTGACCACGTTCCAGGCGGCCCGGCCGCCGGATAGGTGATCCAGCGTGGCGAAGGTCCGGGCGACGTGGAACGGCTGGTAGTAGGTCGTCGAATAGGTCGCGCCCAGTCCGATGCGCGACGTGGCCTGCGCCAGCACGCCGAGCACGATGCTGAGATCCAGCTTGACCGGACGGGCTCCGTAGGACACCGCCTCGGCCACCGATCCCCCGTACACGCCCGGCATCGCCAGCCGATCGTCGAAGAACATCAGATCGAAGCAGCCTTCCTCGAGCTGGCGGGCGATCTTGGCGTAGTACGAAGCGTCGAGGTAACCGTGTTCGGTCGCCGGGTGTCGCCACGACCCCGCATACACCGAGGTGCTGCCCGCCTGCATGAAAGCGACCAGGGTCATCTTGTCTTGTCGTCGATCAGCCATACCCGAAACTTAACATCTGATATTTCAGATATCAAATGTTAGATGTGTCATTTGGTAGCATTCCGGAATGACTTCGATCTCGAAGATCGACATCTCCGGCACCGTGCGCGAACGGGCCGCCCGCGAACTCAGGGACCGCATCCTCACCGGTGCGTTGTCCGCCGGCACGCGAGTCGACCTCGACGCCATCACCGAGGAGTTCGCGACCAGCCGGACCCCGGTCCGCGAGGCGTTGCTGGAACTCTCCTTCGAAGGTCTCGTTCAGATCGCGCCACGCAGCGGCATCACCGTGATCGGCATCAGCCCCACCGACGTCATGGACAGCTTCACCATCCTCGGCGTTCTCACCGGACAGGCCGCCGCCTGGGCCGCTCAGCGCATCGAACCGGGCGAGCTAGAGATGCTGCGCAAGCTCGCCACGGATGTGGTGGCGCGCTCCGGTGACGACAGCATCGGCGAGGCCAACTGGCACTTTCACCAGAAAATCCACCGCGCCGCGCACTCCCCGCGGCTGATGACGCAGATCAAACAAGCCGCGCGCGTCGTGCCGAGCAACTTCCTCACCCTGTTTCCCGACCACGAGAAACATTCGCTCGACGAGCACCGGGAGCTGCTCGACGCACTTGGCGACAAGGACGTCGAACGGTCCCGCACGATCGCCGAGCGCCATGTGCTGGACGCGGGGCGCTCGCTGGCCGACTGGCTCGAACAGCGCCGCACCGCCTGAGACGCACCCGGCCGCTACACGCGGCGAGCGCTTGCCGGCGCGGCGCCAAGATTTGAGTATTTTCGTGGGGTGTCTTCGACTTCTGGGCCTCCTGTCCCCGCACGAGTCCCAGCGCAGTACACGCGCTCGCCTGCCGCTCCGAGCCCGCGCACGCTGATCGACATCCTGTATGCAACCGCCGCGCGCTACCCGGACGCGACGGCCATCGACGACGGCGCCGTCCAGCTGACCTACAACGAACTGATCGGCGACATCGAGGCCAGCGTGCAATGGCTGGCCGCTCGCGGCATCGGGCGCGGCGACCGAATCGGGATCCGGATGCCGTCGGGCAGCTACGCCCTGTACGTGGCGATCCTCGCAACGCTGGCCACCGGCGCGGCATACGTGCCCGTCGACGCCGACGATCCCGACGAACGCGCCGAGTTGGTGTTCGGTGAGGCCGGTGTCGTGGGCGTCATCACCGAGGCGGGCCTGCTCCGGGGCGTCGGCCTGTCGCGAGGCTGGCGGGCCACGGCGCCGCTGGCCCGCGACGACGCCTGGATCATCTTCACGTCCGGATCGACCGGCACGCCGAAGGGTGTCGCGGTGACGCACCGCAGCGCCGCCGCGTTCGTCGACGCCGAGGCACAGATGTTCTTGCAGGACAACCCGATTGGGCCCGGCGATCGGGTACTGGCCGGGCTGTCGGTGGCGTTCGACGCGTCGTGCGAGGAAATGTGGCTGGCCTGGCGCCACGGTGCCTGCCTGGTTCCCGCGCCCCGCTCGCTGGTGCGCAGCGGGATGGACCTCGGTCCGTGGCTTGTCACCCGCGACGTGACCGTGGTCTCGACGGTGCCGGCGCTGGCGGCGCTGTGGCCCAGCGAGGCGCTGGAAGCGGTGCGGCTGTTGATCTTTGGTGGTGAGGCCTGCCCGCCGGAGCTGGTCGAGCGGCTCGGCCCAAGCATGCAAGACGGCCGCGAAGTCTGGAACACCTATGGGCCGACCGAGGCAACGGTGGTGGCGTGCGCGGCGAAACTCGGTGGCCCCGGCCCGATCAGCATCGGGCTGCCGCTGCCCGGCTGGGATCTGGCGGTCGTCGACGCCGACTGCCTGCCGGTCGCCTACGGCGACGTCGGCGAGCTGGTCATCGGTGGGGTCGGCCTGGCTCGCTATCTGGACAAGGACAAGGACGCGGAAAAGTACGCCGCGATGCCGTCGCTGGGCTGGGCGCGCGCCTACCGCAGCGGCGACCTGGTTCGGCTGGAACGCGACGGGCTGTATTTCTGTGGCCGCAGCGACGACCAGGTCAAGGTCGGGGGCCGGCGTATCGAGCTGGGCGAGGTCGACTCGGCGTTGGTGCACCTGCCCGGCGTCAGCGGCGCAGCAGCCGCAGTACGCCACACCGCCACCGGCACAACGGTTTTGGTCGGCTATCTTGTCAGCGCGGATCCGGAGTTCGACCTGGGCGAGGCGCGCGCCCGGCTTGCCGCACAACTGCCCGCCTCGCTGGTGCCGCGGCTGGTCCGGGTGGCGGAGCTGCCCACCCGCACGTCGGGCAAGGTCGACCGCGACGCACTGCCGTGGCCACCGCCGGGCGGCGAGTCGGACGAAGCGATCGATCTGGGCGGCACGACTGGCTGGCTGGCCGGGTTGTGGCGCGACTTGCTGGGTGCGGCGGTCGACACCGCCGAAGCGGACTTCTTCGCACTCGGCGGCGGCTCACTGGCGGCTGCGCAACTCGTTGCCGTGCTGCGCCAGCGGTACCGGCAGGTGACCGTTGCCGATCTGTACGACCACCCCCGGCTGGGCTCACTCGCCGGGTTCCTCGACGAGCTCGAGGCGCCGCCGGAGGTCGCCGTGCGAGCGGTCTCCCCGACGCCGTGGCTGGCGCGCCTCACCCAAACCGTGCTCGCCGTGCCGCTGGCGACGCTGGCGGCGCTGCCGTGGTTGGTGTGGCTTGCGCTGGGCAACAACGTCGCTCGCGCCCTGCACGTGGTGCCGTGGACGGTCGCGGTGAACTGGTGGCTGATCGCGGTGGCGTTCGTGTTGTTCGTTACCCCCTTGGGCCGCATGGGCATTGCCGTGCTTTGTGCACGGGCGTTGCTGTCGAAGGTACGGCCGGGTACCTATCGCCGCGGCGGGTCGGTGCACCTGCGGATCTGGTTCACCGAACGGCTCTCCGAGGCCAGCGGCGCGCACAACCTGTCCGGAGCGCCGTGGCTGGTGTACTACGCCCGCGCCCTCGGGGCCGACATCGGCAAGGGTGTCGACCTGCACTCACTGCCGCCGGTCACCGGGTTGCTCACCCTTGGTCATCGCTGCGCGGTCGAACCCGAAGTCGACCTGTGCGGTCACTGGATCGACGGGGACGCATTCCACGTCGGCGAGATCACGATCGGTGACGACGCGACGGTCGGTGCCCGCAGTACGTTGCTGCCCGGTGCGGTCGTCGGCAAGAACGCCGACGTGGCGCCGGGCGCGGGCGTGCTGGACAAGATCAAGAACGGCCAGTACTGGAAGGGCTCGCCGGCGGTGAAATCCGGCCGGGTCAACCACCCGTGGCCGGACGAACGGCCGGCGCCCCGCGCGCATTGGGTCGCCATGTACGGGCTGACGTCGATACTGCTGGAGGCGCTGCCGCTGGTCGCGGTGGGGAGCGGGCTCGCGGTCATCGGGCTAGGCGTGCACCACACCGATCGGCTGTCGCAGGCGGTGGTGCCGGCGCTGCTGTGGACACCGGTCGCGACGGTGACCGCGCTTGCGGTGTACGCGCTGTTGACGGTGCTCGGGGTGCGAGTGTTGTCGCTGCGGCTGCGCGAGGGTTATCACCCGGTGCGCAGCCGCGCCGGCTGGCAGCTGTGGACCACCGAACGCCTGATGGACGCCGCGCGCAACTATCTGTTCCCGCTGTATGCCAGCCTGCTGACGCCGATGTGGCTGCGACTGCTGGGTGCGAAAGTCGGCCAGGGGACCGAGATCTCGACGGTGTTGCTGACGCCGAAGTTCACCGTGATCGAGGACGGCGCGTTCCTGGCCGACGACACAATGGTCGCGTCGTACGAGCTGGGCGGCGGCTGGATCTACGCGGCGACGACGACGGTCGGCCGACGCGCGTTCCTCGGAAATTCCGGCATCACCCAGCCCGGTCGCCGTGTTCCCGACGACGGCCTGGTGGCGGTGCTGTCGGCCACGCCGCCCAAGGCCAAGCGTGGCTCGTCCTGGCTGGGCAGCCCGCCGACGCGGTTGCGCCGTCGTCCGGCCGAGGCCGACGAGACGACCACCTACGACCCGCCGCGGCGATTGAAGGCGATGCGGGCGGTGGTGGAGACGTTGCGGTTGCTGCCGGTGATCGTGTCGGTGGCGATCGGGTTGGCGGTGCTCGGCGGATTGCAGGCGCTGGCAAGGATATTCGGCATTTGGTGGGCGGCGCTGGGCTCCGGGCTGGTGCTACTGGCGGCGGGTGCGATCGCCGGTGGCATCACGATCGTCGCGAAATGGCTTCTGGTCGGCCGCATAAAGGCGAGCGAATATCCGCTGTGGTCGTCGTTCGTGTGGCGCAACGAAGTCGCCGACACGTTCGTCGAAACCGTGGCCGCGCCGTGGTTCGCCCGGGCCGCCAGTGGCACGCCGGTCCTGAATCTGTGGCTGCGTGCGTTGGGCGCCCGGATCGGGCGCGGCGTCTGGTGTGAATCCTATTGGCTCCCTGAGGCGGATCTCGTCACGCTGGGCGATGGGGCGACCGTCAACCGCGGCTGCGTGGTGCAGACACACCTGTTCCACGACCGGATCATGCGAATGGACAGCGTCGTGCTGGAACCCGGTGCGACGTTGGGTCCGCATTGTGTTGCGTTGCCCGCCGCCCGGCTCGGCGCCGGCGCGACGGTGGGGCCCGCGTCTCTGGTGGTGCGTGGTGACAAGGTACCGGGATCGACACGCTGGCAAGGTAATCCGATCAGGCCGTGGAATCCCGGTCGTAAGAAGGCGCGTAAGGCCGCCTCGGCACGCGGCGTTCAGGACACCGCGGCGTGAAAGCTTCCGCGAAGAAGGCGCTGCCGCCGGATCCGATCGACGAGTATCTGCCGCACAACGGCAATGCCGGGTATCAGGTGTCGCGGTATGAGCTGGATCTGGACTACAAGGTCGCGCTGAACCGGCTGGCCGGTTCGGCAACGATCACCGCCGTCACGCTGACCGAATTGCAGCAACTGACGCTCGACCTGGCAGCCGCGTTGACGGTGTCGAAGGTATCGGTGAACGGTAAACGCGTTGACCAATTCTCCTGCCGTGGTGGAAAATTGCGTATCCGGCTTCCCTCGAAGCTGCCAACCGGGGCCGCGTTGTCGATCGTGGTGCGATACGGCGGTTCGCCGCGGCCGCTGCGTTCGCTGTGGGGAAACGTAGGTTTCGAGGAGCTGACCGACGGCGTGCTGGTCGCCGGGCAGCCCAACGGCGCCGCGTCGTGGTTCCCCTGCAACGACCACCCCAGCGCCAAAGCCGCGTTTCATCTCCAGGTCAGCACCGAAAGCCGGTACCGGGTGATCGCCAACGGCCAGCTGCTCTCGCGCCGGGCCCGCGCCTCGCGGACCGTATGGACCTATGAGCAGCGCGAGCCGACGTCGACCTACCTGATCACGCTGCAGATCGGCGACTACGAGATCCGACGGCTGGCGCGCACACCGGTGCCGATACAGGCCGCACTGCCCCACCGGCTGCGCCCGAACTTCGATCACGACTTCGCCCGCCAGCCCGAGATGATGAAGTTGTTCATCGAGCTGTTCGGACCGTATCCGCTGGCGGCCGGGTACACGGTCGTGGTCACCGACGATCCGTTGGAGATACCCCTTGAAGCCCAAGGCGTTTCGATCTTCGGCGCAAACCATTGCGACGGCACGCGGTCCAGCGAACGGCTGGTCGCCCATGAACTGGCGCACCAGTGGTTCGGCAACTCGGTGACAGCGGGCCAATGGCGCGATATCTGGTTGCACGAAGGATTCGCGTGCTACGCGGAGTGGTTATGGTCAGAGCGCAGCGGCGGGCCCAGCGCGGACGATCTCGCGAAGCTGCACCATGCGCAGCTGCGAACCGAGCCGCAAGACCTGCTACTGGCCGATCCGGGAGCACGCGATATGTTCGACGACCGCGTATACAAACGCGGTGCGCTGACACTGCACGCGCTGCGCGGACGGCTGGGCAGCGATAAATTCTTTGCGCTGCTTAAGGATTGGACGTCGCGGCATCGTCACGGCACCGCCGTCACCGACGACTTCACCGGCCTGGCAGCCAACTACTCCGAGGAGTCGCTGCGGCCGTTGTGGGAGGCGTGGTTGTACTCGACCGCAGTGCCGTGACGATTTAGGGGCGAGGGTCAGCCCCCACCGCCTCCGGCGGCTCCACCTCCCCCGGCCCCACCGGCCGGTCCACTACCGGTTCCCCCACTACCCGGCACATTCTCGCCGCCCGAACCCGTACCCGGTTGCATCGGTGCGGGTGCCGGCTGGTTGGACGACGTCGGCGACGGTGTCGGTGCTGCGGGCGCGGCTACCGATTGACTGATGCCACTACCGCAGGCGATCCCCAGGCCGAGCACGGCCGCACCACCGAGCAGTGCGAATCCTCTTTTCAGGTAGCCATTCTCCATCGAACACCCCATTTCTCACGTCGGACCTACCTGCGGTACCCGTTCTGCAGGCGCTCAATCGCCGGAAGTGCCGTGGGAATGAGGAATGCGACGTCAGGTCCTCGAATCAGAACTCAAACTAGACCCGGTTGAGCTGTGTCGCCCCTGCCGTGGCGATGGTGTTGCCGCAGTCGGCGATGCGCTGCACGAGATCTCGGGCACGGTCAGGTGTGCATACCGGATTGACGAACGTGAGCTTGAGCGCGGTGGCACCGGCGACTCGGGTCCGCCCGATCAGGGCCTGATCGGTGTCCACCAGGTGCTGGCGGATGGCGATGTTGACGTGGTCTCGCTCGACGGCGGAGGTGTCTGGCCCCGCCCAGCGCAGGATGACGGTGTTAGTCGTGCACGGACTGATCAAGTCGAGATGAAGATGAGCGGCCACCGCATCGCCCGCGGCACGGGCGGCCTCGACAGTGCGGTCAATCATCGTGGCGACGGTGTCGAGCCCCAATGACCGCACCGTGACAAGAACTTTGAGCGCATCAAATCGGCGGGTGGTCTGCAGCGACTTGCCGACGTGGTTCAGGATGTCTCCGTCGTCGTCGTCGGCGGGGTTGAGGTAGTCGGAGTGACTGCGCATGACGTCCAGGTCGTGTCGTTGCCGCACCAGGAGAGCGGCACAACTGATCGTCTGGAACAGCAGCTTGTGGAAATCGACGCTAATCGAATTCGCCGCGCTAATGCCGTCGAGCAGGTTGCGGTGCCGTTCGCTCAACATCAGGCAGCCGGCGGCGGCAGCATCGACGTGAGCCCAAATACCCTGCACCGCAGCAATTTCAATGGCGTCGGCAAGCGGGTCGATAGCCCCCCGATTAGTCGTGCCCGCGGACAGCACCACCGCGATGACTTGCTCGTCGCGCAATCGAGAAGCGTGCAGCAGCTCCCTCAACGAGCTGGCGTCCAGGCGGCCGCAGGCGTCGGTACCGGCGGGAAGAATTGCCGCCTTGCCGAGGCCCAGCAGCCGGGCGGCGGTCAGCACCGAAAAGTGCGCGTCGTCGGTGCAGACGATGCGCCACCGACGCGCATCGGGCGGCAGACCGTCCGCGGCGATATCGACTCCCAGGGTCCGGGCCGCGAAATTATCGCGTGCCAGCATCAGGGCCTGCACGTTGGATTGCGTTCCCCCACTGGTGAAGACGCCGTCGCCGTCTGCGAGATCGAAGACCTCACACAACCAGTCGATCACGAATTGTTCGATCACCGCGGCGGCCGGACCCTGGTCGAATGAGTCCATCGATTGGTTCAGCGCGCACAGCATTGTCTCTGCGGCAAGACTCGCGATGGCCGGTGGGCAATGTAAGTGTGCGACGTAATTCGGATTGGATACCGCGGTCGAGTGCGGCGCGACGAGTGCCGCCGTCTCCTCCAGCACAGCCGACAGGCCGAGACCGGTCCGCGGCACCACTCGGAAGGCTGCCAAAGTTTCCCGCAGCGCCGCGGCTCCCTGGATGAACCCGGGCCGGGCGGGGCGCAAACAGCCGGCCGCAACATGGCCCGCCGCCTCATTGACCGCTTCCAGGTAATGCTGAGCTCCCGCGAAAGTGAGAAACTCACTCTCGAAGGCGGTGTCGCCGCTCATGCGGAATACTCCGGCACCGCACCCGGCCATTCTTGGCCGGTGCGTACCAGATGCTCCACGTGGTCCATGGCCGTGTGGAATCGTTCGAGAATGTCGTCGATCTCGCGGTCGGTGATGGTCAATGGCGGCATGAATCGGACCACGTTGTCGTATTCACCACCAACTTCGACGATGAGTCCGGCTGCCAGGCAAGCTTTTTGGATCTCGGTCGCCAGCCCCGGAGCCGGCTGGCCGACGCCCCGCTGGTCACAACCGGCCATTGGGTCAATGATCTCCACGCCGGCCATCAGACCGATGACGCGCACGTCGCCGGCGGTGGTGGCCTGCGCGGCGATAGCGCACAGCCCCTCGCTCAGGCGAACGCCCATCTCGGTGACGTGCGCGGCGATGCCGGCTTGAGCCGCATATCGCAGCACCGCGCTCGCCGCGGCGAACCCGAGCGCATTGCCGCGGAACGTCCCCGTGAACGCGCCCGCGCCCCAGACGTCAAATCGGCGCCGGATCACCAATACCGCAATGGGGATTCCCGAGCCTAATCCCTTGGAGATCGCGATCATGTCGGGCTCGACATCGCAGTGTTCGAAGGCCCACGGCCGGCCCGTCCGGTATGTGCCGGCCTGCACCTCGTCCGCGATGAGCGGGATCTGGTTGGCCGTCGCTGCACGCCGCAACGCCTGCGCCCAGGCGGGCACGGCCGGAATTACACCGCCCTCGCCGAGCACGAATTCGGTCAGCAACGATGCGGGAGCGCGCAGGCCACTATGCCGGCTGGCAAAGAGGCGCTCCACGGCACTGATCGCCAAGTCGGTCCCGGCCTGTCCGCCGAGATCGAACGGACAGCGGTACTCCTGGGGGTAGGGCAGGAAGTGGGCGGCAGTAGACAACGTGACTGGCTGGCGGCGCAGCCCGCCTCCCGAACTGAGGGCACGAGCGGCCCTGCTGCACCCGTGAAACCCGCCTTGCATGCCTATGTGTTCGTGACCACCGGTCGCGATCTCAGCCAACATCAGCGCAGCCTCCACGGCGTTAGCTCCGCTCGGCGAGCAGAGATGAACTACGCAGTCGTCGGCCAGGCCCGGCGGCAGAGTAGCCAGCAGGTCTTCGACGAACGCATCGCGCAGGGGATGATGGAAGTCCAGCGTCAACAGCGGTGTGCCGGAATCCAGTGTTCGCCGCAACGCCTGGGTCACGACGGGGTGGTTCCACCCCAGTGACATCGAGCCTGCGGCGCACAGACAGTCCAGATACCACCGGCCCGAGATATCGCGAACGCGCGCGCCCTGTGCCTCGACGGGTGTGATAGGGATACGCCGCGAGTTGGAACTGGCACCAGACTCGTGCAGACGATGCCCGGACGACAATGCGCTATCGGTCATCGACGATCCCTTTCGTGGTGCCTATGGGTCTGCTATACCGAATCCTGTTGCTGTACATGCGAACTTGCACCACAAAGGTCGCTGACTAGACCGGATGCCACGCTCAAGAAACGGTCGCGTCAGTCGACGTTCGCCAGCTCAAAATAGCCAGAAATTCGTTTTGCACGAGCGGTTTGTGACATTCGGCGGCAATTTAACAACCTGTTGCACCGGCGTTCATGCAATGGGTGCACGGGCTCGTGGGCGAATGGCCGGATGCTGCGGGATCTGAGCCTCATTGCAGCGCGGGCAACACGGTATCGGTCAGCAGCTGGACCGACTTCCATGCTTCGTCGACGGGCATGCCGCCCACCAGCGGGTGCAGCACCAGGGGTCCGAAGTCGTCGCTGCCGCGGATTTCGGCGACCAGCTCGTCTGGAGTCAGGAAGCGGTATCGCCCGGATGCTCGGACCTCGTCCAGGGTCCGGACGCCGGGCAGGTGCATCAGGGATCGTTGGTCGGTTGACCATTGCCCGTAAGTGACCGCCTCCCAAAGGATGTGCTCCCCGAGCTCGGCCCATGCCCGGTCGGGATCCTCGTGCAGGTAGATCATTCCGCGGTTGATGGGACCGGGCATCAGGATGAGCGGCTTGATGCCTGCACCGGCGCACAGTTCGCGGTAATAGGTGGCGATCTCGGGCAGATGGTCGGCCAGGCTGAGCGGCAGCCCGAATCGCGCGGCCCGCCGGGCGGTGGCGCGGGCACCGCCACCGACGTACAGCGGCGGATGCGGCCGGCTCCAGGTACCGGCGCAAATTCCCGCGTCCGCCCCGACACCCGACCAGACCGACAACATGCGTTCGACCAGGACGTCCATCAGCGCGCCCCGCTGACTGAAATCCATTCCGAGTGAGTCGTATTCGACGGTGCGGTAGCCCAGGCCCACTGTGGTGTGCAGCCGGCCACGGCTCATGTTGTCGACGAGCGCAATGTCTTCGGCGAGCCGGACCGGGTTCCACAACGGCCCCAGCGCGCAGTCCACGCTGGCAATCATCGTCGAGGTGCGCGCCAGAAACATGGCCGCAGCCATGATCGGGTTGCAGCTCCAGCCGTGGCCGGTGGCGTGGTGCTCGTCGACGCTGACCGACGTTATGCCGTGCGACTCACCCCATTGCGCCAATTCGAGCGCGGCGGACAAGAGCTTGCTCTGGGTGCGCGGTTCTCCTTGCGGCGACGCGAAATTGAAGCGCAGCACTGTCAATACCATGTCAGGCTCCGGTTGGGCCCGGCGCGGCGATGGACTCCACGAACGCGGTGAAGTCGGGAAACAGCGCGCGGTCGACGATCTCGATGCGGGTGCCGAACGCGTCGATGTAGTAGGCGAACATCCCGAACTCGACGTCCGGTAATTCTCCGGTCATTTCGAAGGTGAAGCCGTTGTCCTCCAACGCGCGCGCGGTCTCGGCGAGGTTGTCGGTGAAATAGCCGATGTGGTGCACCGAGTTGCCCGGTGCGGCGGTCCACGGAGTTCCGGGAACCTCCTGGACCAGTTCGATGTGTGGGCTCTGCACGGAGTAGACGATCGTCGAGGTCAGGTCGCGAACGCCGGCGGTGGTGCGGAAGGGCAGCGTATAGCGAAGCGGGGTGATCCACCGGTAGCCGACTAGTGCGGTGAGGCGGGCCATTGCGGCGTCGAGGTCGGGCACCACGATGCCGGTGTGATAGAAATCCTTGGGCTGCAACACAAATGTCATAGTGATGTCCCTTCCCGTGCCGTCACGAGTTGCTCGCTATTTGCCGCGAGAGCCAGGCCCGTTCCCAGAAGTTGGTGGTACTGCTCAGCAGACTTTCATGCGCATCCCGCAGCACTTCGCGTGCCCCCGGGTGATCGGGCTCCGTCGTGGTGACGAGCTCGGCAAGGTGGATGGCATGCAAGGGCCGGCTTTCGGTGAGGTGTGCTCGTGCTCGGCCGACCAGCGCATCGGCGCCGGCCAGTTCCACCACGTCGGCACCGACGGCGTCGAACCCGACGGGATACAGCTCGGTGGTGGACCGGTGATGGAACCAGCCGGAGTAGTTCTCCCACACCGCCCGCACATCCCAGGAGACTTTTCCATAGCCTTGGCCCACTTCGTATTCCGCGGGCAAGGTGATCTCGCGCATCAGGGTCTGGACATCTTTTCCGGCGTTCATACCGGCCACCGTCTGGTCGTGGATGTACTCGATGGCATTGCGCAGGCGACTGAGCTCGTGATGGATGCGGTCCGCGCCCGCGATCGGTTCGAAGTGGCCGGTCACCAGCAGTTCTGGCTGTAGGTCGCGCACCCGCTCGACCGATGCGATCGCGGTCAGGGCGTCCCGGTAGCGGTCGCCGCGGATCGTGACCAGGTTGGGAATGTGACCGAAGATCGGGCCAAAGGTATTTCCGCACAGACATATTCGCTCGTTGGGCAGCCAGATGACCAACGAGTCGGTGGTCTCGCCACCGGGGACGGAGATCAGCTCCAGTCGTCGTCCGCCGACGTCGAGGGTGAGCGCGTCTTCGAAGTCGAGGTCGACGGTGGGGATGCTCTGGGCGGGTAGCCGGGTGGTACCGAGACGGCGCTGGATGGCCTGGATTCCCGTCGCCAACGTGTCGGAGAAGGCGAACGCGCTGCGGCTCGCGCGGTACCGGATAAGGCGCTCGTTGTCGTCTCGCCACTGGGTCCAGTTCGCCTGGGCGACAACGGTTGTGTCGGGATCACGAACGCTGTCCAGGCCGCCGACGTGGTCCACGTGGCCCTGGGTGAAGATGACGTAGCGCACCGGTGAGGAATCGACAGCGTCGAAGTTGGCCCGATGCACCGGTCCCTCGAATCCCATGCCGGTGTTGACGATCACCCGACCGTCGCCGGTGGTCAGCAGGTACGCGTTCGACAGGCCGGGCGAGCACCAGAGTCCCTCGGCGATCTGTTCAGCCTGTTCGGCGGCCGCGGGCCGCAGCCCATCGGCGCCGGGTCTGCTGCGGTAGACCGGTTCAAAGTCTTGGGCGCTCATCGATGCTCCTCATTCGGGGCGGACGTCGAATCGGTCGAAGTAGAAGTCGAACCGCCCACGCAGTTCGTCGGCCGAGACGCCGAAGTGCCGTTGCAGGTCGTAGCGGATTCGCCCGTGCTTGCCGCGCGGGTTGCCGTCGAGATACTGCTGAAATCGCCTGCGCACCTTCGGTGTCAGTTCGACCCCAGCACGGCGGTAAAGCTCGTCGAGCACCGGCAATTCAGTGCCATTGAGCTGGTGGAAATTGACGTCGATGCTGCGGTCGGACGACACCAGGTCGCGGTCGCGGACACACGCGCTCAGCAGTCGGTGCACCCGATCAGTCCAGTAGTCGAGAAGCCACCCAGGATCGATACTCTTGCGGCGCAGCCGATCCGAGTAGGCCATCATCGTGATCGCCGACTGCACGACTGCGACGGGATCGCGGTGCGTGAACGCGACCGTCGCATCGGGAAAGGTCGCCATCAGCGGGCCGAGTTGCTCGCAATGCTGGGGACTCTTGAGGATCCAGGTCTGCGGGCCGCGCAGAAACGTCAGCGCCTGCAATACCTTCTTCAGATACGCGTAGTGCCGGGTCTGGTCGAGCGCGAGGTAGAAGTCGCGCCAATCCGGCACGCGGGCATGCCATTCCAGGACGTAGCTCGCCAGGTCCAGATCGAGGAGCTCGACCTCCTCCTCGATCGCCTCGGGGAACCGGTCGTGCATGGCGGCCACCACGGGCGCGCTGACCATCAGGGCGTCGTGTTCGGCCTTGGCGCGCGCATAGCGCGGGTCGACGCCGAAAATGTCGGGGCCCTCACCACGCACGGGGATCGGCTCCTGGCTCTCCCAATACGGCAAGGCACGCCGGCGCGGATCTGCGGCAATGAGATTCACCAGGTGGGTGGTGCCGGAGCGCGGCATCCCGACAACGATGAAAGGCCTGTCGATCGGCATGGATTCGATCTCGGGATAGCGCTTGATGAGCTCGGTGAGTGATAGGCGGTTGCGCAGCAGCCGGACCACGCGCTGCCGCAACGTCGACCGGGTGAGCTGCCGCAGGCCGTCGTCGGCTTCGATCGCCGCGACGTGCGCGGCCAGGCGGTCACCGAAACCGTCCGTGTCGCCCAGATCGTCGGCGTCGGCTTGCTCGACGGCCTCCGCGAACATCCGGTCGACGTCGAATTCGATCTGTTTGGCCTCGGTGAATTCCAGAATCTGACGCTGGACATCGGTCAGCTGCGGCGATGTCAGATCGTCGAAATCGAAGTCAGCGATGTCGGGGCCCGCAGAGCCCATGCGACCGCCTCCTCGCGGTGTCGAATATTCGACGTATCATTCGAAATATGACACGGACGGTAGACGCGGAACGGACGCCTCGTCAACCCGCTTCGCCACCGACCGATCGCGTGGTCGCGGTCATGCGGCTGCTCGGGACCCAACCCACGCGAGCGTTCTCCCTCGCGGAGATCACCCGCGAGCTGGGCATCAGCCGCGCTACCGGGCACGCAATCCTGACGACGCTGGCCGCCCATCGCTGGGTGGTGCGTGACATCGACACGGCTGCTTACTCCTGGGGGCCGGGCATTGCGGCGCTGGCGAAGCCGGCCGGCGACCGGGTCTTTCGTCCAGTCTTGCAGCAGCTTGCCGAATCGACAGCGGCACAAGCATTTCTGGCTCGCCGCGAGGGCAACGCCATCGTCGTGACGGATAGCGCCGGCGAATCCTCGTCCGGGATGCGCATCGACCGCGGACTGCGCATGCCGCTGGTCGCGCCGTTCGGTCGCGACTACGTCGCCTGGAGCCCGGCCCCCGCACAGCGCGCCTGGCTGCAGGGTATGGGCAGGCCATCCACCGCGCTGTCCCGGCGAATCACTCTGGTGCTCAGCGACATTCGGCGACGCGGATACACCGTCGAACGGCTCAGCCGCGAATATCTTCAGGTGTATACGGCACTGCGGGCACTGCGCGGCGACGGTGAACCCGACGCCATCACCGCACACCTCGCACGGGCGTTCGCCGACCTCACGGTGATCGACGTGCTGGACGCCGAGCTCACCGAGAACGAGGCGCACAGTATCGCCACTATTTCCGCCCCGATCTTCGACGACGACGGGGTGGTCACGATGTCGATCAGCGCCGCACCCTTCACCGACCTGACCGCGGCCGACGTCACGCGGCTCGGTGAGCAGGTGTGCGCCGCGGCCCGGCGGATCGAACCGCAGATCGCGAGCCCTATAAGTTAGCCAAGTCGTCGGGGACGTCGACTTGATGCTCCAGTAGCGCCTCGAGGGGCACGACCTCGAGCGTGCGTTCGTGGGTGCAGGCCAACACGACCGGCGCGGCGCATCCATCGCGGTGAGCCCGAAGCCAATTCAGGGCGGTCACACACCAGCGGTCACCCGGCAGCAGGCCAGGAAAGCGGTACTCGGGAACCGGCGTCAGCAAATCATTGCCGATGGAACGTTGGTGCTCAAGAAAATCGGCGGTCATCACCGCGCAGATGGTGTGGCGGCCGACATCCTCGGCTCCGCTCGAGCAGCAGCCGTCCCGGTAAAAGCCGGTGAGCGGCTCGGTGCCACATGGCTGCAGCGGGCCGCCGAGCACGTTGAGATCGGACATCTGGTTAGTATCGCGCCGTCGGGGCCGAACTTAGAAGAGACAGCACCGACTGTGTCCTGCGAATTTGCCGTAGTGCTCGTGCTACCCGGCTAGCCGGAAGCCGACCTCGGTGCGGATGTGGCTCAGCCGGCGAGCCGCGACGGCGTCGGTGTCTGCGTAGATCCGGGCAATGTCGACCAGCGCGTTGCCTGTCCGCACCAGTTCCGTGTGCGCCGCGTTGAGCAGAGCCAGCATCTGGGTGGCCTCCGCCCCGAACGCCGCGGCCGCCCGGGCCGAGACCTCTTCGGCGCCGGCGGGAGCCAGCGCGGCCACCGACGGCCCCGCCGCGGCACTGGTCGCAAGTGCCTGCGTTGCGCTGCCGACGATCTGAGTGCCCACGACGGCCACCGCCGGGTCGAAGGACATGGACCGCATCGGCGCACTCCCCGGGTCAGCAAAATGATGTTGACTGCGATAGTAGCACTAGGCAATTATTTGTAGATGCAAAAGTAGTGCTAGGTCAGATATTTGCTTGCCGAGTTTCCGGGCGCCCGCCGCGGCGAATGGACTCACCCGCCGCGGCGGGGTTAACTCAGGCGATGTCGACGCCCAACCCGCCCGGATTTCCCGCCGGCCCGTCGCCCGAGGGTTGGCAGCCGCCCGGTTACGTGCCGCCGCCGGGCCCACCGATGCCACCGCAGTCGGGCTACCCGGGTTACCCCCCACAACCCGGCTACGTACCACCGCTGCCCGGTTACCCGCCACCGCGGCCCGGCCACCCCCCACCCGGCTTCCCACCTCCGCAGCCATATCCCGGCTATGGCGGGTACCCGTCGGTCGATCCCCAAGCGCCGTTCGGGCGCGATCCGGCCACGGGCGTTCCGCTGTCCGACAAGTCAGGTACCACGGCGGGGTTGTTGCAGCTTTTCTTCGGGGTGTTCGGCGCTGGACGCTTCTATATCGACTCGACCCAGATCGCGGTAGCGCAGCTGATACTCGGCCTCGTCGGACTCGTCTTCAGCCTGTTCTGCCTGATCGCATTGCCGGTCCTGCTCGGCAGCGTCGTCTGGGCCATCGTCGACGCGATCATGATGTTCACCGGCACTGTCAAAGACAACTACGGCCGCAAGCTTCGCTAGGTCGCAGATCACGATCAGGTCACAATTCCCATCTCGATTCGTTGCGATCGGCGCGTCGAACCGCCTGTGCGACAAGGGAAATCTAGTGTCACTTCGTGAACCGCCGAACGGCCCTGAAGTTGCCTCTTATGCTGGCAGCGGGTGCGGCGCTGACCCAAGCGCCGCGTGCTTTTGCCGAGGCAGCCCGGTGGTCGCCGGACCGCGCCAACGCCTGGTATCGCGCACAAGGTTGGCTTGTCGGCGCGAACTACATCCCGTCGACCGCGATCAATCAGCTGGAGATGTTTCAGCCGGGAACGTTTGACCCACAACGCATTGACGGCGAGCTGGGCGTGGCCCGCACGCTCGGCTTCAACACCATGCGGGTCTTCCTTCACGATCAGTTGTGGGCGACGGACCGCCCGGGCTTCCAAAGCCGTCTGGGCCAGTTTGTCGGAATCGCGTCGCGCCATGGCATCAAGCCGCTGTTCGTCTTGTTCGACTCCTGTTGGGACCCGCTGCCCAAGGCCGGCCCGCAGCACGCGCCGGTACCGGGGGTGCACAACTCCGGCTGGGTGCAGAGCCCGGGCGCCGAGCGCCTCGGCGATCCCCGCTACGTACCGGTCATGCAGGACTACGTCACGGGAGTGCTGAGTCAGTTCCGCAATGACGACCGGGTTTTGGGGTGGGACCTGTGGAACGAACCCGACAATCCCGCAAAGGAGTACCGCAAGGTCGAGCGCGCAGACAAGCTGCAGCGGGTGGCCGACCTGCTTCCTCAGGTGTTCCGGTGGGCGCGGGCGGTGGATCCTGCGCAACCGTTGACCAGCGGTGTGTGGCAGGGATCGTGGGGAGACCCGGGAAGCCGCAGCGCGATCAGCGCCATCCAACTCGACAACGCCGACGTGATCACCTTCCACAACTACGGCAAGCCGGCCGAGTTCGAGTCAAAGGTCAACGAGCTGGCGCCGCTGGGGCGACCGATCCTGTGCACCGAGTACATGGCTCGGTCCCAAGGCAGCACCCTCGAAACGATCCTGCCAATTGCCAAGCGACACAACGTCGGTGCGTTCAACTGGGGCTTGGTGGCGGGGAAGACCCAGACCTATTTTCCGTGGGACTCATGGAATCACCCCTACCCGGCACCGCCGAAACTGTGGTTCCACGACCTGCTGCTACCCGACGGACGGCCATACCGGGTGAGCGAATTGCAGGCAGCTCGGGGACTGACCGGCGGGCTGGGCTAACCCGAACTCGCTCTTACCGCACGGCCGCCGCGAGGTTCTCCGCCACCTCGCGCTGCCAAAACTTGTTGGCGTGGTTGGTGTCTACCTCGATTTCGAAGCGGTCGGTCATCTCCGCGGTGACATCGGCAGCATCAACATAGAACTGCTCATACCAGCGCCGGTGCTGATACACCGCGCCGTCCTCCTCGGTAAGCAGTGGATTCTCGATGCGTGTCTTGTGCTTCCAGATCTCGACGTCTTCCAGGAAGCCCTCGCCGAACGATCGACTCATCGCGGCGGCGAGCTTGGCCGCCTTGTCCGCCGGCAGGCCGGGTAGTTCCTGAACGGCCACCCCCCACTGCAGCACGAATGAGTTGTGCGTGACCGGGTAGTGGCAGTTGATCAGCGCGACTTCGATCGTGAAGTCCGGCGCCACGTCGTTGTGGAGCCAGTTAATCATGTAGGCGGGGCCGAAATACGTTGCCTCGGAGCGAAGTTTCGTTCCCTCCCAGAGCTTCTCGTAGTTATTGGTGGTATCGGGCCGGGCCTTGGACTCCATGATCTGGGTCGCCGTGTGGCCTTCGATGATGTTCTTGAAGAACGTCGGGTACGCGTGGTGGATGTAGAAGAAGTGAGCCATGTCGACGTTGTTGTCGACGATCTCGCGGCAGTGTGAGCCCTCGATGAGGATGGAGTTCCACGACCATGGGGACCACTGCCCTTCGGTGTACCCGTCGATCGTCGGCGGGAAGATCTCGGGGGCAGGAGTCGACCCCTCGGGGTCGTGCCAGACGAGCAGTTGGCCATTGACCTCTCCGGTCGGCCAACGCCGTGTTCGCGCCAATCGAGGAGTGCGCTTGGCGTAGGGCACCAAAGAGCAGCGTCCGGTCGAGCCCTGCCAGCGCCAGTCGTGAAACGGGCAGGCCACCGAATCACCCTTGATGGTCCCTTGGGACAGGTCACCGCCCATGTGGCGGCAGTACGCGTCGAGTACGTGTACCTCGCCCGCCGAGTCGGTGAACACCACCAGACGGGTCCCGAATGCGTTGATCGCGTGGGGTTTTCCGTCGCGGAAGTTGTCGGCCAGGCCGATGCAGTGCCAGCCGCGGGCGAAGCGCATCATGGGTACGCCGGTGTCGATGTCCCGGACGTCGTCGTTGCTAACCACTGCGATTCCTCCTCAGCCGTCTTCTGCCAGTCGCCGCACCGTGGCGAGGTACTCCTCGACGATGTCGAGAACCACGTCGCGCGAGCGCCGCACCTTGTTAATCGACCCGACGATCTGCCCCACCGGGGAACCGGACAAGGCGCTCGAGCGCGCCCGCATGAACCGTGCGGATGCGTCCGCATACACGATGCCCTGCAACGGCATTGGCAGCGGCTCAGGATTGTCGGGGCCTTCCCAGGCCGCGGTCCATTCGGTGCGGATCTGGCGGGCCGGCTTACCGGTCATCGCGCGCGAGCGGACCGTGTCGGAGTACCCGGCCTTCAACAGGTTCTCGACGACCCACGGCTCCGTCGCGGCTTCGGCGACCGTCAGCCACAGCGATCCGGTCCAAGCCCCTTGTGCGCCGAGAGCCATCGCGGCCGCCATCTGCCGGCCGTTACCGATGCCGCCGGCGGCCAACACGGGGATGTCCGGCCCGACCTCATCGACGACCGCGGGCACCAGCACCATCGTGGCGATCTCGCCGGTGTGTCCCCCGGCCTCGCCGCCCTGGGCGATGATCACGTCGACTCCCGCATCGACGTTGCGCCGAGCATGACGTGGCGAACCACTCAACGCGCCTACCAGGACGCCCTTTTCGTGTGCGGCCGTGATGGCGTAGGCCGGTGGCGGCCCCAGCGCGTTGACGATCATCGACACCGGGTGTCGCAGCGCGACCTCTACCTGACCCGGCCCTTCGGCCTCGACTCCGAGGCCGGCGGCGATCACCCGCCGCTCGGCGTCCTCCGGCAGCGGCGGCACGCCGTGGTTGGCGAGCACTTTCTCCATGTGTTCGGTGTGGCTGGCCGGAATGAGCTCGCGCAGCGCATCAAGGCTGAAGGGCTCGCCCTTGCCGACGAACTTTTCCGGCATCGCGAAATCCACCCCGTACGGCCGGCCGCCGACGTGCTCGTCGATCCAGGACAGCTCGACCTCGAGGCGCTCGGCGTTGTAGGCCAGCGCGCCCAGCACCCCATATCCGCCGGCCTTGCTGACCTCGGCGACCACGTCGCGGCAGTGCGAGAACGCGAAGAGCGGGAACTCGATACCGAGGCGCTCACACAGGGAATTCGCCATACTTTCAGTCGCCTCTCTGAGTCACAGTGGATTCCAACGAGCGGTCCCGTCGTCGCGGAAGGCGGCGAACGAGTTGGCCAGATCCCCTGTGCCCGTGCACATCACCTGTGTCCGGTTTTCGAGGTCGAGCGCGTGGCGCAGACTCGGCGAGTCGATGGTCTGCCACATCGTTTCTTTGGTCATCCAGACCGCCAACGGCGAGTTCTGCGCTATCTCACGGGCTTTGGCGATTGCGGTGTCGAGCAGGCTCGCGGCGTCGACCACCTCGAGCACCAATCCGATGGTCATCGCTTCGGCCGCGCCGAAAACACGCCCGGTGAGCATCAATTCGGCGGCCCGCGACGCTCCGACTAAGCGCGGCAGGAAGTAGCTGGTGCCCATGTCGCATGCCGACACCCCGTGCCGGATGAAAACCGCACCAAAGGTCGCCGATTCGGCGGCATACCGGATATCGCAAGCCAACGCCAACGCGAAGCCGCCGCCCAACGCGAATCCGTTGACCGCGGCGATGACGGGTACCCGCAGCCGGTGGATCTTCTCGAAGGCCGAGGCCATCAGTTCTTGTGCAGCCATCGTGACGGCGACGGTCGAGGCGGCCGCCGAGCGGAGCTCGGCATACGGGACGCCGGCGCTGTCGGACAGATCGTCGGGCTGCGATTTCAGGTCGGCACCGGAGCAGAACGAGACACCCGCGCCGGTCATCACGATTGCACGCAGCCCGGGATCGCCGTTCAGTCCGTCCAGCAGCCGATGCATGTCGACGAGAGTCTGTGAGTCCAACGCATTTCGGCGTTGCGGGCGGTTGATTGTCACGATGGCGATCGCACCGTCGTCAAGGCGCTCGACGGAGATCGCGGCGCTCATGAGCCGGCCCCGGAGGAGTTGGCGGCGAACCCCGCGACCATCGCTGCCGACACCATGGGATTGTCGAACTCGCGCCATAGCGTGATCTTGCCGTCGCGAAACTCGAACACGCCGATGTAGTCGTTCTGGTAGACGACGGGCTTGTCCCGACCCAGGGCGTCACCCCGATAGCGCGCCACCAACATGTCCGGGTCGAGCAGGTCGTAGATGTCGGTCAGCGTGATCGTGAACTTCTCGAACATTCCGAACATGGACCCGAGCAGCTCACGAATGCCGTCTTGGCCGGAGTCGGGAACCGCGTCCTCGTAAGGCAATTCGAATCGGACATCGTCGTGAAGTTCGGCGAGGACCGCGTCGAGGTCGAGCGCGCTGATGCCGGCCATCGCCCGCCCAAGCGTTTGCTTGTTGGCTTCGCGCGTCGCGCTGTCGGTGTCGGTGATGGTCGCCTCCTACCTGGCCACCATGCCGCCGTCGGCGATGATGGTCTGCCCGGTGATGAAACTTCCCGCGTCGGAAAGCAAAAGCAGTGCGGGAGGAACCATTTCGGTGGCCTCGGCCATCCGCTTCAGCAGCGCGGCCGACTTCATCACCTCGATGAACTCCGGCGGGTTGGCCCGCGCCATGTCGGTATCGACCGAACCGGGCGCCAGGGCGTTGACTCGAATCCCCTGTGACGCGAACTCCGCAGCCATGGACCGCGTGAACGACACCATCGCGGCCTTCGCCGCCGAATACATCGACGTCGCAGGCGAATAGATGAAGGCGCCGGCGGAGACGACGTTCAGGATCGACGCGTGCTCGCTTTTGCGTAGGTGCGGTAACGCCGCCTGCACCAGGAAGACCGGACCTTGCAGGTTGACGGAGAACGACTTCGACCACGCTTCCGCGGTGAACTCGCCCAGCGGCAGCGAGAGGGCATTGGCGGCGTTGTTGACCACCATGTCGATGCCGCCGAACTCCGCGACGGCGGCATTGACAAGACCGTCGATGGCATCCAGGTTCCCCAGATGCGTGGGCACACCGACGGCGCGACCGCCGCCAAGGGCCTGCAGCTTGTCGGCGGCCGCCGCGCAGGCATCGGCCTTTCGGCTGGCGACAACCACATTCGCCCCGCACTCGATCAACCCCTCGGCGATCGCCAGCCCGATGCCTCGGGTGCCCCCGGTGACGATGGCGGTGCGACCGGTGAGGTCGAAGAGTGCGTGCAGCGATTTCATGACGCCATTACCTTACATGGTGTAAGAAAACTGGACGAGGGTCATTCTCCGACGCTGATCCCGTGCAGGATTAACGACCTCAGGTGCGCAATCAGCTCGGCCTCACCCAGCGCCTTGTTCACCGAAGTGTGCAGCGTGACCGCACCCCGCATGGTGTCCATCAGCGCACTGCCGTCGACCTCCGACCGGACCAGACCCTCGGCCTTTCCGCGTTCGATCAGTCGGACCCACAGTGCCCGGATCGGCGCCATGTAGCGCGCCTCGACCTGTTCGACCAAGTCGGGCCGGCTGTAGAGCACCGTCGCGACTCCCGGCATGCCCGCCAAGTAGGCAGGATCGGACTGGACGCGCACCATGCCGGTGATCAGGCTGGTCAATGCATCGGCGAACGGGAGTTCATCGATCGCGGGATATTCGCCCGGGACGGAAAAGATGGCGTCCTCGACCAGCGCGAACTTGCTGCCCCAGTGTTCGTAGACGAACGGCCGCGACACCCCGGCATGACGCGCGACGCCGGCCAAGGTGATTTCTTCGTAGCCGTTGGCGATCAACAGTTCCCGGGTGGCGGAGATGACCGCGGCGCGACGCTGCATGTCGCGCGGGCGCCCACGCGTCGCGTCGGACTCGTCGGCTCGGATGGCCGACGTGCCCCGCCGCTCTCGCGCTGCACCGCTCGGCGTCATCGTCGAACCATACCCAGCCGATCAAAAGGCAGACACGTGGAACCCGGCGCTGCTAGTTTCGCGGCGTGCACTCAGCGTCGGACGGAACCTACTGATGGCCTACAAAATCGACCCGGATTCGCTGCACACGATCGCTAAGCAAGTCGTCGGCCTGTCGCTGGACGACGGCGAGTTGGTCACGCGGGCAATCGAATTGCTTGCGGACCAATATCCTGATCTGGTCGATCCGACCCCGGGCCGATGGGTGGGCAGCAAGGCCGGCGGGATCCTCGGCAAGGTTCTTTTTCTCTACTTCAGCCCCCGTGAGTACATCGTGATTTTCGGTTCCCCCACTGGAACACAAGGCTTTTCGGGGCGCTACAAGCATGTGGACATCCACAAGTTCCTGATGGCCGGGCGAATCGATTCTTACGATCTCGAGTCGGACGACACGAAACCCATGACGCTGTTGCCCGGTGAAAGCACCTGCCTGGAGCGGGGCCGCGCGCGGGGGCTGACCATTCACCCCGGCTCGTGGCACATCGAGTACGGCCGCGGGGCGGTGGCCACCACGCTGCCGTTCGCAATGGTGGACACGCTGTTGGTGTCACTGGAACTCGAATCCGTCCGCCGCTCGGCGGTCGAATTCACCAAGCTGGTCGCCAAGCGCTTTCGCCGCTGACTCAGACCGCAACCTCGTGATGGCGGGTTTGATTTCCCCCACGTCGTTTGGCTTCATACATGGCGTTGTCGGCATGGGCGACCACTTGGCGAAACGCTTCGTCGGCATGGTCGGTGACCATGCCGCGCAGCGCCATCGCGGCGATTCCGACGCTCGCGGTCACGGAGGCGTTGACTGCGGCCACGGCGTCACAGAGGTCCAGGCCCCACCCGGGCCGCTGTTCTGGTGTCACGATTTCGGCGATCAAGAATTCCTCACCACCGACGCGACCGACGATGGCGGTGTCGCTGCAGGCGGCGCTCAATGCGCCGGCGACCGCGACGAGCGCTGCGTCGCCCGCGGCGTGTCCGTGGGTGTCGTTGAGGCTTTTGAACCGGTCCAGGTCGATCATCGCCACCATCAAAAACATGTGGTTGGCGCCGACGAGCATCCGCCCTACAATGGCCCGATCGCAGGCGCGCCGATTCAGCAGGCCGGTCAACGGATCGCGGTTAGCGCGCAGCAGATCCACCCAGAGTGCGCGTACGACGATCTGGATGGCCAGCGGGACGACCGCGTTGAGTTCGAGTACCAGGAAGCAGCCGGTGAAGGCCAGCATCGGTTGCCCCGCGGCAGCCAGGCGCGCCGCTTGCACGATCGCAATTGCGCAGGCCAGGCCAAAATTCAGGGTCATGTACTTGGCGGTGTGGAAGAACGCGAGGTAACCGCCGGTAACCGCCATGGCCGAGCATGCCATCAGCCCGACCAGCGGCTGGGGTTGCCACAAGCAGCCGAGGCCGATGATCACACTGCCGGTCAGAATGAAGAAAAGGGATTGTCGTCGGGTCGGCCACCCGCGTAACCACAGCACCGCCATCCTCAGCCCGGCCACGGCAGCCAGCACCGAATACGCCAGCGCCACCGGCCGCAGCGGCAACGTCGGATCCAACCAGACGTTGGCCGGCACGAGCACCAACGAGGCCGCCACCCCAGCCAACAGCTTGCGGGTGCTCGAGCCCAGCCCGTGCGCCTGCAAATAGCCTGTCAGCCAGTCGAAATGGTGGTCCTGCCCCCACCACGTCGCCAGCCACGCCATCGTCGCGTCCTCCCGCACTCACTTGCCCCACGAACTACGCGGCCGCTGCCGCAGAGTGAGTTGGGTCACAGTAAATAGGATCGCGGGTTACAAATGCCTCGAATCGCCGAGAAAGTCGGGACAGGCGACGCAGGTGCAACGCGGCAGCTGTTCGACACGGCTGTCGAAGGTTCCTGGCGATGGCAACACCTGCGATTTCCCGCTAGGCCCCAGCTGACCTGAGTTAGACTGCCCGCGTTGCTATGAAGCGGAAAGCTGATGTCGAAGGACGTCGCCGCATTCTGTGTGATGCAGCGATCCAAATCCTTGCCGACGAAGGTGCCAAGGGGCTCACTCACCGCAAAGTAGAGCAGCAAGCGGGGCTGCCTGACGGCACGACGTCATCGTATTTTCGCACCCGTTCGGCGTTGCTCCGCGCCACTGCCGAGCGGGTGGCTGAGCTGGATGCCGTCGATTTCGAAGCCGTGATGCGACGGTGCACTCCGTCGGAGGCCACAACGAACGCCACGACTTTGTCGGTGCTCGCCGACATGGTGATGCGGTCGTCGACCGGACCCGGCCTGGATCGCTCGCGGGCCCGCTACGAGTTGGCCTTGCATGCGCACCGAGACGAGGTTCTGCAGGGTGCCATCGAGGACGCGATTGCGGGCTTCGTAACGTTGAGCGAACAGGCGGTCACCCAACTGCAGCCCGGCCTTGTTGATCGCGCCCTCGTGGAGAAGCAGGCCCGTGCGATCACAACCTTCATCAACGGCGTGATCGTCCGGCAGGTGTTCGGACATCCCGGGGTCGATAGCGCGGCCGAACTCACCCAGCAACTGCACGCGCTGGTCGCCGGCGTCGCCGCCACCCATCACGTTCACAAACCCTAGATCGGACCGATCGGCGCCGACCTGCGCGCGCAGTTTCTACAGACGTAGGAATTTGTATCTACATTTGTAGAAATCGTGTTAGCGTCTGGACTCATGGCGATAGCCAAGCGCCGACCGCTTCGGTCTCGGCACGCCTAGGCCGGAAGGAACCGTCTATGCGCTTCGTCCTCGTGCACGGCGGCTTTCACGCCGCATGGTGCTGGGAGCGGACCATCCCCGAACTGAACCGCCTCGGGCACGACGCGGTAGCGGTCGACATTCCCGGCCACGGCACGCGCCTCCGGGAGGAATCCACGCTCGCCAACCGGCGCGCCGCCATCGTCGCCGTCCTACGGCCGGGAGATGTCCTGGTCGGCCACTCCGGAGGTGGTTTCGACATCACCTTGGCCGCGGATGCAGCCAGTGACCTTGTCGCCCACACCATTTACTTGGCAGCCGCGCTGCCGCGTGAGGGCCGCACCTATCCCGAGGCAATGGCGATGCGCAACTCCGAAGACGGTTCGTTTGATGCCGATGTCGGAGACATGTTGGGCCACTTGCATTTTGGCGACGACGGCGCCATGAGCTTCGCCACCTTCGAAGGCGCGTGGCAATACTTCTACCACGACTGCGACGAGCAAACCGCACGATGGGCCTTCGCGCGTTTGTGCCCGGAGCGGTTCGGCGACACGACGACCACGCCCGTATCAGTACCCAATTTCTGGGCAGCCGACCTGCCACGCAGCTACATCCGCTGTCTACAGGACCGTTCGAAACCACGGTGGCTCTCCGATGTCGTAGCCACCCGTCTTGGTGTTGACCCGCTCACGATCGACTCCTCGCATTCTCCCTTCTTGAGCAGGCCTGCCGAGCTCGCCGAACTGCTCGTGCACGCGACCACCACCAGACCGGTCGCTCCGCTAACCCCGCCGTAGTCGCGCTCGAAAGGAGTGTCGATGCCACTGTTGGTCTCGCCGTCGAGCGCCGAGCGTGTCGGCCGGATTGTGGTGCGACGGGTGCTCGTCGTCGGTTGTTGTGTGGCGTTGTCGGTGTCGGGATGTGCCTTCCATAGCCTGAATTCGCTGCCGTTGCCCGGTGCGGTCGGGCGTGGGCCGGGGGCCAACGTCTATCACGTCGAGTTGCCGAATGTTGGGACGATGGAGTCGAATTCGCCGGTGATGGTCGACGACGTGGTCGTGGGCAGTGTCGGTGAGATGCGGGTGCAGGGTTGGCATGCCGACGTCGAGATCTCGGTCAAGCGCGATGTGGTGGTTCCGGCCAATGTGGTGGCCACCGTCGGGCAGACCAGTCTGCTGGGTTCGATGCATGTGGCGCTCAGTATTCCGCCAGGACAGCAGGGAGGCGGACGGCTACAGCCAGGCGCCACCATCCCGCTGAGCCGGTCGACGGCGTATCCGTCGACCGAGCAGACGTTGTCGTCGCTGGGCGCGGTCGTCAACGGCGGCGGACTGGGACAGATCGGGGAGGTCATCCACAACTTCTCCACCGCCCTATCCGGACAGGAGGGCGCCGTGCGTGATCTGATAACTCGCCTAGACACGATCGTCGGGACACTGGATCAGCAGCGGGACAACATCGTTGAGTCTCTTTACGCGTTGAACCGGCTGTCGGGCACCTTCGCCGACCAACGCAACATTTTGTCCGAGGCGCTGCGCACGATTCCCTCGGCGCTGGATGTGTTGATCAAGGAACGCCCGCGGCTGACGGAGGCGCTCGATCATCTGCACGCGTTCAGCAACACCGCCACCCGGCTGGTCAACGACGCTCAGGACGATCTGGTCAAGAACCTCAAGAATTTGGAACCGACCATCAAGGCGCTCGCCGATGTCGGACCGGAGTTCGGTATGGCGATCGCGGGCATTTTCGTGTTCCCGTTCAACCAGAACTTCGTCGACCGAGCGGTTCGCGGCGACTACTTCAACATCAGTGCCGAACTGGACCTGTCCATCCCACGACTCAAGCGGGGACTGATGTTAGGGACCCACTGGGGCCAGCCAGACATGCCGATACCGCCAGAGCCCGGAGATCCCTATCGGATGAACTACACCCTCGATCCCTTGCATGACCCGGTAAGGCCACCGTGGGTCGATCCCAACGCGCTGCCGCTGCCCGGGCCGCCGCCAGGATACGACCCCCGGCCCGGGCCGCCACCAGCGACGGCACCGGCGGAGGGCGGCGGATAGACGCCGCCTTCGTTCGGATCCAACCGGCGCACCGACCGAGATGCCGGGTTACGCGAACTACGAAGTTGCGGTTGCCCGCGGAACGCTTTGGCGGCGCTGTTGCTAAACATTGCAACCCTGCCGTGTGGGACGCGGTGGCGCGGGTTCTACGAGGTTAGTCACCGGGCAGCCTCCGGAGCATCCGCGTCGCACAAACAACGGCTGCGCAATCACCACACACCTATGTCGTGTCGCCAGTGCATGCGATTACCCGTCGCGCATGAGGATTCGAGTAGTCCACTACTCAAGCCGCACGCCGAACGTAGACGGATGATAAGACCGCAACCAAGACCACGCGCTTCACAAACAAAGGAGCAACCAATGGGTGGTCCTCTTCCGCAAAAGGTCAATACGGCTGACACCCCGCCGCTACACGGCCCGTTCGATCTGGTCGTACCACTGTTGGTAGGTCCGTTGGACCCGGTCCTTGCATCGGCGACCGAGGTTGACAACAACGGTGTTCCGTTCATGGGGTTAGCCCCAATCAGGGTCGATAACGTAGTGCCCGTTCCAGACGGAGTGCGCGTCAGAGGCTTTGTCGACTTTCACTCGAACGTCGTGGTCCGTGTGACGGTCTTCCGGGCCGATCTGAATTGACTTAATCCGCGCGTCATACGCGACGACCACGAAAGAACCCCAGCGAACTTTCGTTCGCGGGGGGTCGAACAAATACAATTTGGCGGTGGCGGAGGGATTTGAACCCTCGGACGGTTTTAGCCGTCACACGCTTTCGAGGCGTGCTCCTTAGGCCGCTCGGACACGCCACCGCCGAGCAGCTTACAGAACGAGGAGCCGCTCACCCCAATCGCTGGCGGGCGAAGAACTCCTCCAGTGGCGCGGCGCACTCCGCGGCGAGCACACCGCCACGCACCTGCGGGCGGTGATTGAGCCGGCGGTCGCGGACTACGTCCCACAGCGATCCGACCGCACCGGTCTTGGGTTCCCACGCGCCGAACACCAGCCGCCCAACACGCGCCAGCACCAGCGCGCCCGCGCACATCGTGCAGGGTTCGACGGTGACCGCCAGAGTCGCTCCCTCCAGCCGCCACCCATCACCCAGCACGATGGCCGCCGCGCGGATCGCCAAGACTTCCGCGTGCGCGGTCGGATCACCAAGGGCCTCACGGGCATTCACCGCGCGGGCGAGTTCGGTCCCGTCGGCGGCGACGACCACTGCACCGATCGGCACATCACGGGGGCCCGCCGTCGCGGCGGCCGCCAGCGCGGCACGGATCAGATCTTCGTCCGCGATCACCGACCCAGTCTGATGGCGGCGACCCGCTTCGCCCGGCTCCGTCATTCGTGGCGACCCGCGTCGCCCGGCTCCGCCGCGCTTGCGATCGCCACGGCCGCGCTCGCGATCACCGACCGAGGCGGTCGATCACCGCCGACAGCTGGTCGGCAAAGCCCATCTCGCGAGCGATGCGGCCCAATTGCTCGTCGGCATACAGGTCGGACTCGTCGAGGATGACGCCCAGAACCGCCTCGGGCAGACCGATATCGGACAGCAGCCCGAGATCGCCTTCTTCGAACGGTTCCGAGTCCTCGAGGTCCTCGGGATCGATGTCGGCGTCCAGCTTGTCCAGAACTTCGGCGGCAATGTCGTAATCCAATGCGGCCGTGGCATCCGACAACAACAACCGAGTTCCAGACGGCGCGGGGCGCACGATGACGAAGAACTCGTCGTCGACGTCGAGAAGCCCAAAGACCGCTCCCGCGCTGCGCAGTTCACGCAGCTCTGTCTCGGCGGCCGCCAGACTCGTCAGCGAATTGGGAGCCATCACAGAACACCGCCATTGGCCCTCTTCGCGCACAACGGCGATGCCAAAGCCGTCCGGTGTATCCACGGACGGGCCTTGCGTCGCGGCCCGCTCTCGTCCCATGGGCGCCTACGCTAGTCGCTGACCAGGCGGCTTGACCAGACAGCCCGAACCAGCGAGGGGACCTCCAGCCGCCGCTGTCGACCCACTGTGCCAACCTAGTTCTGTGTCGTGGACGGCGACGAGGACCCCAGTGTGTGTCCTCGGGTTGGGACTTATCGGCGGTTCGGTCATGCGCGCGGGTGCGGCGGCGGGCCGCGAAGTGTTCGGCTACAACCGTTCGGTAGAGGGGGCGCGCGGCGCACTCGCCGACGGCTTCGCCGCATCGACCGAGCTCGCCGAAACGTTGACGCGCGCCGCCGATACCGGCGCCCTGATCGTGCTGGCCGTGCCGATGCCCGCCCTGCCGGCGATGCTCGCCCACGTCAGCGATTTCGCCCCGAAATGCCCTCTCACGGACGTCACCAGCGTCAAAGCGGCGGTCCTCGACGAGGTGGTCGCGGCCGGTCTGCAGGAGCGCTTCGTCGGCGGTCACCCGATGACGGGCACCGAGAGCTCGGGTTGGGCGGCCGGCCATGCCGGGTTGTTCACGGCGGCACCGTGGGTCCTCAGCGTCGACGACCACGTGGACCCGGTGGTCTGGTGGATGGTGATGACGCTGGCGCTGGATTGCGGTGCGGTGGTGGTGCCGGCCAGATCCGACGAGCATGACGCCGCGGCGGCCGCCATCTCGCATCTGCCGCACCTGCTCGCCGAGGCGCTGGCCGTGACGGCCGCCGAGGTGCCGCTGGCCTTCGCGCTGGCCGCCGGGTCCTTCCGGGACGGCACCCGGGTGGCGGGCAGCGCCCCGGACCTGGTGCGCGCGATGTGCGAAAGCAACACGGCCCATCTGCTCACGGCGGTCGACCGGGTGATGGACCTGCTCAGCCGCGCCCGGGACTCGTTGGATTGGGACAACTCGGTGGCCGAACTCGTGGAGGCGGGCCATGCCGCGCGAACGCGCTACGACCGCTTTCCGCGCTCAGACATTTTCACCGTCACGATCGGCGCCGACGGCTGGCGCGAGGAGCTCGCCGCCGCCGGCCGGGCGGGCGGAGTGATCAGATCCGCTCTGCCAATCCGGGATAGTCCACGATGAACCCGTCGGCGTCGACGCTCACCGTGGTGTCGGCGACCGGTGAACGCAGCTTGATCCCCTCGGGGCTGCCCTCGCCGGTGTAGCTCACCATGGCCGCGGTGACGGTCATGTCGGGCACGTTGACGTAGACCATCGGCAGCGTGATGGTCTCGGCCCGCTCGTGGAGCCCCAGCCGCCGGATGGGCAGCGCATTGAAGAACGGGCTGAATACGACGTCGACGTCGAGTGCGCCGTTGTATCCCGCGCGCCGGTCGCCCTGGTGGTCGGTGATCATCCACATGTTCTCTTCATCCCGCGCGATGGCGAGCTGGCGTTCCCGCTCGGCGAGGGTGATCGTCAGCCCGAACCGCTTGGTAGCTCCGCTCTCGTCGGTCTGCACTTCGTAGAAAGCGCCGAATGCCGGGTTTGTCGCGGTAGCCGCGGCCACGATGCGGCCGGCCGCTCTAATCCGTTTGCCGGACACCTGCACTCGCACCGATTCCATCCGAGAGATGTCCGGTGCGCGCCAGGTCAGCATCGCGGGCCAGACGCTGTCAGTCGGATCAGAGGGGCTGTTCACCCTCCTACCGTAAAACGTGCCCACCCGCCGCGGCAGGCCGATCGGCAACTGGGGCCACCGTCACATCGATTCGCCGACGAGGCCTGCGTAACCGCCCGGTGCCCGGCACCGAAACCCAGACCGCCATCGCCAGCAGGCCGTCGAGGATCAGCGCCAGCCCGGCAACCATCAACGCGCCGACCAAGGCGAGTTGAAATTCGCGTTCTTTGATCCCATCGATCAGGTAGCGGCCCAGCCCGCCGAGGCTGGCATAGGCGGCCACCGTGGCGGTGGCGACGACCTGCAGCGTCGCATTGCGCAGCCCGCCGAGAATCAACGGCATCGCGTTGGGCGTCTCGACGCGCAGCAGCACCTGGGCCTCCGTCATGCCCATCGCCCGGGCGGCGTCGACCACCACCGGGTCGACGTTGGCAATGCCCGCGTAGGTGCCGGCCAGCAGCGACGGCACACCGAGCAGCATCAGGGCCACCAGCGGCGGGCCGAGCCCCAGGCCGAACATCAGTACACCCAGCAGCAGCACCCCGAGTGTCGGCAATGAGCGCAGCCCGTTGACCGCGCCCACCACCAGCAGCGTGCCGCGGCCGGTGTGGCCGATGACCATCCCGATCGGGATCGCGATCAGCGCCGAGGCGCCCACCGCGACGGCGGTGTACTCCAGGTGCTCCAAAATGCGTGCCGCGAGGCCGACCGGACCGGTCCAGTTGTCGACGGTCAGCAGATAGGACACCGCCTGCTGGACGAAGTTCATCGCGCACCACCGACGACCGGCGCCGCCACGGATCGCCCGCGCGTGACCGCACCCGCGTGGGACCAGGGGGTCGCGAACCGGCCGGCCACCACGATCAACATGTCGATCACGACCGCCAATACGAACAGCGCGATGATGCCGGCCAGGATCTGGTCGCTCTTGTCGGTCTGATACCCCTCGGTGAACCAGGTGCCCAGGCCGCCGATGCCGATCACCGAACCCACCGACACCATCGCGATATTGGTCACCACGACCACCCGCAACCCCGCGATCATGACCGGGATCGACAGCGGCAGCTCAACTTTCAGGATCCGTTTGACGGACGAGTAGCCGACAGCGGTGGCGGCGTCGCGGACCTGAGCCGGCACCGCGTCGAGCGCCTCGAGCACCGCGCGCACCATCAGCGCGGTCGTGTACGCGGTGAGCGCGACGAGGACATTGGCCTCGTCCAGGATTCGGGTTCCGATAACCACCGGCAGGGCCACGAACAACGCCAGCGACGGCACCGTGAACACCACACTGGCGGTCGCCGTAATCAGCCGCCGCGGAATCGGTGCACGTTGTACCAGCACCCCCAACGGCACCGCGATCAGTAGCCCGATCAGCACCGGTACCAACGACAACCGCAGATGGATCACGGTCAGCGTCCAGGCATCGCCGAGGTGGGTGAGCAGATAGTGCATGGTCAGGTCCGCCGCTGCGATTCGACCGCGGCCAACACGTCGGCAGCCAGCACCCCGCCGATGACCTTGCCCTCCTGGTTGACGGCGATCCCCACCGTCGACGGGGACGACAGCGCCGCGTCCAGCGCGTGGCTGAGATTGCCGCCGGGCCGGAACAACGCACTGATGCCGCTCATGCTGTCGGCCAACGACGCACCACCGCCGTGCCGCCGCAGGCCCTCGCCGTCGATCCAGCCCAGCGGAAGGCCGTCGTCGTCGACCACGACCGCCCAACCGGCCAGCGGACGATCGGCAAGGCCGCTGACCGGGAGCGTGTCGATGGCGTGCAGCGGCAGGCCATTCGCATCGATCAGCTGCAACCACCGGTAGCCGCGGCCCAGGCCGATGAATCTCGATACGAAATCGTTGGCCGGCCGCGAAAGTAGTTGGGTGGGTTCGTCGTACTGCTGCAGCGCGCCGCCGCGGCCAAAGATCGCAACCTGGTCGGCGAGTTTGAGCGCCTCGTCGATGTCGTGCGTAACGAACACAATCGTCTTGTGCAATTCGCTTTGCAGACGCAGTATTTCGTTCTGCAGCTCGAGACGAACCACGGGGTCGACGGCCGAGAATGGTTCGTCCATCAACAAGATTGGCGGATCGGCGGCCAGTGCGCGTGCCACGCCGATGCGTTGTTGTTCTCCGCCGGAGAGCTGCGCCGGGTATCGGTTGGCAAGCTTGGCGTCCAGCCCGACGCGCTCTAGCACCTCGTAGGCCGCCTTGCGGGCCTCCCGGCGGGACTGCCCCCGCAGCACGGGCACGGTCGCGACGTTGTCGATCACCCGCTGATGCGGCATCAGCCCGGCATGCTGGATCACGTAACCGATTCCGAGCCGCAGCTGCACCGGGTTGACGCCTCTGACGTCCTCGCCGTCGACGGTGATGGTGCCCGACGTCGGCTCGATCATTCGGTTGATCATCCGCAGCGCGGTGGTTTTGCCGCTCCCGGAGGAACCGACGAACACCGTCAGCTTGCCGTTGGGGACCACCAGGCTCAGCCGATCGACGGCGGTGGTCCCGTCGGCGAATGTCTTGCAGACATCGTCGAAGACGATCACCGTACTACCCTCCAGCCGGTCGTCATTGCGTAATCGGATGGTTGAAGCCGTTGTCTCGCACCCAGTTTCGTGCAGCTTGGTCGGGGTCGATGCCGGAGTTGCCCGCCACTGCCGCGTTGAGACCGGCCAGACCCTCAGTGGTCAGCTTGGCCGAGACCGCATCCAGGACAATCTTGAGGCGATCGGACTTCTTCTGCGAATTCACCAGCGGCACGATGTTGCCGGCCACGAAGTTGTGCTCGGGGTCCGCCAGCACCGCCAGGTGGTTCTGCGCAATCGCCGGCGAAGTGGTGAAGACGTTGGCCGCGTTCACCTTTCCCTCCACCAGGGCTCGTACCGTCACTGCACCGCCACCGTCGTTGATCGCGATGAAGTTGCCGGGACTGATGTTGAGCGAGTATTTCTGCCGTAGCCCGGGCAGGCCGGACGGCCGGTTCTCGAAGGCCGAGGGCGCCCCGAATTTCACCTCCGGCGAGTGCGCGGCCAGATCACCGATGGTTTTGAGGTTCCACGCGGCGGCCGTTGCGCCCGTGACGGTCACGGTGTCCGTATCCGAGGCCGGCGACGGCGTCAGAACCGACAGGTCACCCGGCAGTTTCTGATCGAGCTCCAATTCCACGGCGTCGAGCATGGTCGCGGTCGAGTCGGGCGCAAAGTAGCGCAGCAGGTTGCCGACATATTCCGGTACCAAATCGATGGAATGGTCTTTGAGCGCCGGGATATAAGTCTCGCGGCTGCCGATGCCCATGCGCCGTCCCACGTCGAAACCGTTGGCCTGCAACGTTTGCGCATAAATCTCGGCAATGATCTGCGATTCCGGGAAGTCGGCGGACCCGACAACGATGGATTTCATGCTGCGCGTCTCCGGCGCCAGCGGATCGGAGTTGCTGCACGACGCGACGAGGCAGCCGACCACCAAGCACGCTGCCGCGGGGATGATCACGCGGTGCAGGCGCCGCAGCATCCTCATAACGCTGACAGTAACGGCATGACGGGCGGGGCGCTGCGGCCATGAAGCAGGCGGTTTGCCTGGTTTTGTTTCATTCTCGGCAGGATGGGACAAAGATAAATCTATGAGCACCGACCCTGGCTTGCCGGGTAACCCGCCGCCTAAGCCCACTGCGGCGCCTCCCGCCGAGCCCGCCCCTGTGCCTCCCCCGGCGCCTCCTGAGGGCGTGATACCGCCGCATGCGGCCACGCACCCCAAAGAACCGGCCATCGGGTTCACCCGCGCCGGCGCGCTGTGGTCGGCGCTGACCGCCGGCTTCCTGATCCTGATCCTGTTGCTGATCTTCATCACCCAGAACACGACGTCGACGCCGTTCCAGTTCCTGGGCTGGCATTGGAGCCTGCCGCTGGGCGTGGCCGTCCTGCTGGCGGCAGTGGCCGGCGGCCTGCTCACCGTGGCCGCCGGCACCGGGCGGATCCTGCAGCTGCGTCGCGCGGCCAAGAAGCATCACGCGGCGACCGCGCGCGACTAGCCCGGCAGTTTGGCCAGTTCCGCCAGTCCGCGAGAGATCAACGGCGCGACCACTTCGGGCATGTGCTCGGAGTCTTTTCCGCTGGCCTGATCCGCCATGCGCCGGCGGAAGTCGATGCCCGCGGCGATGATGGCGAGCTTGAAGTACGCCAACGCCATGTAGAACTCCCAATGCGCCAACGGCAATCCGGAGACAAGCGAGTACCGGTCGGCCAGCTCGTCGGCCGTCGGCAGCAGCGGCGACGTCCAGGCGGCCTGCGCATTGACGATCAGATCCAGCGCCGGGTCCCGGTACACACACATCAGGGCCGCGTCGGACAGCGGGTCCCCCAGCGTCGAGAGCTCCCAATCCACCACGGCGCGCACCCGCGTCGGGTCATCGACGTCCAGGATGGTGTTGTCGATCCGGTAGTCACCGTGCACGATCGAAGTACGGCCCTGCGGCGGAATCGCTTGCCGCAGACCGGAGTGCAGCTTTTCGACGTCGGAGTCGCGGTGGTCGTCGGGCAGTCGCACCAGTTCCCACTGCGAGCCCCAGCGACGCACTTGGCGTTCCAGATATCCGCTGGGCTTGCCGAAATCGGCCAGTCCCACTGCATTCGGGTCGACGTTATGCAAGTCGACAAGTACCCGGACCAACGAGTCGACGCATTTGTCGATCACGGTGTGATTGAAGGCTTCCAGCTGAGCGCGACGGCGGACAACTTGCCCGGCGACGAACTCGACGATCTGGAACGGCGCGCCCAGCACAGAGTCGTCCTCGCACAGCGCGATGGCGCGCGCCACCGGAACCGGCGTGTCCTGCAGTGCCGCCACCACTTTGTACTCGCGCGCCATGTCATGCGCCGACGGGGTCAGCCCGTGTAGCGGTGGACGCCGCACCAGCCAGTTCGTTTTGTCGTCGTAGACGCGGAACGTGAGATTGGAGCGGCCGCCGGAGATGAAATCTGCGCGCAATTGACCGTCGCGCTCGATACCGAGCGCGCGCAGATAACGGTCCAGCGCGGGCAGGTCCAGCCCGTCGAGTCGATCAGCCGAAGTCACCGAACTTGTTTACCATCGCTGATTACGCGGCAACAGGTCCCACACGTGTTCGACGCCATTGACTCCCGCCACGGTCGCCTGACCGGTCCGCGAATACAGCAATCGGGTCACCGATGCGTAGTCGACGGGAAACGACAACAGCCGCTTCGTGCCTAGGATTTCGTGCAGCAAGAGGTTGATCACCCCGCCGTGGCTGAACACCGCGACCGTGTCCTCGGGGTCGGCGGACGCGACGAGGTCGTCGGTCGCCGCCCGGATTCGCGCCCGGAACGCGTCTTCGTCGACGGCACTGGGCAAGTGGCCCTGGGCCAGCCGCTCCCACTCCTTCGGGTTTTCGGCGCGGATCTGCTCGACCGGGATGTACACCGGAAGGTCGCGATCGTATTCGGCGAAGCGATCGTCGATCTCGACGGACAGCTGCCGGGCCGCCGCGACCGGCTCGGCGGTCTGGATGGCACGCCGCTGCGGGCTGCTGATCACCCGCGAGATTGGGAACCTGGCGAGCGCCTCGGGCAGGCGCGCGATCTGGGCCACCCCATCTTCTGAAAGGTCCGGGTCCGAACCCTGGCCGTGTTCGCTGCGCAGCGGCAACGCATGCCGGACCAGAAGCACTTGCATGTCTCTCCCTGTCGTTGGGTGGCTTGTTCGCAGTTTCTCATCGCCCGCTGCCACCGCGCGCGCCCGCCGCCTAATCGGCAAGGGACGCCGCCTAACGGCGAGAATCACCGCCGCTGTGGAGCATCGAAAGGCGCAGCCCGAGCTGGTGGGCGGTGGAGGTCCGAGACGGCACCCCCTGTCACCGAACGTGCTCTGAGTGCGGTTTTTCGGCGAGTTTCTCGCCATGAGAGCACGTTCGACGCGGATGTCGATCCCGGGCGGCAGTAGCGACAGTCCCGGAGAATGCTATTCTCCACGCAGAGAGTGGGGTGTGCGGACAATGGCGACTGCTGGTGAAACCCAACTGGACCCGGGTGTGCTGGGCCGATGGCTCGACGCCAACGACGCTCCGGGAAGCGGCGAAGAACCGCTCCTGGAGCAGCTCAAAGGCGGTTCGCAGAACACGCTGTATCTGATTACGCGTGGCGGTGAGCGGATGGTGTTGCGGATGCCCGGACCCCGGGCGGACGCCGCGCGCATCGACGGCTTGCTGCGCGAGATCCGGCTGGTGCGGGCGCTGTCGGGCACCGACGTGCCGCACGCCGAGCTGATCGCCGCCGACGACAGCGGCACGGTGCTGGGCATGCCGTTCTACGTGATGCGGGCGATCGACGGATGGAGCCCGATGGACGGCGGCTGGCAGCCACCGTTCGACACGAACCTCGACGCGCGGCGCGGGCTCGCGTTCGAACTCGTCGAAGGCGCCGCCAAGCTGGGCCGGGTCGACTGGCGCCGGCAAGGACTCGAGGGCTTCGGGCGGCCGGACGGATTCCACGATCGGCAGGTCGATCGTTGGCTGGCCTTCCTCGACGCCTATAAGGTGCGCGAACTGCCCGGCCTGAACGAGGCCGCCGACTGGTTGCGCCGTAACCGGCCCGCGGATTACCAGCCGGGCATCATGCACGGCGACTACCAGTTCGCCAACGTGATGTTCGCGCACGGCAGCCAGCCTCAGCTCGCCGCGATCGTGGACTGGGAGATGACCACGGTCGGCGATCCGCTGCTCGATCTGGCCTGGTGCCTGCTGGGCTACGACGGCGAAAACCCCAAGGGCGATGGGTTTTATCTAGACATGAGCGGGATGCCGAAGCGCAGCGAGTTGCTGAGTCACTACGAGAAAGTCAGCGGGCTTTCCACCGAGAACATCGACTACTACCTGGTGCTGGCCAACTGGAAGCTCGGCATCGTGCTGGAAAAGACGTACGCCGCCGGCGTGCGCACCGGAAAGGTCGACCCCAAGATCACCGACGCGTTCGGCCCGATGATCCTTGCGCTCATCGCGACGGCGGCCGAGATGGCGCGCAGCCTGCCGGCGAGGAGTCGCTGAAATGGGTTACGCCGACCAGCTTTTCGACCTCACCGATCGCGTAGTGCTGATCACCGGCGGCAGCCGTGGACTGGGACGGGAGATGGCGACCGCGGTCGCGCGCTGCGGCGCCGACGTGGTGATCGCCAGCCGGAACTTCGACAGCTGTGTGGTCGCGGCCAAGGAGGTGGAGGCCGAGACCGGGCGCTCCGCCATGCCCTACGGCGTGCACGTCGGACGCTGGGACCAGCTCGACGGGCTGGTCGACGCCACCTACGAGCGGTTCGGCAAGATCGACACCCTGATCAACAACGCGGGCATGTCCCCGCTCTACGACAAGCTGAGCAACGTCACCGAGAAGCTGTTCGACGCGGTGGTGAACCTTAATCTCAAAGGGCCGTTCCGGTTGTCGGCGTTGGTCGGTGAGCGAATGGTGGCCGCCGGCGGCGGGTCGATCATCAACGTCAGCTCCACCGGGTCGCTGCGCCCCAACGGCGGCATCATTCCGTATGCGGCCGCCAAGGCCGGGCTCAACGCGATGACCGAAGGACTGGCACAGGCGTTCGGTCCCACGGTACGGGTCAACACGCTGATGGCCGGGCCCTATCTGACCGACGTCAGCAAGGCGTGGGATCTGTCCGGCAACGACAACTTCAGCCACCTCCACCTGAAGCGCGCCGGTGACCCGCGCGAGGTCGTCGGTGCGGCCTTGTTCTTGGCGTCCGACGCGTCCAGTTTCACCAGCGGTTCGATTCTGCGGACCGACGGCGGAATTCCTTAAACGGCAGGAGTATTCGAATGTCATGGGACTTCTCTACCGATCCGGAGTTCGAGAAGAAGCTGGCCTGGGTTCGCGAGTTCGTCCGCGAGGAGGTGGAGCCGCTCGAGGTCCTGTTCCCGGGCTGTGAGTTCCTGCCGCTCAATGACGAGCGTCGGCGTATCGTCGATCCACTCAAGCAGCAGGTCCGCGACAATGGCTTGTGGGCACCACATCTGGGACCGGAGCTGGGCGGGCAGGGCTTCGGCGCGGTCAAGCTGACGTTGATCAACGAGATCCTTGGCCGCAGCCCCTGGGCACCGATCGTCTTCGGAACCCAAGCGCCCGATACCGGCAACGCGGAGATCATCGCGCGCTTCGGAACGCCGGAACAAAAGGACCGCTATCTGTCCGGCCTGCTGTCCGGGGAGATCTTCTCCTGCTTCTCGATGACCGAGCCGCAAGGCGGCGCGGACCCCCGCGTGTTTACCACCCGTGCCGTGCGCGACGGCGACGACTGGGTGATCACCGGGCGAAAGTACTTCTCCTCCAACGCTGCTGTCGCATCGTTCTTCATCGTCGTCGCGATCACCGATCCCGACGTGCCGGTCCACCGCGGCGCCTCGACATTCCTGATCCCGGCCGGGACCGAAGGGCTGAATCTGGAAGCCAACCACCATCTGGTGGGCGCGGACCCGCACGAACCGGGGCATTCGCTGGTGCACTACGACGGGGTACGGGTGGGGCCGGATGCGTTGCTCGGTGAAGCCGGTCAGGGCTTCCTGATTCTGCAGACTCGGCTGGCCGGCGGGCGGCTTCATCACGCGATGCGATCGATCGGGATGGCGCAGCGCGCCGTCGACATGATGGCGCGGCGCGCGAAAAGCCGTTTCACCCAAGGTAGCCCGCTGGCCGACAAGCAGCTGGTGCAGGAGTTCGTCGCCGATTCCTACACTGAGCTGATCCCGTTTCGGCTGACCGTGCTGCACGCGGCCTGGCTGATCGACAACGGCGACGAGCATGGCGCACGCGCCGAGATCGGTGCCTGCAAGATCCTGGCCTCGCAAGTGCTGAAATCGATTGCGCTGCGGGCGATTCAGGTGCATGGTGCGCTGGGACTCACCGACCAGCTACCGCTGGTCAACGTGCTGCTGGGCGGCATCGCGCTCGGGCTTGCCGACGGGCCGACCGAGGCGCACAAGGTCAACCTGGCGCGCATGCTGCTCAAAGGGTATGAGGCCGAGGAGGGCGACTGGCCGAGTGAAATGCTCGATGTGCGCCGCGACGCTGCCCGGCAGAAGTACGGTGCCCTCGTCGGTAGCGTTCCTGCACAACCACATTCGCCATGACCGACAGGGTCGCCGCGGCCGTCGAACGCGCCCTCGACGAGCGCCAGCGGGGGGCCACCGCCGAGGTCGAGCGAATCCTGGCTGCCGCGGTGCGGGTGATGGAGCGCGTCGCGCCCGACGAGCCTCGGGTCAGCGACATCGTCACCGAGGCCGGGTCGTCGAACAAGGCTTTCTACCGGTATTTTGCCGGCAAGGACGACCTCATCCTGGCGGTCATGGAACGTGGCGTCGGGATCGTCGTGTCCTACCTTCAGCACCAGATGGCCAAGGAACGGCAACCGCGGGACAAGATCGCGCGCTGGATCGAGGGCACGCTGGCACAAGTCGCCGAACCCGACCTGATCAGGAAAAGCCGCGCCGCCGCCGGTCAGATGGCTGCCGCGACGAACTGGCGTACGGTCGATCACGCAATGATGTACCCATTGCGCGATCTGCTGGTCGAACCGATTGCCGCACTGGGAAGTACCGATGTCGAGCGCGACGTCGAGGCGGTGTTCTGCTGCACCGCGGCGACGATGCGCCGATACATGGGCTCGGCCGTTCGGCCCGAGCCCGATGACATCGCACATGTGGTGCGGTTCTGTCTCAACGGGTTAGGAGCCAATTGATGCGTGCTGTCGTCTGTCGCGGCTACGGGCCACCGGAGAGCTTGGTGCTCGACGATGTTCCAGAGCCCGTCCCGGCGCCCGGCCAGATCCTGGTGCGGGTGCACGCCGCGGCAGTCAATTTCCCCGACGTGCTGTTCATCGCGGGCAAGTATCAGGTCAAGATCCCACCGCCGTTCATCCCGGGCAATGAGGTTGCCGGGGAAGTGCTCTCCGTCGGAGCCGGCACGCCGTTCAGCCCGGGCCAACGGGTGGCCGGAACCACGTTCGGAGCATTCGCCGAGCAGGCACTGCTCGACTCGACACAGGCCTCACTGGTGCCCGACGACGCCGACTTCGCGTCGGCCGCGGCCTTCGGAGTGACCTACCGCACCGCGTACCACGCATTGCGCACGACCGCCGCTGTGCAGCAAGGTGATTGGGTCGTCGTGCTGGGTGCCGCGGGTGGAGTGGGTCTGGCCGCCGTTGATCTCGCGGTAGCGATGGGGGCGCGGGTGCTCGCCGCGGCGTCGAGCCCGGAGAAGCTGGAACTGTGTCGGCAGCGCGGCGCCGAGGCTGTCGTGGACTACGACCGCGAGGACCTCAAATTGCGGATCCGTGAACTCACCGGAGATGCCGCGCGGGTGGTCCTGGACCCGGTCGGAGGATCGTATTCGGAGCCGGCGCTGCGCGGCCTGGCCCGCGGCGGCACCTTTGTCACCCTCGGTTACGCGGCGGGCAGCATCCCGGCGATCCCACTCAATCTCGTTATGCTCAAGGACATCTGCGTGCGCGGCATGGAGATCCGCACCTTCATGGCCGACTACCCCCAGGAATTCGTCCGCGACATCGAAGAGCTGACGCACATGTTCGCCGACGGCACGGTCCGCCCCTACATCGGCGCGCGATTCCCGTTGTCCGAGGCGCCGGCGGCGTTGCGATACGTCGCCGATCGCAAGGTGCTGGGCAAGGTGGTCATCGACGTCGCGTGACCCGGCTGCCACGTTGCTCGCCGGGCAAGCGTGGCCAACACCACGCCGAGGCGAGGGTGCGCGTCTGGCGGCTACGGCGTGACGATGTTGAACGCCGGGTTCGGCTCGTCGAGTACGTCGAGAAACGCCTGCAGTGCGTTCTGGTCGCCGGTGATTTCCAGACCGGGTGAGGTGAAGTCGCCCATCGCCGTTCTCAGGAGCCGAGATTTGGTCTCCAGCTTGACCGTAACGGTCGCCGTCGCGGGATCGGCAGCGACGCTGCGGTGGACGAGCACGCCGTTGCGCAGGGCGAGCCGATAATTCGTGGCCAGGTCGGCAAAAGAGATGTCGATGGTGATATCGAGGTCCCAGCTGCGCGGGCCGTTGACGCGAATCGCAAGGCCGTCGAATATCTGCTCCGGCGTCAGTTGGGAAAGCATCGTCGACGACGTGACCTGGCCCGCCGTCCCGAAGTTGCCCTCGCGCAATTCGGTTGCCCCGCTCATGAAGAAGTTGCGCCACGTCGCGTTCTCGGCGCCGTAGCCCAGTTGCTCCAGGGTGTCGGCATACAGCGCACGAGCCGCGGCGTGCTCACTGTCGGTGAAGATCGCATGGTCAAGCAGCGTTGCGGCCCAACGGAAATCGCCAGCGTCAAACGCTTTTTGGGCCAACTCGACGACATGACCGATCCCACCCATCGCGTCGACGTAGCGAGGCGCGAGGGCCTCGGGGGGATGCGGCCAGAGTCGTCCCGGGTTGCCGTCGAACCAGCCCATGTAACGCTGGTAGACCGCCTTGACGTTGTGGCTCACCGATCCGTAGTAGCCGCGGGTATGCCACACCTGGTCCAAAGCCGTTGGCATCTGGAACATTTCGGCGATCTCGACTCCGGTGTAGCCCTGGTTGAGCAGGCGCAACGTCTGGTCGTGCAGGTAGGCGTAGAGGTCACGCTGCAGCGACAAGAACTTGACGATGTTTTCCTGTCCCCAGGTCGGCCAATGGTGCGAGGCGAATACCACATCCGTGCGGCCCGCGAAGGCATCGATGGCCTCGGTCAGATAGCCCGCCCAGGCGTGCGGGTCGCGAACGAGTGCTCCGCGCAAGGTCAGCAGATTGTGCAAGTTATGGGTGGCGTTCTCGGCCATGCACAACGCACGGAAACGTGGGAAGTAGAAGTGCATTTCGGCGGGAGCCTCGGTGCCGGGCGCCATCTGGAACTCGATCTCCACGCCGTCGATTGTGTGCGTCTCACCGGTCTCCCGGATGTCGATGGTGGGCACGATGATCGCGACCTCGCCCGCCGACGGAATCTGACCGAGCCCGCAGCCCACCTGCTCTTGCGGTCCGCGCTCTAACAGGCTGCCGTACATGTAGGTCGCGCGACGAAGCATGGCCGGACCCGCGTAGACGTTTTCCTGCACCGCGTGCGCGGTGAACCCCTCGGGCGCCAGCACCGCCACCGTACCGGCATCCACATCGGCCTGCGAAGTCACGCCCAGCACGCCGCCGAAATGGTCGACGTGACTGTGGGTGTAGATCACCGCGACGACGGGACGCTCCGCGCCGCGGTGGGTGCGGTAGAGGTCCAGCGCCGCGGCGGCCACCTCGGTGGAGACCAACGGATCGATGACGATGATCCCGGTTTCGCCCTCGATGAAAGTGATGTTGGAGATGTCGAAACCGCGGACCTGATAGATGCCCGGGACCACCTCGTAGAGGCCCTGTTTGGCGTTCAGCCCCGATTGGCGCCAGAGGCTGGGGTGCACCGAGGTTGGCGCGGGACCTTCCAGGAAGGCGTAGACGTCGTTGTCCCACACCACACGTCCGTCGGCCGCCCTGATGACGCAGGGCGACAGCGAGGCGATGAATCCGCGATCGGCGTTGTCGAAATCCGTTGTGTCATCCCAGGGCAGAGCATGTTCACGATGCGCCGACTCGATGACTGGGGTGGGGGGCTTGTGGTCCACCGGCAATACATTGCCATTAATCCGCCCTTGCCCGAAAGGATGTGCCGAAAGCCGACGGGTTAACCCGGACGAAACAATTTCGGTGAACCTCTTATATGCGGCCCGGCAAACGCGGCATACTGCGGTGACGGCCCTCAATGTTGAGGACCGCAATGATCGGGCAAAGGAGATCAAGTGAAGCGTGAACTGACGGTCGCGGTGGCCGGAGCAGCGATTCTGGTCGCCGGCATTTCCGGCTGTTCGAGCGACAAGAAGAGTTCGAGTGGTGCCTCGTCAGGTGCAAGCACTTCCGCTAGTTCGGGCGGCGGTGGTGGCACCAAGGTGATCATCGACGGCAAGGACCAGAACGTCAGCGGCTCGGTCGTGTGCACAAAGGCTGGCGGCAACGTCAACATCGCGATCGGCGGCGCCGCAACGGGCATCGCCGCGGTGCTCACCGACGCCGACCCGCCCCAGGTGACGTCCGTTGGGCTGGGCAATGTCAACGGCGTGACGCTCGCGTACGCCGCGGCCGGCGGCGGGGGCAATGCCTCGGCCACCAAGAGCGGCAACAGTTACAAGATCACCGGGACTGCCACTGGCGTCGACATGGCCAACCCGACGCAGCCGGTGAACAAGCCCTTCGAGATCGACGTAGCCTGCACTAGCTAAGCGAGGCCGCGGGCGGTTGCCACCCGTTGAGTGGCAACCGCACCGTGAACTCGGTATGGCCCGGTGAGCTGTCCACGGTGATCGTGCCCTCGTGCGCCTTGACGACGGCGGAGACGATCGCCAGCCCCAGCCCCGTGCTGCCGCCCTTGCGGGAGCGTGAGGTGTCACCGCGGGCAAAACGCTCGAACACCTCTGACTGCAATGCCGACGGAATGCCGGGCCCATTGTCGATCACCTGCAGCACGCTGTGCGTCGGCTCGGTGCTCAACCGCGTCGTGACAACGGTCCCCGCGCCGGTGTGAATACGCGCGTTGGCAAGCAGATTCGTCAACACCTGATGCAGCCGTGCCGCGTCCCCGACGACGACCACCGGCTCCTCGGGCAGGTCGAGTTCCCACTGGTGGTCCGGTCCCGCGACGTGCGCGTCGCTGACCGCGTCGACCGCCACCCGCGACAAGTCGACCGGCTCACGTTCCAGCGGCCGGCCCGAGTCCAGGCGGGCCAACAGCAGTAGGTCTTCGACGAGGCGTGTTATCCGCTCGGTCTCCGACGCGACGCGGCTCATCGCGTGTGCGACCGCCTCGCGATCGTCGCCCATCCGTTGGGTGAGTTCGGTGTAGCCGCGGATCGCGGCCAGCGGGGTGCGCAGTTCGTGACTCGCGTCGGCGACGAACTGCCGGACCCTCGTCTCGCTGGCCTGCCGGGCCGACAGCGCGGCCACGATGTGGTCCAGCATCCGGTTCAGCGCCGACCCCAGTTGGCCCACCTCGGTGGAGGGGTTGGCGTCGGATTCGGGAACCCGCACCGGCAGCTCGACCTCACCGCGGTCCAGCGGCAGATTCGAAACCCGCCGCGCGGTTTGCGCGACGCGCCGCAGCGGAGCGAGGGCTCGCCTGATGATCACCATCCCGGCGATCGTCGCTGCGGCCAAAGCGATTATGGTGACGATCCCGAAGATGGCCAGCATCTGGATCAGCGTGGCGTCGACGTCTGCCATGGACAGGCCGGTGACGATCACGTCGCCGCCGCGCCGGCTCGGGGCCGCCACGACGCGATACCGCCCGAGGCCGTCGAGGTCCAGCGTCACCGGCTTGCGGCTACCGGCGATCGCCGCCAGTTGCTGCTGGGCTTTATCGGTCAGCGCGGCCCGCGAACCAATGCTGGTCAGGTAGCCGGCATCGACCGTCTTGCCGTCGCTGACCACCGCGGCGACCATGCCGGCGGGCTGGCCGGGCGCGTCGAGGAACCGCGGCCCCGGACCCGGCCGCGGGTTGAAGCCGTGGTCGTGACGCCAGCCCGGACGATTCGGCTCCGGGTACATCAGCGCCGAGCGGTGCGAGGTTCCGCCCAACTGACCGTCGAGCTGTCGCATCAAGTGGTGGTTCAGCGACAGTTCGGTCGCCGCGGTGATCCCGACACAGACCAGGGCGAGCACGATGACCTGCCCAACCAGCAGGCGCAGCCGAAGCGACCAAACTCGCCGCGCCCTAGACGGCGGGCTTGAGGACATAACCCGCGCCGCGCAGCGTGTGGATCATCGGCTCGCGACCATTGTCGATCTTCTTGCGTAAGTAAGAGATATAGAGCTCGACGATGTTGGACCGCCCGCCGAAGTCGTAACTCCACACCCGGTCGAGGATCTGCGCCTTGCTCAGCACTCGCTTGGAATTGCGCATCATGAACCGCAGCAGCTCAAACTCGGTGGAGGTCAACGAAACCGGCTCGCCGGCACGGGTCACCTCGTGGCTGTCCTCGTCCAACACCAGGTCGCCGACCACGAGCTGCGCGCCGCTGTCGAGCGTCGTAACGCCGGTGCGCCGCAACAACGCTCGCAACCGCAGCACCACCTCTTCGATGCTGAACGGCTTGGTGACGTAGTCGTCGCCGCCCGCGGTCAACCCCGCGATGCGATCTTCCACCGCGTCCTTTGCCGTCAGCAACAGCACCGGCAGCTGTGGATTCTCTTCGCGCAGTTTGTGCAATACGTCGAGGCCGCTCATGTCGGGCAACATCACGTCGAGGACAACGACATCCGGCCGCTGGGCACGGGCCGAGGCGATCGCCGACGATCCGTCACCCGCGGTCGCGATATTCCAGCCCTCGTACCGCAGCGCCATCGACACCATTTCGGCCAGAACGGATTCGTCGTCCACGACCAGCACGTTGATCGGATTGCCGTCCGCGCGACACATGACAACGCGCTCCACGGAGTTTCGAGGCTGCGTCACAGGTTCCAGTATCCGCGTCCGACTGGGCCGACGCTATGACATTCCTTTGTGTGTTCTGTGAAACCGCAGGCAGGACCTAGTACCAATACCGCCGACCGGCCACCGGGCGACCGACCGACCCGAGGATCCACATCACCGCGCCGATGACGATCAGGACAATGCCGATCGTCCACAGCAAAGGAATAGCGAAGAAATAACCGAGAATGAGTAGGACGACACCTAAGACGATCATGACGACTTCCTTTACGTGAGCGACACTTGACTGCTTTGCATTGAACTGGGTTGCGGCACACGGCAATCCTTGACCTTGGGGTTCACACCCCCATAGTTCAACGGCCCTGCTACCACCGTCAGCGCGATGTTTCCCGCAGTGACACAATTCGTTTGGCCTGTTTCGAAGTACCCGCGTTGCCATGCTGCGAATACCCCTATGAGCAGCCACACTAGGACGATCGCGCCGATTATTCCGCGACCACGCATCGTGACCTCCGTTGTGTTCGAGAAAGAAATTCCCGTCGCCTAACGATACCCGTTGGACTCATGTCTAAACATCGCCGTGGCTAACATTTGGAGTCGCTCTGCACGGCCCTGAGCACTACGGGTGGGCGGCCAGCCAGTCCGCGGCGCGTTTATTGGAAGCCCGGGACAGCCACGCGTCCTGAATCAGCTCGGTCAGTTCCGTTCTGGTGATTTCCGCCAGCCGGCCGGCCCGCACCAGCACCGACGGATGCCCGTCGAAGTGGTCGGTGGTGAAGAAGGGCGACCCTGGATCCTGAATCAACGCCAGCTTGTCGCTCTGCGAGTCCACCCAGAGCATGATCACGTCGTCGTAGCGTTCCCCGGTGTCCGGATCGGTCGCGTCGGGCTGCGGAGTACGGAAGAACACGAACGACTTCGCGCCGACCTGGTAGATGGCGTTACCCTTCGGCCCCTCGATCCGTTTCACATGCGGCATCGATGCGGCGATCTGATGCACGTCGCCCACCCGAGCGGGTCGATCGGCCATAACGGCGACCCTAGCGTGCAAGCATTTTCGCCAAAAGCTCGGTGAGCCGCTTCTGGTCGGCGGCACTGAGTTTGCCCGTCATGGGTTCCATCAGCTCACCGATCTCGGCGATGATCCGCAGCTCGAGTCGCCGTGCTTCGGTGGTCAGGCTGACCCGCACCGAACGGCCGTCGACGGCGTCGGTGGCCTTACGGACCAGCCCACGCTGGACCGCACGGTCGATCAGGCCGCTGACCGTCGAGCGTTCCAGTCCGAGATAGCTCGCAAGTTCGGCCATCGCGGGTTCGCGATCACGCAGAATCCCAAGGACCCGCAGCTGGGTTAGGGACAGATCATGTTCGGCGGCAACGCGACTCAGCACCGCGATCACCCCGAATGACACCTGCACGAGGTTGTCCCTGAGATCGTTGTCCGTCTCCATGGCCTAGACGATACCTTGAGATAGTTCGCAATACCATCTATTCTAGTTCGTATTACCATCTATATGCTTAGCGCCGCAGCGAGGGGAACCACCATGCACGCAGCCGTCGTCACCACATTCGACAAGCCGCCCGCCTACCGCGAGTTCCCCAGTCCCACCACGCAAACCGCCGACGAGATCGTGGTCGACGTGATCGCCGCCGGCCTGCATCCGCGGGTGCGGTCCCAGGCCGACGGCTCGCACTACACCAGCACCGCGGCGTTACCCCTGGTCCCCGGCATCGACGGGGTGGGACGCGCACCCGACGGCACGATCCGCTACTTCGTCCTGCCCGACACCACGATGGGCGCGATGGCCGAACAGACCGTCATCGACCAACGCCGCAGCATCGTGTTGCCGCATGGCACCGACCCCATCCTGGTGGCCGCGGCGATGAACCCCGTCATGTCCTCGTGGCTGGCCCTGCGCCGGCGCATCGACTTCGCACCCGGCCAATCCGTGTTGGTCCTCGGCGCCACCGGAAGTTCGGGCCGCCTGGCCGTGCAGGTCGCCAAGCAGCTCGGCGCCGGTCACGTCATCGGAGCCGGTCGCGCCGCGCAGCGACTCGCGGCGCTGCAAGCGCTAGGGGCCGACACCGTCGTTCAAATCGACAATGCCTCGGCGATAAACGATCTCGCGCTCGCCGCGCGCGACGTCGATGTGGTGATCGACTATCTGTGGGGCCCTGTCACGGCCGAGGTGATGGCCAGGATCGCCACCCACCGATCCGATCGCGCAAAGCCGCTCACCTGGCTCGAAATCGGCTCGGTCGCGGGGCCGTCGGCCGAAATCTTTTCCGCCGCACTGCGTGCCGTGCGACTGCAGATTGTCGGCAGCGGGCAGGGGTCGATCCCGAACCGCGACATCCTCGCCGAACTGCCGGCGATTGCCGCCGAAATCAACAGTGGCGCTTTCGAACTCGATGCCCGCACTGTGCCGCTCGCCGACGTCGAAGCCGCGTGGGGCGTCGCCGACGCCGGTCAGCGGCTCGTCATCACGCCCTAGCGGCGTCGTTGTGCGGACACGTACAGCGTGGGCGGCATGGCATCGTCGGCGCCGTCGGCCAGGCTGCGGTGGTAGCGAGCCATCAACTCCGGGAAGGTCACCGCCGCCACCTCCCAGCCATGGTCGCGCAGCCATTCGTCGACCGGGGTGCGCTCCTCGGCGTACCAGAGGTCGTCGACATCGGTGATCTCGGCGTCGACCACCTCGGCGATCGCGGCGCGCATGCGCCGCATGTCTTCACGCTGCCGCTGTACCCGCTCGGGGTCGGTAAAGCCTTTGCTCGGAACGTTGGACGCCAGCCAACTACCCGGTGCGCTGAGCGAATGGATGCGCTCGAACAACAGGTCCTGCGCCTGTGCCGGCAGGTAGCGCACCAACCCCTCGGCGGACCAGACGCTGGGTTTCGACGCATCAAAACCCGCTTCCTGCAATGCCTTTGGCCAGTCCTGACGCAGATCGATCGGTATGGTGACCAGTTCGGCGGTGGGCTGGGCGCCGTGCTGCTTCAAGGTGGATGTCTTGAAGTCGAGCACCTTGGGCTGGTCGAGTTCGTACACCACGGTGCCGGCGGGCCACGGCAGCCGCCATGAGCGAGCGTCAAGTCCGGACGCCAGGATCACCACCTGCCGAACACCGGCGTCGGCCGCGCCGAGAAAGAACTCGTCGAAGAACGCCGTGCGGGTCGCCATGAAGTCGACCATCAGCTGTGCCCGCGAGCGCACCTCGGGTTCGATTTGGACCGCCTTGGCCAGCAACGCGGGATCGGCGTAGATGCTCCACATCCCCTCCCCCACGGCGTTGACGAAGACGCGTGCGAACGGGTCGTTGATGAGCGGATTCTCGCTCTCGGTCTCGGCGGCGCGGGCCGCCGCAACACCGAGTGCGGTTGAGCCCACGCTTTGAGTGATGTCCCAGGAATCGTTGTCGGTACGCGGCATCGCCAGTCCTTTCCCACCCCGATAGTCGGTTGCGTTCACTATTCTTCCAGCCGCCGACGCCTCCTGGCACTCGCGGAGGGTGACACGCGCCGTCTTCACAGAGGGCCCACAGGTAAGGATCGCCCTCCGGTACACACCGAAACCCAAGGGCGCAGCGCCCGCAGAGTAGGTTCTGCGACGTGGAGCACGTGGACTTGGACGCGGTCGCGGAATGGATGTCCCGGCAGGGGCTAGGCGATGGACCGCTGCAGGAAGTTTCGGCCGTCACGGGCGGAACGCAGAACGTGATGCTGCGGTTCACCAGGTCCGGGCGACCCTATGTGCTGCGGCGTGGGCCACGACACCTGCGTCCGCGCAGCAACAGCGTGATCCTGCGGGAAACCAAAGTCCTTGCGGCGCTTGCCGGTTCCGACGTGCCGCACCCGCACCTGATCGCCGCGTGCGAGGACACCGCGGTGCTGGGCGATGCCGTTTTCTACCTGATGGACCCCGTCGATGGATTCAACGCCGGCGAGGGACTGCCGCCGTTACATGCCGGCGATGCCGGCGTGCGGCACGGCATGGGCCTGTCGATGGCCGACTCGCTGGCGAAGCTGGGCGCCGTCGACCACGTCGCGGTGGGTCTCGCCGACTTCGGTAAGCCCGACGGCTTCCTGGAACGTCAGGTGCCCCGGTGGCTTTCGGAGCTGGACTCCTACAGCGAGTACGACGGCTACCCCGGCCCGGATATCCCGGGGATCGAGGAAGTGTCGGCGTGGCTGGAACATCACCGGCCGGCCGCCTGGAAGCCCGGAATCATGCACGGTGACTACCACGCGGCCAACGTGATGTTCTCCCGCACCGGGCCGGACGTCGTCGCGATCGTCGACTGGGAGATGTGCACGATCGGTGACCCGCTGCTGGATCTGGGCTGGCTACTGGCCACCTGGCGACAAGACGACGGAACCAGCGTGTTCAGCCACGCACTGGGCGGCCAGGACGGGTTGGCCAGCACCGACGAGCTGTTCGAGCGCTACGCCGCCAACACCACCCGCGACTTGTCGCACATCACCTGGTACACCGTGCTGGCCTGCTTCAAGCTGGGCATCGTCATCGAGGGCACGTTGGCCCGTGCGTGCGCCGGTAAGGCCGAAAAAGAAGTGGGCGATCAACTGCATGCGGCCACGGTGCACCTGTTCGAGCGCGCGCTGACCCAGATCGGCACCGGCTAGCATCTTTGAACGTGCCTCCTTACCCAGAGGAACCCGACTACTACTCCGAGTACGAGCCGACGCAGGCCGCGAAGTACGGCGGCGGTTATGACCAGGGCGGTTATGACCCCGAGCCGGAGCCCCCGACACCGTGGTACCGACGCGCGCCGGCGCTGGTCGCGGCGGGCGCACTGGGCGTGATCGTGCTCGGCCTAGTGGCCTACGCGATCGTGACGCTGGTGAGCGGTTCGCCGGCGCCGAGTCCGACCACCACGACGACGCCCACGCCGTCGCCCACGACGACGGTTACCACCACCGCCGCGGAGCCCACGCGGCACCACCCACCCGGAGGCGGCGGTGCGCCCCCGCCGACCCAGACCGTGACCGAAACGGCGCCACCGCCGAGCACGGACACCCCGACGACGACCGTCCCGACGACGACCGTTCCGCCGACGAGCACGGTGACACTGTCCCCGAGCACCGAGACCAGCACGGTTACCCAGACGGTCACCGTGCCGACGCGTCGTCCGTTCGATCCACGTCCATAGCGGGCCGGTAAGGTCGAGGCCATGAGTCGGCTCGAGCGCGGCCTGGCGCGGCTGCGGGACATGCGCTTTGACCTGTACTCCCAGCCTATGCGGCAGGTCAGCGTGGAGCTGAAGATCGTGTTCTTCGCCGTGCACCTGCCGATCGCGGGCGGTAAAACGCTGAGAATCCCGATGATCGCGACGGTTGGGCCGATGCCCGAACAGTCTGGCGCCGACGAGTCGGACGACGGCAAGGCCTAGTTGCACGCGGTTTCGTAACCACTCGTTAACGTCTTGCGGAACAACGGCTTACCGCATGAGCCGGTGGTCTCGGCCCTGCGCGACAAGGGTTATCGTCAAAATCCCGACGCCACGGCTCGAGGAGCTGCGAATGAGCACGGAAGACGACCCCGGATTTCCGGCGGACGCGCTGGGGTTCACGCCGATCGCGGCTGGCGAAGAGCCGGACCACGTGATGCGGACCTGCGGAGTCTGCGGGGGATATTTCCCCACCAAGCCAGGAACCCCCTTTGACCGCGCCGCGCTGTGCCAGGCGCACCTGCTGGTGACGCATGCGTTGATGCGCCGCGACGGCACCGCCTGGACCGAGTACGACCACGACCCGCACACCCGCCGCGAGCTGGACAGCGGCCCGGGATTGACTCAGGCGTGCCGGGGGTGGTTGGACAGCAACGGCATCACCTCCGGCGAATGGAAGGTAGAAGCGCGCGGTGCCGACACCGGCGACAGGCTGGCCGAGTCCGAGGTCGTCAACCTCTCCGAAAAATGACGTCCGCCGCTGTAAAGCGCGCCCGAAGGGATTCGAACCCCTAACCTTCTGATCCGTAGTCAGATGCTCTATCCGTTGAGCTACGGGCGCCGGTACTTCAGTTGTGTCCCCGAAAGGACTTCAGCGGAGGCGAGAGGATTTGAACCTCCGGTCCCCTTTAGGGGGGACAACTCATTAGCAGTGAGCCCCATTCGGCCGCTCTGGCACGCCTCCCTTGGACTTCATGAGGGTACCCGACTCGACGCGGGCGTCCCTGAACCGCCGGAGGCATAGCGTACACAGCGGGGACATATGCTGTCGAAGTGACTGCCCGCCTACGGCCTGAGCTGGCCGGGCTGCCAGTTTACGTTCCTGGTAAGACCGTGCCGGGTTCGATGAAACTGGCCAGCAACGAGACGGTGTTCGGCCCGCTGCCCAGTGTCCGCGCCGCAATCGAGCAAGCGACCGACGTCGTCAACCGCTATCCGGACAACGGCTGCGTCCAACTCAAAGCGGCGCTGGCCAAGCACGTCGGTCCGGGTTTCGACCCCGAGCACATCGCCGTCGGCGCCGGCTCGGTCAGCCTGTGCCAGCAGCTGGTGCAGATCACCGCCTCGGCCGGCGACGAGGTGATCTTCGGCTGGCGCAGCTTCGAGCTCTACCCGCCGCTGGTCCAGGTCGCCGGCGCGACCGCCGTCAAGGTGGCGCTGACCGACCATACCTTCGACCTCCACGCGATGTCCGCCGCGATCACCGAACGCACGCGGCTGATCTTCGTCTGCAATCCCAACAACCCGACCTCGACCGTCGTCGATCCCGACACGCTGATCCGCTTCGTCGAGGCGGTTCCGCCGCACATCGTGATCGCGATCGACGAGGCCTACGTCGAATACATTCGCGACGACATGCTGCCCGACAGCCTGGGCCTGGTCCGCGCCCACCGTAATGTCGTTGTGCTGCGCACTTTTTCGAAGGCCTATGGCCTGGCCGGGCTGCGCGTCGGCTATGCGGTCGGCCACCCCGATCTGATCACGGCTTTGGACCAGGTGTTCGTGCCCTTCTCGGTGACGAACGTCTCGCAGGCCGCCGCGATCGCATCGCTGGATGCCGCCGACGAATTGTTAGCCCGCACAGACTCTTTGGTCGCCGACCGGGTCCGGGTGAGCGCAGAGCTGCGGGACGCCGGATTCACCTTGCCGCCGTCGCAGGCGAACTTCGTCTGGTTGCCGTTAGGCCTGCGCACCCGGGACTTCGTCACGCGGGCAGCCGACGCGGGCATCGTGGTTCGCCAGTACGGCGACGACGGGGTCCGCGTCTCCATCGGCGCGCCCAAAGAAAACGACGCACTGCTGGCGTTTGCCCGCGACTGGATCAGACACTCGGAGGTGGACGAATGAGCTCGGCCCGCAAGCAGTTTACCGAATTCAAGGAACGCGACAGTATCACCGATGCCGAGCTCGACGAGTTCTGGGCGACGCTGGAGCCGGCGACGATTGACGAGATGATCGGCGAGTGGAAGGGCGGTGAATTTCTCACCGGACACATGATGAACGGTCAGCTGGAGAAGGTCGGTTGGTTCGGCAAGACCTTCACGTCGGTAACTGACGTGCAGCCGTTGGTCTGCCTCGATGCCGACGGAAACAAGTTCTCCAACAAGGAGATGGGCAAGGGCGAGGCGAGCCTGTGGCTGGAAGAATTCCGCGGCGAGGTCACCGCCACGATGGTTTACGACGGGCAGCCCGTGCACGACCACTTCAAGAGGATCGACGACGACGCCGTGATGGGCATTATGAACGGCAAGGGCGTGCTCGACTTCCAGGACGGGGTGGGCCGCTACTACTACTTCTATCTCGAGCGCGTATAGCGCCCTTGGCTTTTGAGTGTGCACACGGGATTTTGAGGGTGCGCCCGGGGCGGGATTTCGGCGGTCTTTCCGCCCTGAGCGCACACTCGGGGTGGTAGGCGCACACTCGACGCGGCGTGTCAGTCGTGATCTGTCGGGTATCGAGAGGCGAACACTTCTGCCTGTGCCGCGGCAGCATGCTCCGGCGTCGGCAAGGGCAAGAAATCCGTCACGAAATCGCGCAACGCCCCGCCATCGGCGATCCCGATCTCATGCATGGCCTCCGGCAGCGCGGCGTTTCCGAGCAGATTCCATTGGCCGGCCAGCCCCTTTTGACGAGCCAAGCCCGCAAGAACGACGATCTCGGCCGCCAGCTCGGACTCGGTCATGTCCGTCACTTTCGACGACAGACGGACCCGTTGGGTTCTTCCGTCCATCAGCGCCGCGACCGACACCGTCCTCGGTGGGTTGGTCACCGCGAACAGCGGGCTTCCGTCCACCTCGTTGTCATTTTCTTCCAGCTCCTCTTTGGCGGTTTGCGAACGGACGAATTCCAGTCCGGATCCCGTCTCGCTGGGCTGGGCCGGTGCATAGCCCGGTAACGCGCCGGCGACACCGCCGCCATCGTCGGCAGCGGCTTTGCCTGAGCCGGAGAAGTTCAGCGCCGCGGCAAGACCGCCCTGGTCGTCATCATTTCCAAAGTACTGAGGCATTTCTTCCTCTCCTATGTCTGAACTGGTAACGGGCAAGCACTATTTCGGCTGCGCCTGGTCGTCGAGGTTTTCGCGCAGCTCCCCGTCGACACCCTGATACGTTTCCTCGGCCGCGCGTAGTTTTGCGGACAGATCAGCGGCCGCCTTCGCCAGTGCGAGGCCCGCCGCGCGGCGCTGGTTCACCAGACCGCCCCCCGCAATGTTGGATCCCCAGCTGATGACGCCATGGGTTATCCAAAGCCACTGTGCAACGGTGTCGGTCGTCTTGGCCGCGTTGACCGCGGTGGCGGCCACCGCATCCTGGCGCTTTGCCAGGTTGGCCAGATGTGTTGGGTCGACGTTCAGGTTCATCATGATTGTCTCCTTATCTTCGAGTTCCCGCACCCACCGTGTCAGCGAATGTGGTTGTTTTGCTTGGCTTCTGGGGTTTTCGCTGCATCGACGGGTGCGCGCTCCGCTCCCTCGGAGCCCGCTTCGGCGCCGGCGGCATCCCGCGCGCGGGCGGGTTTTGCGGGTTGTCTCGCCGAGGCGAGTGGCTGTGCGGACCCCATGGTCTGGTTGACCCGGTTCAATTGCTGGGGGACCTGCCTGGAACTGTCCGCGAACTGCCCGGTCATCGCGGGCCCGTCAACGGCGGTCGGCGTTGCTTCTGCCTCACGCTGATCGAGGGTTTCAGTGTCGCTGAAGCAGGCGCCGCGCCGGCTCTGCTCGTCGAGCGAGACTACCTGGCTGGATATTTCGGCCAGCCGCGCAATGCTCGGCGGTGCGGAGAAGTCCGACAGTGCGTCTGAGATGGCCTGCAGGTCGGGAGTGTAAGTTTCATCGGCGCCCAGCACCTCAATCGTCGCGAAAGTCCCTGTGGGCGCTGCCCGGTCAGCGATGCTTTTGTACTCGTTCGCGAGTGCGTCGAACTTCTGTGCTGTCTCTCCCGACGAGTTCATCACTTGGGACTCGTAGCTGATGATGGTCAGCGATATCGCAGAAACCGTGACGGATTGGAACGCCACTGACCAAGCAGGGCCAATCACTGGCCACGCCCACATAAGTAAAGCCGCGGCCTGCGCAACTTGGAGCGCCAACAGCGACAATGCAATGACCCGGTGCGCCTGTTGAATCTTTGCGGCGTGGTCTGCGACGCATTGCTGCGTCTGCTTGTCCAGTTCTTGCAAGATATCCGCGAGATTCTTCAGGTGATCATTCACGGCCGCATACGATTTCGCCGCATCACCATCCCATTTCGCGGGGTCCGGGTTGGCCAGCTCCTGCGTGAGACGCAGGTTCTCGAACCTGTCTTTCCCCGTGCTGAATGCGCCGCCCTGGTCGGCTGCCAGAAAACCATTCACCATGTCTAAGGCGGCGACGGCGACCATCGCTATGTCGATGATGGCGGTCGGGGTCGGGGTGGGCCCCGGTTTAGCCAATCCGGTTTTGAGCATGTCGAACTTGTCCCGCAGGTACCAAGTAAACTTCCCGGCCGCCGCACCCATATTTGCCCCGGTCGTGACCCAGTCCTGCTGGAGCCCGGCGCCGAGCGCGGGCGAACCCCGTCCGACCACATATGCAAGATCGTGGGCACCTCTTAACCAACTCATGTCCCTATTCCTTTCGCTCGTGATTGAAGTGCAATGATGCTGCGCACGGCGGGCCGAGCCTAACGCGCGCAGATCGAATCGTTGGATGAATTCCAATGTCTGGCAGCGGTTTTCATTCCTGGCCGGCAAATGAAGGGCTGGACGTTACAGCCTGGCAGCGGCGCGGTGAACGGAATCGGCGCGCCTCAGTTTTGGAGTAGACCGATCACGGCCTCCGTCCACGCCCGCATCTCGGTGTAGATCGCCTGTTCACCCCCGGCGCGTTTGCCACCCTTGCCGCCGCCTTCGGCCTGCTTGCTCGGCGAGCCGCCCACAGGTGCCATGCCCACGCCCCCGCCGCCCGTTGCGCCGGCCGCCCCAGGGGCCCATCGGCTGTGGTCGGGTCGGGGCGGAGCGGGAACACCGCCTCCTGCACCCGCCCCAGCCGCAGACCCCAGCGGCGTCGAAAGGGAGATACCGGCCCCCGCCTTCGCGCCACCGAACGGCGGCTTCACTGACGCCGGTTTGACCTTCGATGAAGGCGGCTTCGCCCCCAATGCCCCGGCGAGTTTGGGGTCGTTCGGCGTGCCCGGTATCGGCGGCATCCCGACGGGCGGCATGCCGGTCAGGCCGGAAACATTGTCCCCAATGGGCAGGTCCTGCGGACCAGACGGCAAGTCGCCGATACCGTCGCCGATGCCGTTGTCGTTCTCGTTGCCGTTGCCAAGGTCGGGCGGGGCCGCGATGTAATAGGCCTGCGGAGGCCGCATCGCGTCGACCGGCGTCAGAGGCAGCTCCGCCTTCGTCTTGTATTGGGCGAGCACTTGCTCCGAAACCTGTTGTGCCAGCTTGTAATAATCTGTGACCTTCTGCTGCAACTCGGTGTATTGCTTTCTGGCCTTCTTGTCCGTCGCTGTGGCCAGGCCGTTCATGGCCTCGACCCAGGCCCGGTCGTACTCCTCGACCTCTGCCAGCGGCGGGTGGTACCCCCAGGCCCACCGCTGCGCCGCGGCGACCTTTCGAGCCTGCGTGGCCATGGTTGCGCACGCCTCGGCCATTTTGACCGTCCATTCTTTTTGCTGGTCGAAGCTGGACTCGACGGAATACAGGGCATCGCCGCGCCAGGATCGAAAGGGCCGGAACGCGTACGAGGCGTCCAGCAGGCTTTGCCCGTACGCGCTCCACGCATCGGCGAAGCTGTCGAACGCCACGCCTTGATCGGGTTCGGCGATTTCCTTGGTCGCCTGCTTCAACTCTCGATACGGAGCGCCCTCGGTCGGATCGAGGACGAGTTCCGGAATGGGGAGCACGCCCTGGGTCTCGAACCCACGCCCGGACACGGCCGCCGCCGACACCGATGTGTTGTCGTTGATGGCGCGCTCGGCCGACTCGTCGGTCTCCTCATAGGCTTTGGCCGCATTCCGCAGCGCCTCTGCCAAACGCCGCCGCTCACGATCGCCCACGGCAAGGTAGATCCGCAAGTTATCGGCGGACGCCGCCAGTTGCTTGGCCGCCGTGACGACCATCGGCAGGGCGCACGGCGCTTGGGGGTTTTCGGTGGGTAGCCCCGGAATGGCGGCCTCCAGCTCGCCGGCGCGCGCCAGCAGCTCATCCAGTTCTACGTTCAGCGTCTGTGCCATTGGGATCAGCTCCTCCGTGGTTCTTCGGGGTGTTACTAAAAGCCTCTGGTAACAGCTGCTATTTGTGAAATGAATCGTTAACATGACATCCATGCGCACTACGCATATCGACCAGGTGGATCTGAATCTGCTGCCGCCGCTGGTGGCGCTACTGGAGGAGCAACACGTCTCGCGTGCGGCCGACCGGGTCCGGCTAAGCCAGCCGGCGATGAGCCGCGCCCTGCAGCGGTTGCGCCGACACTTCGGCGACGAGTTGCTGGTGCGAGGACCGGACGGCTACTCGCTGACGCCGCGCGCCGAGCGTCTGCGTGACCAACTCACCACGGCCATAACGCATTTGGAGCAACTGTTTGCGACGGAGGCGTTCGACCCAGCCACGGCCACGCAATCGTTTCGCCTCGCCGTCAGCGACTACACCGTCGCCACGTTCGGACCCGCACTGGTGCGCACGATCCTGGCCGAATCACCCAATTCGACGGTGAGTTGCGAAGTTCTGGACCAGCACGCCTTCGACAAACTTGACGCGGGGACGATAGACCTGGCGATTTATGGCCGCATCGCACCCGAAAGGTATTGCAGTCAACACCTTTTCAGCGATCGCTTCGTCTGCGTCGTCGCCGCCGAGCACCCGCTGGCCGACCAGACATCCGTCTCGCTGTCCACGTATCTGCGCCTACCCCACCTGACGATCGACATCGGCCAGCCCTGGATAGACCGGGCACTCGAGCCGCTCGGCGTCACGCGCCGCGTGGCCGTCAGCGTGCCCTACTTCGCGCTGGCGCCCAGCATTTTGCCGGGCACCGACCTGCTGCTGACCCTTCCGGAACGGGTGGCACGCAAGAACGCCGACCCCGCGCAGACCCGCATTCTCGCGGCGCCTCGCGAGTTGATCGAACTCGAGTTCTACGCGGTGTGGCACCCGCGCTTCGATCAGGACCCGTCCCACAGCTGGCTGCGCGAGAAGGTCCGCGCCGCGGCCGAATCGACCGCGTGAATTATCTGGCCGGGTCGCGTCCGGTGAACGCCACGAGCTGATCCAAGGCGCTGGCGTCCGCGGGCACGTCGACCGGATCGTCGAACCCGGCGGCGCCACGGAATTCCGGCCTGATCGTCTTGTGCGCCAGGTCCAGCACGTACTCGGCCAGCGGCTCCGGGGCGTCGACGTCGCGGCCCACCGCGACGGCGTAATCCCAAGCGTGGACTAGGAATTCGATCGAGAAGATGCCGCACGCCGACTTGGCCGGCATCTCGGTCTTGCCGAATGGCACGGTGCCGTCCAGGCCGCGGTGGTGCCAGGCGTCCAATGCCGGGCGGGCCGCGAGGATGATCTGGCGTTCCACCGAGTCGCCCGGATCGCGCTCCGGGAACCGGGCACCGGCCATGCCGCCGATGCCGGTGATCGATTTCAGCAGGTGCTCGGTCAACTGGGTCACGTCGTATTCCGAGCAGCCGGTCTGCCGGGACATGTCGTCGCCGGCGAAGGTGTGCAGGACCTGCTGCAGCACCCCGAGGGTGTCTTCGGCGCTGCGCAGCTCGTCGGCCGGTGGAGAATCTGGCCCGGGTCGCAAATCACGAGGCATATTCGCCACGCTACGGTCTCGATATGGCCGATACATACGAATCCGTCACCGTCGAGGTCAAAGATCACGTCGCGCAGGTGACGCTGATCGGGCCCGGAAAGGGTAACGCGATGGGGCCCGCCTTCTGGGCCGAGATGCCGGATGTGTTCGGCACCCTGGACGCCGACCGGGACGTGCGGGCCATCGTCATCACCGGATCGGGCAAGAACTTCAGCTACGGCCTGGACCTGCCCGCGATGGGCGGCACGTTCGCGCCGTTGCTGGCCGACGGGGCGTTGGCCCGCCCCCGCACGGATTTCCACACCGAGCTGCGGCGCATGCAGGGTGCGATCACCGCGATCGCCGACTGCCGCACCCCGACCATCGCCTCGGTGCACGGCTGGTGCATCGGCGGCGGCGTCGACCTGATCTCGGCGGTGGACATCCGCTATGCCAGCGCCGACGCCAAATTCTCGGTGCGCGAGGTCAAACTCGCGATCGTCGCCGACGTCGGCAGCCTGGCCCGGCTGCCGCTGATCCTCAACGACGGCCATCTGCGCGAGCTGGCGCTCACCGGCAAGGACGTCGACGCGGCCCGCGCCGAGAAGATCGGCCTCGTCAACGACGTCTACGCCGACGCCGAGGCCTCGCTGGCCGCCGCCCACGCCACTGCGGCCGAAATCGCCGCCAACCCGCCGCTGGCGGTCTACGGCGTCAAGGACGTGCTCGACCAGCAGCGCATCGCGGCGGTGTCGGAAAGCCTGCGCTATGTCGCGGCCTGGAATTCGGCGTTCCTGCCGTCCAAGGACCTCACCGAGGGCATCCAGGCGACGTTCGCCAAGCGTCCGCCGCAGTTCACCGGGGAGTAGCCGGGCGCCACGTACCCTCGCGGGGGTGGCAACGATGACTGCAGACGGCAAGATCCGCGTCCCGGCCGACCTGGACGCGGTCACCGCGGTCGGCGACGAGGACTACTCCGAGGTCGACAGCGCCGCCGTCGAACGAATCTGGCAGGCCGCCCGCCACTGGTATCAGGCGGGCATGCACCCGGCGATCCAGTTGTGCATCCGGCACCGGGGTCGCGTGGTGCTCAACCGCGCCATCGGGCACGGCTGGGGCAATGCGCCTACCGACTCCCCCGATGCCGAGAAGGTCCCCGTCACTACGGACACACCGTTCTGCGTGTACTCGGCGGCCAAGGCCATCGCCGCGACGGTGGTGCACCAGCTGGTCGAGCGGGGCGTCTTCTCCCTTGACGACCGGGTCTGCGAGTACATGCCCACTTTCACCAGCCACGGCAAGGACCGCATCACGATCCGGCACGTGATGACCCACAGCGCCGGCCTCCCGTTTCCGACCGGGCCGCTGCCGGACCTCAAACGGACCGACGATCACGAGTACGTGCAGGAAATGCTGAGCAATCTGCGCCCGCTGTACCGGCCGGGGTTGATCCACATGTACCACGCGCTGACCTGGGGCCCCCTGATCCGCGAGATCGTCTACACCGCCGCCGGCAAGGACATTCGCGAAATCCTGGCCGCCGAAATCCTTGACCCGCTTGGGTTTCGGTGGACCAACTTCGGTGTCGCCAAGCAAGACCTCGATCTGGTCGCTCCGAGCCATGCCACCGGTCGGCCTTTACCTCCGGTCATCGCGCAGATATTCCGAAAGGCCATCGGCGGCACCGTGCACGAGATGATCCCGGTGACGAACGAGCCGTTCTTCTTGACCACGGTGATCCCCTCGTCCAATACCGTCTCGACCGCCAACGAGATGTCACGGTTCGCCGAGATCTGGCGTCGCTACGGCGAACTCGATGGTGTGCGGGTCCTCCAAGCGGAGACAATGCGAGGCGCGGTCACCGAATCCCGGCGGTTGCGGCCGGATTTCGCCGTGGGGCTGATGCCGGCTCGCTGGGGTACCGGCTTCATCCTCGGGACCAACCGATGGGGCCCGTTCGGCCGCAACGCACCCGAAGCGTTCGGCAGTCTGGGCTTGAGCAACATAGCGATCTGGGCCGACCCGGAGCGCAACTTGGCCGCCGGTCTGATCAGTAGCGGTAAACCCGGCCGCGACCCGGAACTACGTCGCTACGCCACGCTGATGAACACCATCGCGGCACAAATCCCGACCGATTGAGCGCGCAGACAGTGGGAACACTGCGGCGATGGCCAATTATCGAGTGATCAACCCGCACGGCGACATCGTCGCGACCAAGGACATCGCCAGCGCCGAGGACGCGCACGCCTGGTTCGTCGACAGCAAGGCCGACAACAGCGAACTCGGCTGGCGGATGGAAGTCGAGCATGACGGCGACTGGTCGTTCTTCGACGACACCGAGGGTGGCGGCAGCTAGACCGTGTCTCGCAGGTCCGCCTGCCGACAAAACGGCCTTTACGGCCAAGTCATTCGAGCAACAATGATGCATGGATTCGGACCGCTTTCGCGAGCTGCTCGGTGTGCCCGGGCCATTCGCGTCGGTCTACTTCGAAGATTCCGATGACGACGGCGACCCCAGCCCTGCGCTTGAGCTGACATGGCTCGCGCTGGGTAAAGAGCTTGAGCGGCAAGGCGCGGACGAATCGATCACCGTTGCAATCGAACACGCCGTGATGGGACTGCGTTTGCCGATCGGCCGCGGCGGGCGCGCAGTGGTGGCCACGACCAGTGGGGTGGTCCTCAACGAACACCTGCTGCGGCCAACCGTCGTGCCAATCGTCCGAGTTTCCGAATTGCCGTATATCGTCCCCATTCTCGAATTCGGGGTCGCGAATTCGGATTACTTGCTGGTGGTGGCCGACCGAACCGGGGCGTTCATCACCCGCCACGTCGATGCCGTCCGGTTATCCGAATCCGTCGAGGCCGATGCGCAGCCGGGGCAGCGACTGCGCACCGTCGCGAACCGAATCGGCGAACTCGTGCACGACACGTCGTTCGGCGAGCTGTTCCTGGTTGGCGATCCGGAATCGCGTTCGAATCTGCTGGCGGCGCTGCCGGACCCGATCCGCAAGCGGATGACGTCGCTGCCGGTCGCGGACCGGCGCGGTGGCTATGACTTCGAGGAGATTCAACGCGCCATCGACACCACGCTGCTGTGGCAACGGCAGGGCACCATGGACACCGCCGCGGCGCGCTTCACCGCCGAACTGGGCCGGCAATCCGGGCTGGCGATCGAGGGACTCGGTGCGGTCTGCACTGCCCTGGGCCAGGGCACGGTCGACACCCTGATCATCGGCAACATCTACGACGCCCTGGTGGTCGCCGACGAACGCATGACAACAGTCGCTGCCACCGCCGCCGGACTGCCGCAGCAAAGCGCCGCGACGGCCAAGACGGTGCGGGCCGACGAGGCACTGCCGCTGTTGGCGATTTCGGGGGGCGCGTCGGTGGTGCGCACCGACGAGCGAATCTCCCCGGCCGACGGCATCGGCGCGATTCTTCGCTGCGCGCCGACGCCCGATCAGCCGCGCCGCTGAACACCGCGGTGGCGGAGGGATTTGAACCCCCGGACGGTTTTAGCCGTCTCTCGCTTTCAAGGCGAGTGCATTAGGCCGCTCTGCCACGCCACCGCTGACAAGGGTAACGGGGCTAGTACCGTGGCCCGCATGCGCGCCATCGTCGCCGAATCTTCCGACCAACTCGTCTGGCAAGAGGTCCCCGATGTCTCCGCCGGACCCGGCGAGGTGCTGATCAAGGTCGCCGCGGCCGGCGTCAACCGCGCCGACGTGCTGCAGGCCGCCGGCAAGTATCCGCCGCCGCCTGGTGCCAGCGACATCATCGGCATGGAGGTATCCGGCGTTGTCGCCTCAGTGGGGTCGGGCGTCACGGAATGGTCCGTCGGACAAGAGGTTTGCGCGCTGTTGGCGGGCGGCGGCTACGCGGAATACGTCGCGGTTCCCGCGCCTCAGGTGTTGCCGATTCCGGGCGGCGTCTCGCTGGAGGATGCAGCGGGGCTGCCCGAGGTGGCCTGCACGGTGTGGTCGAATCTGGTGCTCACCGCGCACTTGCACGAGGGCCAGCTGCTGCTGATGCACGGCGGGGCCAGCGGCATCGGAACCCACGCGATTCAGATCGCGCGGGCGTTGGGCGCCCGGGTGGCGGTCACCGCTGGTTCCGAGGAGAAGCTGCAGACCTGCCGCGACCTGGGCGCCGAGATCACCATCAACTACCGCGACGAGGACTTCGTCGCGCGGCTGCAGGATTGCGGCGGCGCCGATGTGATCTTCGATATCATGGGTGCCTCCTACCTGGACCGCAATCTCGATGCGCTGGCCACCGACGGGCAGCTGGTGATCATCGGCATGCAGGGTGGTCTCAAGGCCGAGCTCAACATCGGCAAGCTGCTGCCCAAGCGGTTACGCGTGATCGGCACGACGCTGCGGGGCCGGCCGGTGACCGGCCCGAACAGCAAGGGCGAGATCGTCGCAGCCGTGACGGAGTCGGTGTGGCCGATGATCGCCGACGGCCGGGTACGGCCGATCATCGGCGCCCGCATGCCGATTCAGCAGGCCGGCGATGCCCACCAGAAGCTGGTCTCGGGCGAGGTGCACGGGAAGATCGTGCTGACCGTATAGCTTTCGCACATCGAGTGCGCGCTCAGGTTTTCGAGTGAGCGCTGAGGGCGGGATCTTTGCCGAATTCTCGCCGTGAGCGCGCACTCAAACACAGAGTAGGTGCGACCGCGGCGATCGCGACGGCGATCTAACCCAGCGACGCGAGCGCGCGGACCAGTTGATCGACCTCGGCCATCGTCGAGTAGTGCGCCAGCCCGACCGTCACCGCGCCGCCAACCTCGTTGGCGCCCAAGGCATCCAGCACGCGCGAGCTCTCGTTGGAGACGGCCAGAATTCCGTTGTCCGCCAACCGCTGTACGACCCGCTCGGCGGGCACGCCCTGCAACGCGAAGCTGACGAGCGGGATCCGCACCTCCGGGCGACCGATCAACATCATCAACGGCAACGACCGCAACGAGACCATCAGGTAGTCGAAGATCCGGTTGAGATACGAGGTGGCGGATTGCATCGACACCGACAGCCGCTCACGCCGGCTGCCGCGGGCCGACTCGTCCAATGCCGCAAGGTATTCGATGCTGGCGACCACCCCGGCTAACAGTCCGAACTGATGCGCGCCCACCTCGAGGCGCGCCGGGCCGGTGGCGTTGGGATCGGTGGAGACCGAACTGAACGAGTTGATCATCGCCGGATCCCGGAACACGATCGCGCCGACCGGCGGGCCGCCCCAGGCCGTCGCGTTGACCGCCACCACATCGACGTCGGTCTCTTTGACGTCGAGCAGTCGGTAGGGCGCGGCCGCGGAGTGGTCGACGATCACCAGCCCGCCGACGTCGTGCACCAGCTTGGTCATCGCCCGCAGATCGGTGACCGTGCCCAGCGTTCCCGATGCGGAGGTGACCGCGACCAGTCGCGTCGACTTCCCAATCAGACTCTCCCACTGCCACGTCGGCAGCTCGCCGGTCTCGATGTCGACCTCGGCCCACTTCACCTTGGCGCCGTAGCGGTGCGCAGCCCGCAGCCATGGGGCGATGTTGGCCTCGTCGTCCAGGCGGCTGACGACCACCTCGTAGCCCAGACCGGCCCGCGAGGATGACGCCTCGGCCAGCGAGGACAGCAGGATCGCCCGATCGGCGCCCAGCACGATGCCCGCCGGGTCGGCATTGAACAGATCGGCCACGGCCGCGCGCGCCGCTTCCAGGACCGCGGCGCTGCGCTGCGCCGACGGGTGCGCTCCCACCGTGGTGGCACTGGAGCGGCGGAAGGCGGTGGAGACGGTGGTCGCAACGGAATCAGGGATCAGCATCCCGGTCGGCGCGTCGAAGTGCACCCATCCGTCACCCAGTGACGGATGCAGTCCGCGCACCCGGGCGACGTCGTAAGCCATGCAGCCACCTTAGAGCTTGCGCACTAGAGCGAAATCGTGACGATAGCGGGTGCCACAGACGTCAGAGCCAGCCGGTGGCTGCCCGAGCCAGGTCACCCGGCCAGCCATACTAGTCCAGTGGGGCTCTGGATCGGAACGCTGATCGCACTGTTTTTGCTGATCGCCCCGGGGACAATCGTTGCGCGTATCGCCCAGCTAACCTGGCCAATCGCGGTCGCAGTCGGCCCGGCGCTGACCTACGGTGTCGTCGCGCTGGCGATCATTCCCTACGGTGCGCTCGGAATCCCGTGGAACGGTTGGACTGCGCTCGCGGCGCTGGCTGTCGTGTGTGTGGTGGCGACGGGTTTGCAATTGCTACTGGCCCGCTACCGCGACACCGACGCCGAGGCGCGGGGCATCGCCGGCTGGCCGGCGCTGGCGGTTGGGGCCGGGGTGGCGCTGGGCACGCTGCTGATCATGTGGGCGGCCTACCGCGGGCTGGCCGCTCACTGGCAGGCCGTCCCCAGCACCTGGGATGCGGTGTGGCATGCCAACGAAGTGCGCTACATCCTCGACACCGGCCAGGCGTCGTCCACCCACATGGGCGAGCTGCGCAACGTCGAGACCCACCAGACGCTGTACTACCCGTCGGTGTTCCACGCCCTGACCGCGGTGTTCTGCCAGCTCACCGGAGCGGCCCCGACCACCGGCTACACCCTGAACTCGGTCGCGGCCTCGATCTGGCTGTTTCCGACCAGCGCGGCGATGCTGACCTGGCATCTGCTGCGCCCGGTGATGACGCCGGGCCGCGCCGCCGCGATCTCGGCCACCGCGGCCGCGCTGTCGGCGTCGTTCACCTCGGTGCCCTACGTTGAGTTCGGCGTCGCCGCGATGCCCAACCTGGCCGCCTACGGCGTCGCGATCCCGACATTCCTGTTGATCACCTCCACGCTGCGGCATCGCGACCGCATCCCGATGGCCGTGCTGGCGTTGGTCGGCGTGCTGTCGGTGCACCTGACCGGCGGATTCATCGTCATCCTGTTCCTGTTGGGCTGGTGGCTGCTGGACGTGTTGTGGCATCCGGTGCGCGGGCGGGTCGCCGACGCCGCAATCCTGGCCGCGGTGGCGGTGCCGACGGGGGTGATCCTGGCGCCGCAGTTCATCGGGGTGCTCAAACAGGCCGACATCATCGCCGGGCATGCCTTCCCCAGCTTCAAGAGCGCCAAGCAGGGCGTCATCGATGCGCTGCTACTGCACACCCGCCACCTCAACGATTTCCCGACCCAGTACGGCCTCGTCGCGCTGATGTACCTCGGCATGGCGTATCTGCTGTACAAGCGGATCTGGTGGCCGGTGGCGGTCTGGCTGGTGCTGACGGTGGCGACCGTCTACGCGGGGGCCCCGTTTCACAACGCGGTCGGCGCCGCGATCGAGGAGTTCAGCCAGTTCTTCTACAACGATCCGCGCCGCCTCACCTCGGTGGTGACGATGCTGGTGATGCCGATGGCAGCCATCGCGCTGTTCGGCGGGGTTGCGCTCGCGGTCGCGGTCGTCAAACGAATCACCGGCCGGTTCAAGGAGTTGCCCGCACCGTTCTGGGTCTCGACCACCGCGGTCCTGCTGGTACTGACGACCCTGTTCAGCGCGCGGCATTACTTCTATCGACACCTGGTGCTGTTCGGCGACAAATACGACTCGGTGATGATCGACCAGCGCGACCTGATGGCGATGGAGTATTTGTCCAAACTGCCCGGCGCCCACGACACCCTGATCGCCAACGCGAACACCGACGGCACCGCCTGGATGTATGCGGTGGCCGATTTGCACCCGCTGTGGACCCATTACGACTTCCCGCAGCAGACCGGGCCGGGACCGCAGCGCTACGTCATCTGGGCCTACGCCAACCGTGGCAATTCCGATCCGAGGGTCGTCGAGGCGATCAAGGCGCTGAATATCCGCTACATCTACAGCAGTGAGCCGACGGTTCGCGGGTTCGCCGTCCCCGACGGACTAGTGTCGCTGGAAAAATCGAAGTCGTGGGCGCTGATCTACGACAACGGTGGGGCCAAGATCTACGAATGGCGCGGAAATGCCACACCGCCCCGCCCATAGACGTACAAGAGGATGGTGACCGGATTGATTAACGGCAACGACGGCTCGGGCGACGACGGCGTCGAGATCATCGGCGGGGTCGATCCGCGAATCATGGCGCTTCACGATGCCGGCGACGACGACGATTCCGACGAGCGTTCCCTGACCGACCTTGTCGAGCAGCCCGCCAAGGTGATGCGCATCGGCACGATGATCAAGCAACTGCTCGAAGAGGTGCGGGCGGCTCCGCTCGACGAGGCCAGCCGCAAGCGGCTGCGCGACATCCATGCCACCAGCATCCGGGAGCTCGAAGACGGTCTCGCGCCGGAACTTCGCGAGGAACTCGATCGCCTCACCCTGCCGTTCAACGAGGACGAAGATCCGTCGGACGCCGAATTGCGGATCGCGCAGGCCCAGTTGGTCGGCTGGCTGGAGGGGCTGTTCCACGGCATCCAGACCGCACTGTTCGCCCAGCAGATGGCCGCCCGCGCGCAGCTCGAGCAGATGCGCCAGGGAGCGCTGCCCCCGGGCATCGGGCGCCACGGTCCGGGCTCGGGCACCGGGCAGTACCTGTAAGAGCAGGCGTCAGTGTCAGGTCCTCGCGGTCCGCATATCGAGACCAGTAACGCGTGGGTGGAGTTCCCCATCTTCGACGCCAAGTCGCGATCGTTGAAGAAGGCCTTCCTCGGCAAGGCCGGCGGCTCGATCGGTCGCAACAACTCCAACGTCGTCGTCGTCGAAGCGTTGCGCGACATCACCATGTCGCTCGAGCTGGGCGACCGCGTCGGCCTGGTCGGCCACAACGGAGCCGGGAAATCGACTCTGCTGCGCCTACTTTCGGGCATCTACGAACCCACTCGGGGCTGGGCTAGGGTCACCGGTCGGGTCGCCCCGGTGTTCGACCTCGGCGTCGGGATGGACCCCGAGATCTCCGGCTACGAGAACATCATCATCCGCGGACTGTTTCTGGGGCAGACCCGAAAGCAGATGCTGGCCAAGGTCGATGAGATCGCCGAGTTCACCGAGCTCGGGGATTACCTGTCGATGCCGCTGCGCACGTATTCCACCGGGATGCGGGTTCGGCTGGCGATGGGCGTGGTCACCAGCATCGACCCCGAGATCCTGCTGCTCGACGAGGGTATCGGCGCCGTCGACGCCGACTTCATGAAGAAGGCGCAGTCGCGCTTGCAGGGTCTGGTGGAGCGTTCCGGAATACTGGTTTTCGCAAGCCATTCCAACGAATTCCTGGCCCGGCTGTGCAAGACCGCGATGTGGATCGACCACGGCATCATCCGCCAAACCGGCGGCATCGAAGACGTGGTGCGCGCCTACGAGGGTGAGGACGCCGCCCGGCACGTCCGCGAGGTGCTGGAAGAGACCCGGTTGCAGATCCAGGCCGAAAAGCCGCTGGCGCAAAGCGCTTCCGGGGATGAGTGAATCCATCTTCGCCGTCGTGGTCACCCACCGGCGTGCGCAGGAACTCGCCAAGTCGCTGGGCATGCTCAGCGCGCAGTCCCGGCTGCCCGATCACCTGATCGTCGTCGACAATGACGGCGGGTCGGATGCCCAGGTCCGCGATCTTGTTGCCGCCCAACCCATTTCGACGACTTACCTGGCGTCGCGCCGAAACCTGGGCGGCGCAGGCGGTTTCGCGCTGGGCATGCTGCACGCGCTGGCACAGGGCGCCGGTTGGGTATGGCTGGCCGACGACGACGGACGTCCACAGGATTCGCAGGTACTGGCCACGCTGCTGGCCTGCGCCGAAAAGCACGGCCTGGCCGAGGTTTCACCGATGGTCTGCAACTCCGACGACCCGGAGCGGCTGGCATTCCCATTGCGGCGCGGCCTGGTATGGCGCAGGCGCGCAAGCGAATTGCGCACCGAAACGGGACAGGATCTGCTGCCCGGGATCGCATCGCTGTTCAACGGCGCGTTGTTCCGGGCGTCCACCCTGGACGCCGTCGGCGTCCCGGACATGCGGCTGTTCATCCGGGGCGACGAAGTGGAGCTGCATCGCCGGCTGGTGCGTTCGGGCCTGCCGTTCGGGACCTGCCTGGACGCGATTTACCTGCACCCCTGCGGATCCGACGAGTTCCGCCCGATCCTGGGCGGCCGGATGCACACGCAGTATCCCGACAACGCGACCAAGCGGTTCTACACCTACCGCAACCGCGGCTATCTGTTGTCCCAGCCGGGTCTACGCAAGCTGCTGGTGCAGGAGTGGGTTCGGTTCGGCTGGTTCTTCCTGATATCGCGTCGCGATCCCAAGGGTCTGCTGGAATGGATTCGGTTGCGCCGCTTGGGACGTCGTGAGCAGTTCGGCAAGCCCAGTGGCGACCGGGAGCGCGGCGCAGCCGGGCGAAGCGGGTCGCCACCATCGGAACCCAGTGGCGACCGGGAGCGCGGCGCAGCCGGGCGAACCGGGTCGCCACCATCCGGATCTGGAGGAACCCCGTGACATTCATCGACGCCGCCGCCCAGTCGCGGACCTTCACCCGGGCCCGCAACGATCTGGTCGACGGATTTCGCCGTCGTGAGCTGTGGCTACACCTGGGCTGGCAGGACATCAAGCAGCGTTACCGCCGCTCGGTGCTGGGCCCGTTCTGGATCACGATCGCCACCGGGACGACGGCCGTCGCGATGGGCGGGCTGTATTCGAAGCTGTTCCACCTCGAACTGGCCAAGCATCTGCCGTATGTGACTCTGGGCCTGATCATCTGGAATCTGATCAATGCCGCCATCCTGGAAGGCGCCGACGTGTTCGTCGCCAACGAAGGTCTGATCAAGCAGTTGCCGACGCCGTTGAGCGTGCACGTCTATCGGCTGGTGTGGCGACAGATGATCCTGTTCGGCCACAACATCGTCATCTATGTCGTCGTCGCGATGATCTATCCCAAGCCGTGGTCGTGGGCCGACCTGTCGGTGATTCCGGCGTTGGCGCTGATCGTGCTCAATTGCATCTGGGTGTCGCTGTGCTTCGGCATCCTGGCGACCCGCTACCGCGACATCGGTCCCCTGCTGTTTTCGATCGTCCAGCTGCTGTTCTTCATGACGCCGATCATCTGGAACGACGACACCTTGCGCCAGCAGGGCGCGGGCAACTGGGCCAAGATCGTCGAACTCAACCCGCTGCTGCACTACCTCGACATCGTGCGGGCGCCGTTGCTGGGCGCCCACCAGGAGATGCGGCACTGGGCGGTGGTGCTGGTCCTCACCGTCGTCGGCTGGCTGCTGGCGGCATTCGCGATGCGGCAATACCGCGCCCGGGTGCCGTACTGGGTCTAGCGGGCTGCGTCGGTGACGATCATCTCGTCATCGCTGGTGGCCCACGCCCTGGTGAACAGGTCCAGGGACACCGTCTCGTTCGCGCCGTCGTCGGCGCCACTGTCGTTCATGTGCACTTGGGAGTTGACGACGTCGATCCCGGTGACCACGACCGCGTGGTCGGAGGTGGGCTGGCCGTTGCGGTCCTTGGCATCCACCGGCTGGCCCCAGATCATCTCGCCGTTCACCTCGACGATCACCTTGCGACCGCTGGACAGGTACTGCTTGAGGGCGGGCATGCCGCTGGACAGGCCCGTTGTGGGCGCGTCGCTGGTGTTGGTCAACCTGGCGGTGACGCCGTAGTGCGCCAGCAGTAACGGGAGGTCGTCCGGGCTGGTGCCCTGGCCGCTGTTCGGGTCGCTGGGGTTCTTGGGCACGGTGTAGATCGACCCCGGGTGGCTCTGGCTCGGCAGCTTCTGGGCCAGCGCGATGATCTCCTGCTCCGAGACCGGCCGGCCGGTCACCTCGCCGATCACATCGGCGGCGGCCATCAACGCGCAGTCGTCGTAAGTCTGGGGCTTCCAGAACGCGGCGGCCGCGGTCGGGTCGCCGTACATCCCACCGGTGGTGATGTCGTCGGCGTGCGCCAACCCCGTCGCGAACGCGAGGCTCAGAAAGAAGGCGATGATCGCGAGACCGGCAGTCCGAGTGGCCTTTCCGGCCAGCTTGGCGGTGGTCATGATGGGCTCCTTTGCTCATCTGCGCGTAGCGATTGAGGTGCGTGAGAAAAGGCTCGGTCATCGCCCTGAATGAATCCTTGGAGCCCTGGCAGGACCACCGCCGAGCTGGACGCGCCAAGGATCCTTCGAGAATCCGCCAAGGCCTCGGCCAGACGCTGTTCTGACAGGAAAAGCCCTGAAAAACAGCCGATTTAGTAGGGCTGCGGCATGCCACGAAAGGACTGGAATGCACCCGATTCGACAGTGCGATGCCGGCGTCTATCCTTGCGGCAAACGTGCCGAAACTCGACGCTGGAACCCGTCGATGGAGGAATATGCGATCGTGAGCGACGCCTTGGCAATCGGCTGTGTGGGCAAGCTGGTCGTGGCAACCCGCGGCGACCGCGGCCCCGGCGAGGTGTTGGTGACCGTGCGGGGGTCGAAGGAGACCTTCCTGGCCTGGTCCGACGACCCACTACCGAAGGGCAGCAAGGTCCTGGTGGTGGAGATCCGCGGCGGACGGACGGTGGTGGTCGAGCCTTGGGAACCAGCCCAGCAGGACCTCAGTTGACCCCAGCGACGAGCGAAATCCCCTGATACACAACAGCGAATACTCAAGGAGTCCATGACATGCTCGGTTACAAAGTGCCCGCGCCGGACGAGGCGATGCTGATATCCGGCGCCAAAGCCAAGGGCGATGCGCCCTTCCGGGTGGTGACCGGTCACGGCGCATTCGTCGTCCCGTTCTTTCGTAAGGCCCGATTCCTGACGCTGGCCATGTGCGAGTCCGAGGTCGGCGAAAAATGCGTCACTCAGCAGGGCATCACTCTCAACGTGCGGGCGGTGATCGCCTTCAAGGTCGGCAACGACACCGAAAGCATCATCAGTGCCGCGCAGCGATTCCTGTCCGAGCAAGACCAGATGTCGGTACTCACCGGCCGGATCTTCGCCGGTCACCTGCGCTCGATCATCGGGTCGATGACCGTCGAGCAGATCATCCGGGAACGTCAGAAGCTGGCCACCGAGGTCCTCGACGGTTCCAAGGAGGAGATGGCCCGGATCGGCCTGACCGTCGACGCGCTACAGATCCAGTCCATCGACGACGACGGCCTGGGCTACATCAACGCGATGTCGGCACCGCACAACGCCGCCATCCAGCAGATGGCGCAGATCGCCCAGGCCCAGGCGAATCAGAAGGCCGCGGAGGCCGAACAGGAATCGCAGCGCCAGCAAGCCGAATTCGCCCGTCAGACCGCCGTTGTCAAGGCGCAGTACAAGGCCGAGGTCGACAAGGCTCAGGCCGAGGCCGCCCAAGCCGGCCCGCTGGCCGAGGCCGAGGCTCAGCGCGAGGTGCTGGCGATGCGCACCGAATTGGCCCAGCGCGCCGCCGAGCTACGCCAGCAGGAATTGGTCGCCGAGGTGGTCAAGCCCGCGGAGGCCGAGGCCGAACGCGTCCGGATCCTGGCTGTCGCCGATGCCGAGAAGATGAAGATCCTGGCCGAGGCGGCGGCATCGCACAACCGGGTGGCCTTGGACAAGGCGCTGATCGACCAGTTGCCCGACATCGTGGAGCGCGCGGCCGCGGGGCTCGCCGGCGCGAATCTCACCGTGCTCAACGGTGCGGACGGGCTCAGCCAGGTGGCCAGTGGACTCGTGTCGCAGGGCAAGGCGATCTTCGACGCGCTGCGCGGCGAGACCTTTGACTACGACGAGCCAGAAACCTCGCTGGTCCCGAACACCGACTCACACCAGTAATCCGCTGCCCGGCGGTGCGAAATGTGCCGCCGCCGGGTCGTGACGCGCGTGTATAACCGATGACAACCGCTCGCCGAATAAGGGTGGCGGCCGGGTTTGTGTGGTGCAACACTGAAGCACCACAAATTCACCACCAGGCAAATTAGTGCGCCTCGTGACAGAGACGGGCGCCGCGGAAGGTCGACGGACGTGAGTAAAAAAGTCCAATCAGTGGCGGATGCGGCGCGGGAGAACCTCGCCGCGGAACTGGACCGGCTGCGGCAGCGGCGCGACGCCCTCGAGGCCGAGGTCAAGGACGACCGCGGGATGATCGGCGATCACGGCGACGCGGCCGAGGCCATCCAGCGGGCCGAGGAACTCGTTGTCCTCGGCGACCGGATCAACGAGCTGGACCGGCGGCTGCGGACCGGGCCGTCGCACTCCGACGAGGACGAGGCGCTGCCCGGCGGCACCGAGTTGACCCTGAAATTCGCCGACGGCGAGGTCGTCACGATGCACGTCATCTCGATCGTTGAGGAGACCCCCGTCGGTCGCGAGGCCGAGACGTTGACGTCGCACAGCCCGTTGGCGCTGGCCCTGCTGGGGCACAAGGCGGGCGACAAGGTCACGTACTCGACCCCGCAGGGCGAAAGCCAGGTCGAACTGATCTCGGTGAAGCTGCCCAAGTAGCTGCCGCTGGGGCGCGCACGACCCCGATAAACTCCCCCAATGCTTCCCCCGGAGCCGGATACCGCGTCGGCGCGCCTGAGTCTGACCACCCAGATCGTGCGCTTCGTGGCGACGGGCGGGCTGGCTGCCGTCGTCGACTTCAGCCTCTACATGCTGCTGTGGAAAGTCCTGGGCGTGCAGGTCGACGTGTCCAAGGCCACCAGCTTCGTGGTGGGCACCATTACCGCCTACCTGATCAACCGCCGGTGGACCTTTCAGGCGGAGCCGAGCACCGCGCGCTTCGTCGCGGTCATGATTCTCTACGGCGTCACCTTCGCGGTCCAGGTCGGGCTCAACCATCTGTGTCTGGTGTTGATGCACTACAGCGGGTGGGCGGCCGTGGTTGCATTCGTGATCGCGCAGGGCACTGCCACGGTGATCAACTTCATCGTGCAGCGAGTCGTAATCTTCCGCATACACTGAGCCGTCCCGCGCAAGCGGTACCCTCTTTGACGATGTTGAGCGCCGACTTCCCGACCACCCCGACCCGGCTGATGGGCTTTGGCCGCACCGCGCCGTCGGTGGCGCACGTGCTGTCGACGCCCGATCCCGAGGTGATCGCCAAGGCAGTGGCCCGGGTCGCCGACTCCGGCGGCCTCCAAAACGGGAGGGGCGTGATCGCGCGCGGGCTGGGGCGCTCCTACGGCGACAACGCGCAAAACGGCGGCGGCCTGGTAATCGACATGACGGTGCTCAACCGCATCCACTCGATCAGCGCCGACACCCGATTGGTCGATGCCGACGCCGGTGTCAGCCTGGACCAACTGATGAAGGCGGCGCTGCCGTTCGGGCTGTGGGTCCCGGTGTTGCCGGGAACCCGCCAAGTCACCGTCGGCGGCGCGATCGCGTCGGACATCCACGGCAAGAACCACCACAGCGCGGGCAGCTTCGGCAGCCATGTGCGGTCGATGGACCTGCTGATGGCCGACGGCTCGGTGCACACGATCACCCCCGAGGGCCCGGAGTCCGAGTTGTTCTGGGCGACCGTCGGGGGCAACGGCCTGACCGGAATCGTGTTGCGCGCCACGATCGCGATGACCCCGACCGAGACGGCGTACTTCATCGCCGACGGCGTGGCCACCAAGGACCTCGACGAGACGGTCGCCGTGCACGTCGACGGCAGCGAAAGTCGCTACACCTACTCCAGCGCCTGGTTCGATTTGATCAGCCCGCCGCCCAAGCTCGGCCGGGCCTCGGTCAGCCGGGGCAGCCTCGCCAAGCTGGATCAGCTGCCAAAGAAGCTCGCCAAGAATCCGCTGAAATTCGATGCACCACACCTGTTGACGGTGCCGAACCTGTTTCCGATCAGCGCCATGAACAAACTGTCGTTCATGGCGATCGGCGAGACGTATTACCGGCTGGGCGGAAACTACACCGGCAAGATCCAGAATCTGTCGCAGTTCTACCACATGCTCGACCTGGTCAGCGGCTGGAATAACGCTTACGGGCCAACGGGTTTCGCTCAGCATCAGTTCCTGGTGCCGCCGGATGCTCTTGCCGAATTCAAGACCATCATCCGCTGGATCCAGACCCAGGGGCATTACTCGGCGCTCAACGTGTTCAAGCTGTTCGGCCCGGGCAATCGCGCGCCGCTGAGTTTCCCGATGGCCGGCTGGAACGTCGCGATGGACTTCCCCAACAAGCCCGGGATCAACGAGTTCCTCAACGAACTCGACCGCCGGGTACTCGAATTCGGCGGACGGGTCTATACCGCCAAGGACTCGCGCACCACTGCCGAAACCTTCCACGCCATGTATCCGCGCATCGACGAGTGGATCGCCGTGCGCCGCAAGGCCGACCCGCTGCGGGTCTTCGCCTCCGACATGGCCCGACGTTTGGAGCTGCTCTAGATGGTGCGCAATGGTTCTTGATGCCGTGGGAAACCCGCAGGCAATCTTATTGCTGGGCGGCACCTCCGAGATCGGGCTCGCGATCTGCGCGCGCTACCTGAAGAACGCGCACGCGCGAATCCTGTTGGCCGCCATGCCCGGTGACCCCGGACGTGACGACGCCGTCGCGCAGATGAAGGCCGCCGGTGCGCGCTCGGTCGAGCTGATCGACTTCGAGGCCACCGACCCCGACAGCCACCCCAAGATGATCGACGCGGCCTTCGCGGCCGGCGACGTCGACGTGGCCATCGTCGCGTTCGGCATCCTGGGCGACGCCGAAGAGCTGTGGCAGAACCAGCACAAGGCCGTGCTTGCCGCCGAGATCAATTACACGGCGGCGGTTTCGGTGGGTGTGCTACTGGGCGAGAAGATGCGCGCTCAGGGATTCGGTCAGATCATCGCGATGAGTTCGGCCGCCGGGGAGCGGGTGCGGCGCTCCAACTTCGTCTACGGCTCCACCAAGGCCGGCCTGGACGGTTTCTATCTCGGCCTCGGAGAGGCGTTGCGCGAGTACGGGGTTCACGTTCTGGTGATCCGCCCCGGCCAGGTACGTACCCGGATGAGCGCGCACGTCAAGGAAGCGCCGCTGACCGTCGACAAGGAGTACGTCGCCAACCTCGCGGTGACCGCGTCCGCAAAAGGTAAGGAATTGGTTTGGGCGCCAGCAGCATTCAAGTACGTGATGATGGTGTTGCGACATATCCCGCGGCCCATCTTCCGCAAGCTGCCCATCTGATCATGCGGAACGCGCTGGCCAGCCTCGGCCAGATGGTGGCGGCAGTAATCGTGGCCGTCTTGGTGTCTTCAGGGGTCTCGGTGGTCTCGCTGATGGCCATTGCGCGAGTCCAGTGGCCGGCCTTCCCGTCGTCGAACCAGCTGCACGCGTTGACCACCGTCGGCCAGGTCGGTTGCCTGATCGGGCTGCTCGGCGTCGGCTGGCTGTGGCAGCGGGAGGGCCGGTGGCGGTTGGTCGCCCGACTGGGCGGGCTGGTGTTCGTGTCGGCATTTTCCGTCGTGACGCTCGGCATGCCGCTGGGCGCCACCAAGCTGTATCTCTTCGGTATCTCCGTCGATCAGCAGTTCCGCACCGAGTACCTGACGCGCCTGACCGACAGCCCCGCCCTGCACGACATGACCTATCTCGGGCTGCCGTCCTTCTACCCGCCGGGCTGGTTCTGGATCGGCGGGCGCGCGGCGGCGCTGACCGGGATGCCCGCGTGGGAGTTGTTCAAGCCGTGGGCGATCACCTCGATCACCATCGCCGTCGCCGGTGCGCTGGTGCTGTGGTGGCGGATGATCCGGTTCGAGTACGCGCTGATGGTCACCACCGCGACCGCCGCGGTGACGCTGGCCTACAGCTCGCCGGAGCCCTACGCGGCGATGATCACGATGCTGCTGCCGCCGGTGCTGGTGCTGACGTGGTCGGGCCTGCGCGCCGGCGAACGCCCGGCCGGCCGGGCGCTGGACACCGACGACCCGGCCAGCCGGGCGCCCGGACGCAATGGCTGGGCGGCGGTGCTCGGCGCCGGGCTGTTCCTCGGCTTCACCGCGACGTGGTACTCGCTGCTGTTCGGCTATACCGCCTTCACGATCGCGCTGATGGCGCTGGTGCTGGTCGTCGCGCGCTGGCGGGGGGCCGGCTGGAAGGCCGCGCTCGATCCGCTGCGCCGGGTCGCCGTCATCGCGGCGATCGCCGCGGCCATCGCGGCTACCACCTGGCTGCCGTTCCTGATACGGGCGGCGAGCAATCCGGTCAGCAACAGCGGCAGCGCATTCCACTACCTCCCGGCCGACGGCGCGGAGCTGACCTTCCCGATGCTGCAGTTCTCGCTGCTGGGCGCGATCTGCATGCTGGGCACGCTGTGGCTGGTCGTGCACACGCGTCCGCCGCGTGCGGGAGGTGCCCCCGCGTCAACCCGGGCCGGCGCACTGACGATCGGCGTGCTGGCCGTCTACCTGTGGTCGCTGCTGTCGATGCTGACCACGCTGGCGCGCACCACGCTGCTGTCGTTTCGGCTGCAGCCCACGCTGAGCGTGCTGCTGGTGGCCGCCGGCGTGTTCGGCTTCATCGAGGCGACAGTCACCCTCAAGGACCGCGGCCGCGCCTGGGAAAAGGCGGCCGTCCCGGTGGCCGGCGCGATCGGGATGACCGCCGCCATTGCCTTCAGCCAGGACATTCCCGATGTGCTGCGCCCGGACCTGACCATCGCCTACACCGACACCGACGGCCACGGCCAGCGCGGCGACCGGCGCCCGCCGGGTGCCGAGAAGTTCTACTCCGCCATCGACGCGGCGATCGTGGGAGTCACCGGGAAGCCTCGGGATCAGACCGTGGTGCTGACCGCCGACTACAGCTTCCTGTCCTACTACCCCTACTGGGGCTTCCAGGGTTTGACGTCGCACTACGCCAATCCCCTGGCGCAGTTCGACTTGCGGGCCGCGCAGATCAAGAAGTGGTCCAGCCTCAAGAGCCCCGAAGAGTTCCTCCACGCGCTGGACACCTCACCGTGGCCGCCGCCGACGGTGTTTCTGATGCGCCGCGGCGCGAACAACACCTACACCCTGCGGCTGGCCGAGGACGTTTACCCCAACCAGCCCAACGTGCGTCGCTACACCGTCGACCTGCGGGCCGCCCTGTTCGACGACCCGCGATTTGCCGTGCAAAGCGTTGGCCCGTTTGTGCTGGCCATCCGCCGCCCGCTGGCCCAACCGACAGCAGGCCGCTGATGGCGACCGACACGGCGCGCGACTTGGCCGAAGAACTACCATCTAGGTCCGTGAAGGGAGCGGGAGCAAGGCAGCGGACCGCTCGCATCGTGGCCGTCGTCGCCGGTCTGCTCGGAGTGCTGCTGGCGATCGCCACACCGCTGCTGCCGGTCAACCAAACCACCGCCCAGCTCAACTGGCCGCAGAACGGCACCTTTCAAAGCGTCGAAGCGCCGCTGATCGGTTATGTCGCCACCGAGCTGAACATCTCCGTCCCCTGCCAGGCCGCCGCCGGGCTGACCGGTCCGCAGAGCGCCGGCAAAACCGTGCTGTTGTCGACGGTCCCCAAACAGGCCCCGAAGGCCATCGACCGCGGGCTGCTGATCCAGCGCGCCAACGACGAACTGGTGGTGATAGTCCGCAATGTCCCGGTCGTCGTCGCGCCGCTCAACCAGGTCCTCAGCCCGGCCTGCCAGCGCCTGACCTTCACCGCGCATGCCGACCGGGTCACCGCCGAATTCGTCGGGCTGAGCTACGGACCCAACGCCGAACATCCCGGCTCACCGCTGCGCGGGGAGAAGAGCGGCTACGACTTCCGGCCGCAGATCGTCGGCGTCTTCACCGATCTGTCCGGGGCCGCACCGCCGGGCCTGAGCTTGTCGGCGACCGTCGACACCCGCTACACCAGCAGCCCCACGCCGCTGAAGATGGCCGCGATGATCCTCGGCGTGGTGCTGACCGGCGTCGCCCTGATCGCCCTACACGCGCTGGACACCGCCGACGGCACCCGGCACCGCCGCTTCCTGCCGTCGCGGTGGTGGTCGATCGGCGGGCTCGACGCGCTGGTCATCGCGGTGCTGGTGTGGTGGCACTTCGTCGGCGCCAACACCTCCGACGACGGCTACATCCTGACCATGGCCCGGGTGTCCGAGCATGCCGGCTACATGGCCAATTACTACCGCTGGCTGGGCACACCCGAGGCCCCGTTCGGGTGGTACTACGACCTGCTGGCGATATGGGCGCACGTCAACACCAGCAGCATCTGGATGCGGCTGCCCACCCTGGCGATGGCCTTGACCTGTTGGTGGGCGATCAGCCGTGAGGTCATCCCGCGGCTGGGCCACGCCGTGAAGACCAACCGCGCGGCGGCGTGGACCGCCGCGGGGCTCTTCCTGGCGACGTGGTTGCCGCTCGACAACGGGCTGCGGCCCGAACCGATCATCGCCCTGGGCATCCTGCTCACCTGGTGCTCGGTCGAGCGTGCGGTGGCCACCAACCGCCTGCTGCCGGTCGCGGTCGCCTGCATCATCGGCGCGCTGACCCTGTTCTCCGGACCGACCGGCATTGCGTCCATCGGCGCCCTGCTGGTCGCGGTCGGGCCGTTGCGGACCATCATCCATCGCAGATCCCGACAGTTCGGGGCGCTGGCGCTGCTGGCGCCCATTGCGGCCGCGGCCACCGTGACGGTGATCCTGATCTTCCGCGACCAGACCCTGGCCGGCGAGCTGCAGGCAACCGCGCTCAAGCGCGCGCTCGGGCCCAGCCTGAGCTGGTTCGACGAGCACATCCGTTACGAGCGGCTGTTCATGGCCAGTCCCGACGGATCGGTCGCCCGCCGCTTCGCGGTGCTCGCGGTGCTGCTCGCACTGGGCATCACGGTGGCAATGTCGTTGCGCAAGGGCCGAATTCCCGGCACCGCGGCCGGACCGAGCCGCCGCATCGTCGGCATCACGATCATCTCGTTCCTCGCGATGATGTTCACTCCGACCAAATGGACACACCACTTCGGCGTGTTCGCCGGGCTGGCCGGCTCGCTGGGCGCATTGGCCGCCGTCGCGGTCACCAGTGCGGCGATGCGCTCACGCCGCAACCGCACCGTGTTCTCCGCGACCGTGCTGTTCCTGGTGGCGATGTCGTTCGCCAGCGTCAACGGCTGGTGGTATGTCTCCAATTTCGGTGTGCCATGGTCGAATGCATTCCCGGCATGGCACTACGCGTTCGCGACCGTCCTGCTCGGGCTGACGCTGGTGGTGCTGTTGCTGGCGGCGTGGTTGCACTTCGTGTCGCCCGACGGGCCATCCAGTGGGCCGCCGAAGGCCGGCAACAGGGCCCGAATGTCCGCAATCATCCAGTCCCCGCTAGCAATTGCAGCGTGGGCACTGGTGACATTCGAGGTGGTCTCACTGACGCTGGCGATGATCGGGCAATACCCCGCCTGGTCGGTGGGCCGATCCAACCTGGAGGCACTGACCGGCAAGTCTTGCGGCCTGGCCGAGGACGTCATGGTGGAGCAGGATCCCAACGCCGGCATGCTGTCGCCGATGTCCGGCCCGGTGGGCGACGCGCTGGGCTCCGGCCTGTCAGAAGCCTTCACGCCCAACGGTATTCCCGCCGACGTCTCGGCCGACCCGGTGATGGAGCGTCCGGGCGACCGCAGCTTCGTGAACGAAGACGGTAAGACGACCACCAGCGAGGCCGGCACCGAGGGCGGTACCAGCGCCGCGCCCGGAGTCAACGGCTCACGCGCCCAGCTGCCCTACAACCTTGATCCGGCGCACACCCCGGTGCTGGGCAGCTGGCGGCCGGGCATCCAGGTGCCCGCCATGCTGCGCTCCGGGTGGTACCGGTTGCCGCCGCGCGACAAGGCCGGGCCGCTGTTGGTGGTCTCGGCGGCCGGCCGGTTCGATCCCCGCGAGGTGCAGGTGCAGTGGGCCACCGACGACCAGGCGGCCAGCGGACACCCGGGCGGGTCGTTCCAGTTCTTCGATGTCGGCGCCTCCCCCGCATGGCGCAATCTGCGGATGCCGATGTCATGGATTCCCGCCAACGCGACCCAGGTCCGCCTGATCGCCAACGACGAAGACCTGGCGCCGCAGCACTGGATCGCGGTCACGCCACCGCGAATTCCCCAGCTGCACACGCTGCAGCAGGTGGTGGGCTCGGCGGACCCGGTGTTCCTGGACTGGCTGGTGGGTTTGGCGTTCCCGTGCCAGCGGCCGTTCGGCCATCAAAACGGTGTCGACGAGACACCCAAGTGGCGCATCCTGCCGGATCGGTTTGGCGCCGAGGCTAATTCGCCGGTGATGGACAACAACGGCGGTGGCCCACTGGGTGTCACCGAGTTGCTGGCGAAGCCGACCACGATTTCCACCTACCTCAAAGACGACTGGTCGCGCGACTGGGGTTCGCTGCAGCGCCTGACGCCGTATTACCCCAATGCCCAGCCCGCCCGTCTGCAGTTGGGCACGGCGACGCGCAGCGGCCTGTGGGATCCGGCTCCGCTTCGCCGCGGCTAGTTACAGGCCCGGCAGGCAGTTGATGAATGGGATGCAGGGCGGCGACGGTGGCCGCGGCGGCGGAAAACCTTCGATGATGGTGGAGTCGGTCACCGGGCTGTTCTTGTCGAAATACCAAGGGTGACAGACGTTTCTGTCCCAGTTCGGCATGTTCTTCATTACCGGTGAGCCCGGGCACCATTGATAGGTGCAGCTGTTTGTCGGGGTTGGGACCGTGCCACCGTCCTGGCACACCATCGGGGCGGGCTGAGCCTGGCCGATTCCCGCGGCCAAGCCCAACCCGACGACGGCGAACCCGCCCGACAGCACCGCCCCGGCGAGCGCTCGTTTCATAGTGAAGTGCATGTTCATGCCGCCAGTGCATCCGGTCAAGGAGGCTACCGATCCCATACATTTAGCGGTTGCCGGGCGCGGGCCCTTCGGCGACTTGACCGCCGGGAAGCCGGTGGTACTGGTGGCAGACGGTCATGTCCCAGCTGAGGGCTTCAGCCGAGCCCGGCATGGCGTCGCCGGGGCACCAGTAGTGGGGTCCATCGGCCGTGGCGAACACGGCCAAGCCCAACCCGGCGGCCGCAACGCCGCCCGACACCACCGCTCCGGCGATAATCCGTGTCCAGTTCATGATCGACTCCTTTGCGCTGTTGTCGCCGTCGGCTTGTGCGACTCTTTCTGGTTGCTGTTTGCCGACGCCGGTAGTCTCACGCGCGCCGCTTGCCGGGTCTTTGCGAGATTCTTGCGAAATTCATGTGGCTGTGACCAGGACATTTGAGGCTCGGCACGGAGTGTGGAGGCATTGCCGGCCGCTACTGGTAAGCGTAGGCTTACGGTTCGTGACAACTTACCAAGCCGGTGGTGACGCTTGGGTCGCCCTGGCGGATCGCACCCGTCGGGCCATCATGGAGCGCCTCGCGCACGGCCCGGCGGCCGTCGGTGAACTCGCGCGGGATCTGCCGGTCAGCCGCCCGGCCGTTTCACAGCACCTCAAGGTGCTCAAATGCGCCGGTTTGGTGCGCGACCAGGCGGCGGGCACCCGCCGCGTCTACCAGCTCGATGCGACCGGCCTCGAGGTGTTGCGCGCCGAGCTGGACCGGTTCTGGACGCAAGCGCTGGCCAACTACGCGGCCACGTTCACCAAGATCGAAGGAGAGGCGTCGTGACCCAGCCGCGAATCTCCGAGATTCGACACCAGGTCATCGTCAATGCCCCGATCGAGCGCGCGTTCGCCGTCTTCACCGAGCAGTTCGGCGACTTCAAACCGCGTGACCATAACCTGCTGGCGGTCCCGATCGCCGAGACGGTGTTCGAAACCCATGCGGGCGGCCACATTTACGACCGTGGTGTCGACGGCAGCGAGTGCCGATGGGCGCGCGTGCTGGCCTACGAGCCCCCGCACCGGCTGCTGTTCACCTGGGACATCAGTCCGTCCTGGCAACCCGAACCCGACCAGTCGCGAACCAGCGAGGTCGAGGTGCGCTTCACCGCGGAATCCGAAACGCGCACGCGCGTCGACCTGGATCACCGCCACCTCGACCGGCACGGCCCCGGCTGGCAATCGGTCGCCGACGGAGTCGACGGCGAGGCCGGGTGGCCGTTGTACCTGCACCGCTACGTCGGCCTCAGCGCCGGAATACTGGAATGACCGCCCCCTCCATGATGAGCATGGCCCGCGACGAGCGGGCCGACCTCGCGGATTTCCTGGCCACCTTGGCGCCGCGAGACTGGGAGTCGCCCACCCTGTGCTCCAAGTGGACCGTCAAAGACGTTGTCGCACACGTGATCAGCTACGAAGAGCTCGACAAGGTCGGGCTGCTGAAGCGTTTCGCGAAGGGCTGGGTTGTCCGGGCCAATCAGGTGGGGGTCGACGAATTCGCCACGTTGAGCACCCAGCAACTGCTCGCATTTCTGCGCAGCCACCTCCAACCACGGGGATTGACTGCGGGTTTCGGCGGCATGATCGCCCTCGTCGACGGCACGATCCATCACCAGGACATCCGACGTTCGCTGGGTCGGCCCCGCACTGTGCCGGCCGACCGGCTCGAGCGGGTGCTTGGCCTCGTACCCGGTAATCCACGGCTGGGCGCGGGCCGCCGGATCAGGGGGCTGCGGCTGCGGGCCATCGATGTCGACTGGACCCACGGCAGCGGGCCCGAGGTCACCGGCCCGGGGGAAGCCCTGCTGATGGCGATGGCCGGACGCCGGGCGGCGCTGGCCGACCTCAGCGGCCCGGGCTGCGCGGCACTGGGGGCGAGGCTGCCCGAATAGCGGTCATTCCGAACGTATTTCGACGGTGAACTCGCGGCTGCCGATTTTGATGTGATCGCCATCGCCAAGGACCACGCTGCCTCTGATGCGCTTACCTTGCACCTGCACGCCGTTGGTAGAGCGCAGATCGGTGATCACGAAACCGGTCGCGCTGTCGGTGATCACCGCGTGATAGCGACTGACGTCGTTGTCGTCGAGGACGATGTCGTTGTCCATGAATCGACCGATCCGGGTGGTCGCATCGTTGAGCCGGTACTGGCTTCCGGCCTTGTCGCGCAACAACACAACGACGGACCCGTCGGTCGGAATCGCGGCCGACTCGACGACGGGCGCGTCGACGCTGACCTTCAGGGTGGTCAGGGCCGCTCGGGTACGCGCCGGCGGTTCCTGGCGCAGGATGCGCCCGTGCAGCTCGGTGACCGTCGGCCCGGGATCGATGCCGAGCCCCTCGGCCAGCGCCGTCTTCAGCCGCCGATACGCACCGAGGGCGTCGGATTGCCGCTCGGTCACGTAGTAGGCGGTCATCAACTGCGCCCAAAGTGGTTCCCGGTAGGGATGCTCGGCGGTGATCGCCTCGAGCTCTCCGATGACCGATTCGGCCCGCCCGCAGGCGATTTCTGCGTGGGCGCGCGCGGTGTGGACGGCGACCTTCTCTTCGAGCAGCGCGGTGGCGAACGCGTCGACGAATGCGAAGTCGCGCAAGTCGTCGAGGACCGGCCCGCGCCATTCGCTCAGTGCCGCGGACAGGTGGCTGCTGGCGTCCTCGAACCGGCCCGCGGCGGCGGCCTGGGTGCCCGCGGCCTTTTCGGCGCTGAAGCGGCCGAGGTCGCAGTCCGCGTCGGCGATGCTGAGCTGGTAACCGGGCGGGACGCTCGCCAGCATCTGTTCGGCCTCGGCGGTGCGCAGGAGCCGCCGCAGGTTGGACACGTGGGACTGGATGCTGATCCGGGCGGCCGGCACGGGGTCCTCGTCCCACACCGCGCCGATCAACGCGTCGACGGACACCGGCCGGTTGCGGTTGATCACCAGCATCGCCAGCACCGCGCGCTGCTTCGGTGCGCCAAGATTCAGCCGGGTGTCGTTGGCGGTCACCTGCAAGGGACCCAACACCCCGAACCCGAGACCTGAGGCCGTCATCGCATTGAATGGTTTCAGACCTGGCTGCAGAACGGGACGAATCTTCGAACGAGCCGGCAGCTCCGCGGGACTTCCTCGCGTTAACCGGCCCGTTGCGCGGCCCCGCGTCCTCAACCGACAAAGGCGCGTCGCTTACCATCGAACCCCGTGCCCCACGACGAGCGACCGCAGCCGATCCTGCGCTTAGTCGCCGTCGTCGCCGGGCTCGCGGGCCTGCTGTTGTGCCTCGTTGTGCCGTTACTCCCGGTCAAGCAGACCACGGCGACTATCGCGTGGCCGCAGGGCACGATCGACGGGCACATCACCCAGATCACCTCGCCCCTGGTATCCGGGGCGCCGCGGGCCCTCGACATCTCCATTCCCTGCCCGGCGATGGCCACCCTGCCCGACAGCGGCGGATTAGTGGTCTCGACGTTGCCGACCGGCGGCGTGGACCCGGGCAAGAACGGCCTGTTCGTCCGCGCCGATAAGGACGTGGTCGTCGTCGCGTTCCGCGATACCGTGGCCGCGGTGGCCAAGCGATCGGCCATCGCCGCAGGCGCCTGCAGCGTGCTGCACGTCTGGGCCGACGCCCGCGCGGCGGGCGCGGACTTCGTCGGCATCCCGGGCGCCGGCGGAATCCTGTCCGCCGAGAAGAAGCCGCAGGTGGGCGGCATTTTCACCGACCTGAAGGTCGCGCCGCAGCCGGGGCTGTCGGCCCGGGTCGACATCGACACCCGATTCATCACGGCGCCGACTGCCCTGAAGAAGCTGGTGATGGGTGCCGGCGTACTGGCCGTCCTGGTCGCCATTGTCGCGCTGGCCATGCTCGATCGCCACAGCCGCGGCGGCGCCCTGGTCAACTGGCGCTCCCCGGTCGCTCCCCCGCAAGCGGGAGGTGCCCCCACGCTGTCCCGGCACCGCCCGCGTGAGCGACGGGCCAACTGGTGGCGGATCGGCTGGGCCACTTGGCTGAGCGACGTGGGCGTGATCGCCACGCTGCTGGTGTGGCACGTCATCGGCGCCACCTCGTCCGACGACGGCTACAACCTGACCATCGCGCGAGTGGCCCCGAAGGCCGGTTACGTGGCCAACTACTACCGCTACTTCGGCACCACCGAGGCGCCGTTCGACTGGTATCTCGCCGTCCTGTCCAAGCTGGCGTCGGTCAGCACCGCCGGGGTGTGGATGCGGCTGCCGGCCACGCTGGCCGGGATCGCATGCTGGCTGGTGATCAGCCATTGGGGGCTGCGCCGGCTGGGGCCCGGCAAGGGCGGGCTGGGATCCAACACGGTGGCGGTGCTCACCGGCGGCGTGGTGTTTTTGGCCGCGTGGCTGCCGTTCAACAACGGCCTGCGCCCCGAGCCGCTGATCGCGCTCGGTGTGATCGTCACCTGGATGCTGGTGGAGCGTGCGATCGCGCTGCAGCGGCTGGCCCCCGCCGCGGTGGCCATCGTGGTCGCGATGCTCACCGTGACGTTGGCGCCCCAGGGCCTGATCGCCGTCGCGGCGCTGCTGACCGGAGCGCGCGCCATCGCGACGATCATCCGGCGTCGGCGGGCGACCGACGGCCTGCTAGCACCGCTGGCCGTGCTGGCGGCATCGCTATCGCTGATCCTGGTGGTGGTGTTCCGCAGCCAGACGCTGGCCACGGTCGCCGAGTCGGCCCGCATCAAATACAAGGTCGGGCCGACGATCGCGTGGTACCAGGATTGGCTGCGCTACTACTTCCTCACGGTCGAGTCCAACCCCGACGGGTCGATGGCGCGACGCTTCGCCGTCCTGGTGCTGTTCCTCTGCCTGTTCGGCATGCTGGTGGTGCTGCTGCGCCGCGGCCGGGTCCAGGGGTTGGCCAGCGGACCGGCCTGGCGGCTGATCGGCACCACCGCACTCGGCCTGCTCCTGCTGACATTCACGCCGACGAAGTGGGCGGTGCAATTCGGTGCGTTTGCCAGTCTGGCCGGCGCGCTCGGCGCGGTCACCGCGTTCGCCTTCTCCCGGATCGGCCTGCACAGCCGCCGCAACCTGGCGCTGTATGTGACGGCCCTGCTGTTCCTGCTGGCCTGGGCGACCTCGGGCATCAACGGCTGGTTCTACGTCGGCAACTACGGGGTGCCGTGGTTCGACATCCAGCCCGTCGTCGCCAGTCACCCGGTGACGTCGATGTTCCTGGCGATGTCGATCGCGACCGGACTGCTGGCCGCCTGGCTGCACTTCCGCATGGACTACACCGGGCACACCGAGATCAAGGAGAGCCGGCGCAACCGCGTGCTGGCGGCCACTCCCCTGTTGATCGTCGCGACGATCATGGTGCTCGGCGAGGTCGGCTCGCTGGCCAAGGGCGCGGTGTTCCGCTACCCGCTCTACACCACCGCCAAGGCCAACCTGGCCGCGCTCAGTTCCGGGCTCTCGAACACCAGCTGCGCGATGGCCGACGACGTGCTGACCGAACCCGACCCCAATGTCGGCCTGCTGCAGCCGGTTGGCGGCCAGACGTTCGGACCCGACGGCCCACTCGGCGGCAGCAATCCCGTCGGATTCAAACCCGACGGGGTCGGTGACGACCTGAGGTCGTACCCGGTGGTGACCAAACCGGGCGTGGTGAATTCCGACGCATCACCGAACAAGCCCAACGCCGCCATGAGTGACTCCGCGGGCACCGCCGGCGGGAAAGGCCCGATCGGAGTCAACGGGTCGAACGTGGCGCTACCGTTCGGCCTCGACCCGGCCCGCACGCCGGTGATGGGCAGCTACGGCGAGAATTCACTGTCGGCCACCGCCACCTCGTCCTGGTATCAGCTGCCGCCGCGCACACCGGAGCGGCCGCTGGTGGTGGTCTCCGCCGCGGGCGCCATCTGGTCTTACAAAGAGGACGGCACCTTCACCTACGGGCAGTCGCTGAAACTGCAGTGGGGTGTCACCCGTCCCGACGGAACCACCCAGCCGCTGACGGAGGTGCAGCCGATCGACATCGGACCCGAGCCGGCGTGGCGCAATCTGCGGTTCCCGCTGACCTGGGCGCCGCCGGAGGCGAACGTGGCGCGCATCGTCGCCTACGACCCGAACCTCAGCGAGGATCAGTGGTTCGCGTTCACGCCGCCGCGGGTCCCGGTGCTGAAGACCCTGCAGCAGCTGATGGGGTCACAGACCCCCGTGCTGATGGACATCGCCACCGGGGCGAACTTCCCATGCCAGCGGCCGTTCGCCGAACACCTTGGCGTTGCCGAACTTCCGGGGTACCGCATCCTTCCCGACCACAAACAGACGGCGGCGTCGTCGAACGGGTGGCAGGCCGGCGAGGCCGGTGGCCCGTTCCTGTTCACCCAGACGCTGTTGCGGACGTCGACGATCTCGACCTACCTGCGCGGGGACTGGTATCGCGACTGGGGGTCGGTCGAGCAGTATTACCCATTGGTGCCCAGTGATCTGGCGCCTAACGCCGTCGTCGAACAGGGTGTGATGACCGTGAACGGCTGGAGCCGGCAGGGACCGATTCGGGCACTACCGTGAGCGTCATCGAACACCAGGCACAAGCGGCCGGCCGCACCCGCGACAACGTCCGCGTCACCCGGTTGGTGGCCACGATCGCCGGGCTGATCGGCTTCGTACTGTCGGTCGCCACACCGTTGCTGCCGGTGGTGCAGACCACCGCGATGCTGAACTGGCCGCAAAACGGCCAACTGAATAGCGTTACGGCTCCACTCATTTCACTGAGCCCGGTCGACGTGACGGCGACGGTGCCGTGCAGCGCGGTGCGCGGATTGCCTCCCGAGGGCGGCGTGGTGCTGAGCACCGCACCAAAGAAGGGTAAGGACGCCGCACTCAACGCGCTGTTCGTCGTCGTCAACGCCAAGCGCGTCGACGTGACAGACCGCAACGTGGTCATCGCGAGCGCCTCGCGCGAGCAAGTGGAGGGGGGCCAGTGCCAGCGCGTCGAGATAACCTCCACCCGCGCAGGCACTTTCGCTACTTTCGTCGGGTTGACCGACCCGGCCGGTAAGCCGCTCGGCGGAGGCTTCAACGATCCCAACCTGCGCCCGCAGATCGTCGGCGTGTTTACCGACCTGACCGGTCCCGCGCCGCCGGGACTGAAGTTCTCGGCGACCATCGACACCCGGTTCTCCACCACCCCAACGACATTGAAGCTGCTGGCGATGGTGGGCGCTATCCTGTCCACTATTGTCTCGCTGGTCGCGCTGTGGCGGCTCGATCAGCTCGACGGCCGCCGGATGCAGCGGTGGATTCCGACGCGCTGGAAGAAGTTCACCCTGGCCGACGCCACGGTGATCTTCGGATTCGTGCTGTGGCATGTGATCGGGGCGAACTCGTCGGACGACGGCTACATCCTGGGCATGGCCAGGGTCGCCGACCATGCCGGCTACATGTCCAACTACTTCCGCTGGTTCGGCAGCCCGGAAGATCCGTTCGGTTGGTACTACAACTTGCTGGCGCTGATGACCCACGTCAGCGACGACAGTTTGTGGATGCGACTGCCCGACTTGATCGCCGGGCTGGTGTGCTGGCTGCTGCTGTCGCGTGAGGTGCTGCCCCGGTTGGGGCCCGCGGTCACGTCGAGCAAGGCGGCGAACTGGGCGGCGGGCCTGGTTCTGCTGACCGCGTGGATGCCGTTCGACAACGGTCTGCGGCCCGAGCCGATCATCGCGCTGGGTTCACTGCTGACCTGGGTGCTGATCGAGCGCTCCATGTGCGCCTCGCGGCTTACCCCGGCGGCACTGGCCGTGGTCACCGCGGCGTTCACCCTGGGCGTGCAGCCGACCGGGCTGATCGCGGTGGCCGCGCTGGTTGCCGGTGGTCGCCCGATCCTGCGAATTCTGGTGAAACGGCATCGCCTGGTCGGGACCTGGCCGCTGGTAGCGCCGATGCTGGCCGCTGGTTTCGTGATCCTCACGGTGGTGTTCGCCGATCAGACGCTGTCAACGGTGTTGGAAGCCACCAGGATTCGCACCGACATCGGGCCCAGCCAGGCCTGGTACACCGAGAACCTGCGCTACTACTACCTGATCCTGCCGACCGTCGACGGTTCGCTGTCGCGCCGGTTCGGCTTCCTGGTCACGGCGCTGTGCTTGTTCACCGCGGTATTCATCATGTTGCGGCGCAAGCGAGTTCCCGGAGTGGCACGCGGGCCGGCTTGGCGGCTGATGGGTGTCATCTTCGGCACCATGTTCTTCCTGATGTTCACCCCGACCAAGTGGGTTCACCACTTCGGGCTGTTCGCCGCGGTGGGCGCGGCGATGGCCGCCCTGACGACGGTGCTGGTGTCGCCGAAGGTGTTGCGCTGGTCGCGCAACCGCATGGCGTTCCTGGCGGCGCTGATGTTCGTGTTGGCCCTGTGCTTCGCCACCACCAACGGATGGTGGTACGTCTCGAGCTACGGCGTGCCGTTCAACAGTTCGATGCCGAAGGTCGGCGGAATCTCAATCAGCACAATATTTTTCGCACTCTTCGCGATTACCGCGGTGTACGCGGCGTGGTTACACTTCGCCGACCCGAGCCATGGCGAGGGCCGGCTGGCGCGGGCACTGACGGCGGCGCCGATCCCGATCGCGGCGGGCTTCATGGCGCTGGTGTTCATCGCGTCGATGACGGCCGGCATCGTGCGTCAGTACCCCACCTACTCCAATGCCTGGGACAACCTGCGCGAATTCAGCGGCGGCTGCGGGCTGGCCGACGACGTGCTCGTCGAGCCGGACAGCAACGCCGGCTTCATGGCGCCCGTCAAAACCGCCGAGCCGGGTGATTACGGTCCCTTGGGGGCGCTGGGTGGAGTGAACCCAACGGGATTCAGCCCCAACGGAATACCGGAACGCACCCTGGCCGAAGCCGTGCGGGAGACCGCGGTCCCGCAGCCCGGTACCGACTACGACTGGTACGGGCCGACGAAGCTTACGGCGCCGGGCATCAACGGCTCATTGCTCCCGTTGCCCTACGGGCTGAACCCCGCGCAGGTGCCGGTGGCCGGCAGCTACACCAGCGGCCCGCAACAGCAGAGCAGGCTCACCTCGGCGTGGTACCAGCTGCCGAAGCCGGACGCCGGGCATCCACTGGTGGTGGTAACCGCCGCGGGCGCGATCGCCGGCAACAGCATCCTGCACCACCACACCACCGGGCAGACCGTGGAACTGGAATTCGGTATGCCCGGACCCGGCGGCGCCGTGCAGCCGGGCGGCCGGCTGGTGCCGTATGACCTCTACGGAGAGCAGCCGAAGGTGTGGCGCAATCTGCGCTTCGCGCGCTCGGCGATGCCCGCCGACGCGGTCGCGGTCCGGGTGGTGGCCGAGGACCTGTCGCTGACGCCGGAAGACTGGATCGCGGTGACCCCGCCGCGGGTGCCGGAGCTGCGCTCGTTGCAGGAGTACGTCGGCTCGACGCAGCCGGTGCTGATGGACTGGGCGGTCGGGCTGGCGTTCCCGTGCCAGCAGCCGATGCTCCATGTCAACGGTGTCACCGAGATTCCGAAGTTCCGGATCACGCCGGACTACACGGCCAAGAAGCAGGACACCGACACCTGGCAGGACGGCGTCAACGGCGGCCTGCTGGGCATCACCGACTTGCTGCTGCGCGCCCATGTGATGTCGACCTACCTGTCCCACGACTGGGGCCGCGACTGGGGGTCGTTGCGCAGGTTCGACACGATCGCCGACGCCCAGCCTGCCCAGCTCGACTTGGGCACCGCGACCCGCACCGGATGGTGGTCGCCCGGGCAGATCCGGATCAAGCCGTAAATAGGCCTGACGAAACCGCCTGCGTTGCAAGGCTTCTACGAAATGCGGAATGAGTAATTAGTCACCGGTCGAATAAAGCATTAAATTGACGTCGCAGTAATTCGGTGAATTGGTTTAAATTCAGCAAATAAAGGTCAATATCTACTCCGCTGTGATTGGGGTAACACAGCAGGGAGGGATCGGGGACCTTATGTACACACGGACATGCCGCGCCGCATACGGGGCCGCGTTCACCGCGGCCATGTCGACGGTGGTGACCGCGGGGATCACCACGGCGGGGGCCGAAGCCGGGACAACGGTTGTGTTAGACAGCAAATTGCGGCGCTGCGATTTCAGCCTGATAAGTACCGTCCCCGCGGTGCCGCAATCCGCCCTGGGCACGGGGTCGGTCATTGTTCATTCGGCCGGGGGGAAAGCGTTTGCAGAGGTGCACTTGTCGGACGCGCCCGATCCGGGCACCCATTTCGACGTCGGCTTGATTCAGGAACCACGGCCGGGGTCGGGTGGCTGTGGTCCCGGGGATCCCGGCACCGCGTTTTCCGGTATGGACACCGACGCGGCCGGCGGGGCAACTATGACCGTTTCCGACACCATCCGGCCGGGCACGACGGGCGTCTGGGTCGTTATCCAGCGTCCGAATCCGCACTCCCAGAATCCGGCCGAGTTCTACACGTCGGAGTTCGTCGCGCCGGTGTAAGACCCGCCGGTCGGCGCGACGTCCGCACTCGTATGGTGATGCGTCAGTTCTGACTGTATTGCGGCTATCCGTTCGCGTACCTGCTCGTCGGACCGCCGCTGCTCAGCCGCGGTGACGACGATGGCATCCGAACCCGGAAACACCGTTGTCTCATGGCCGCTGGCGAGCCACCGCACCACAAACGGTGGTGCGCCGTCAGCCCCGCGCACCGCCGTGATCAAGCCCCGCTGATCCGCTGACCCCGTCGTGGTGCCCTTGAGCACGAGCCAGTCACCCACCTCGGCCTTCATCGCCGTCTCCCTCAGTCTGTGACCTCTCGGCGATCATGCGCCCGGCCCACACGCCGGGCGAGGGCCGTAAGTCACTAGGGACGACATCTGCCCGGTCACTTACGAATGCCCCAGCCGGACGGGACTTCCGTCCCTACCGCAGCACTGCCGTCGAATGCTGCGATGAATGTGAAGAACCAGCACCAGACGGAGGCACAACAATGGACGCTTCACCGCAAGCGCAGGCCAAGACACGCATGTTTGCCCGCGTGCTCGGCCCGTTCCTGGTCATCGTCGATATCACGGCCGTGGCGCGCGCGTCGGACATGCAGACGGTGCTTTCGGACTTCGAGGCAAGCCCGCTGTGGTCGTGGGTGGCCGGTGCCTTCATCCTGGCCTTCGGCCTTGTCATCGTGGCAGCCCACCAATATTGGAAAGGCGCCGCGGCGATCATCGTGTCGCTGACGGGCTGGCTCATCACGCTGCGCGGCCTGCTTCTTTTCGCGTTTCCCAAGGCCTTTGCGACGGTCGCCAACAGCATGATCGGTGCGCAGGGGTGGTGGATGGCGCTCTGCCTCGCAGTCACCCTGGTGGGGCTGTACCTGACCTACGTGGGCTGGGTCCCGGTACCGCGTCGGCCGGAGCCACGAGCCGTGAGCGCCGGTCCGCATCTACCGCGAGCCGCCTGATCCAGCCCTGATCGAGCCGAAAGACAACTATGACCGCGGCAGCAGAACACATCCCGCAAAGGACCACCAAGATGCCCGCCGCGTTGCGCAACGGCGGGCCCAGCGCCTTCGACGACTCGGCGGCGATCGCCGAGGCAGCCGTCGAGGACATGCGCACGTTGGGAACCGGGGTGGCCGTGCTGGTGGTGAAGCGCGGTCCCAATGCCGGAGCGCAGTTTCGGTTGGATCAGCCCGTCGTCTCGGTTGGCCGGCATCCAGCCAGCGACGTCTTCCTCGACGACATCACGGTCAGCCGCAGGCATGCCGAATTCCGCAGGGAAGGCGGCAGATTCCACATCGTCGACCTCGGCAGCCTCAACAGCACCTACCTCAACCGCGAACCTGTCGACTCGGCTGTGCTCAGCGACGGCGACGAGATACAGATCGGCAATTTCCGTCTGCTCTTTCTTGTCGGGCCGGTGAAGAGCTGAACCGTGCGGCACGTCGAATGCCGGTCGGCGCAGTGTCTTCACCCGGAGTCCCCGACTGTAATACCGTCGCGGAATGAGCGACTACGACGTTGAGGCCGTGGACCGGCTACCCTTCTCCACCCCGGAAAAGTCGCGGCGCTACCAGACGGACAATTACACCGGAGCGGTCGGCCTGAACTGGTATCGGACCGACCCCACGCTGCAGTTCACGATGGCCTACTACCTGCGGCCCGACGAATTAGCCGTCGTAGAGCCACATTTGACCAGCATCGGCGAACTGATGGGCGGCCCGGTTGCCTGCTGGGCCGACGAGACGGACCGCAACCCGCCGCGGCTGGAGCGCTACGACCGGTGGGGACACGACGTCAGCCAGGTCGTCATGCCGGCGTCGTTCACCCAGTCCAAGCGCGCGGTGCTGGATGCTCAGCAGGCGCTGCGCACCGACGCGCGCTCGGCGAAGGTGAGCTCCGGGCTGGCGCTGTTCGCGTCCAACTATCTGCTCAACCAGGCCGACATCGGGATGGGTTGCGCGCTGGGCACCGGCGGCGGCATGGTCCAGTCGCTGGTGGCCGCCTACGCACCGCCCGACGTAGCCGAGTATGTGCAGGCCAAGTTCGCCTCCGGCGAGTGGGCCGGCGAGACCGCGCAGCTGTTGACCGAACGCACCGGCGGCTCCGACCTCGGGATGCTGGAGACGACGGCTCGACGCGTAGGCGGCGAGAACGGGCAAGCGTGGCTGTTGAACGGATTCAAGTGGTTTGCGTCCAACTGTGCCGGCGAGGCGTTCGTGGTGATGGCCAAACCGGAGGGGGCGCCCGACTCCACCCGCGGCATCGCCAACTTCCTGGTGCTGCGCACCCGCCGCGACGGTTCGCGCAACGGCGTGCGGGTGCGGCGGTTGAAGGACAAGCTCGGCACCCGCTCGGTGGCCTCCGGCGAGGTCGAGTTCGTCGACGCCGAGGCGTTCCTGTTGTCGGACAAGCCAAGCGGCGATTCGGGCCCCTCCGACGGCAAGGGCCTGGGCCGGATGATGGAGCTGACCAACGCCGCGCGCCTGGGCATCGCGTTGTTCGGGCTGGGCAATGCGCGCCGCGCCCTGGTCGAGTCGCTGTGTTATGCGCGCCAGCGCCACGCGTTCGGCGGCGCGCTGATCGACAAGCCGCTGATGCGACGCAAACTGGCCGAGCTGATCGTCGACGTCGAGGCCGCGCAGGCAATGGTTTTCGACGGCACCGGCGCTGCCAACCATCGCCAGCCGCGTAGCGTGCGCCAGCGCATCGCGGTGCCCGTCACCAAACTCAAGGTGTGCCGGCTGGGGATCACCGCGGCCTCCGATGCGATCGAGATCCACGGCGGCAACGGCTACATCGAGACCTGGCCGGTGGCAAGGCTTTTGCGCGACGCGCAGGTGAACACGATTTGGGAGGGGCCCGACAACATCCTGTGTCTCGATGTGCGCCGCGGCATCGAGCAGACCCAGGCGCACGACGCATTGTTGGCGCGGTTGCACGACGCGGTGTCGGTCTCCGATGACGACGAGACCACCGCCCTGGTCGCCCGCCGGATTGAGGATCTCGACGCCGCGATCACGGCCTGGACCAAACTCGACCGCACCGTCGCCGAGGCACGGCTGTACCCGCTGGCCCAATTCATGGGCGAGGTGTACGCGGGGGCGCTGTTGATCGAACAGGCGGCCTGGGAGCGGGAGACCCGCGGCGGTGAGCGCAAGGCGCTGGTGGCCCAGCTTTACGCGCAGCGGTATCTGGCCGATCGCGGACCGCTGCGCGGTCTCGACGCCGAATCCGAGGTTGCGCTGGATCGCTTCGACGAGTTGGTGGACGGGGCGCTGGCGTTGCCGAGCGTGAACTGAGCGACGCTGAAACGGCGTGTCGCGTCGTAAGACTCACACTCGGCGTGGTGGACCGGCGTGGTGGACCGGCGGACCGGCGCGACGCCGGGTGTGGCTAGAGCGGAAGCAGGCTGTGCTTGCGACCGACGCGGAACCAGATCTGCTTGTCCCGCAACAGATGTAGCGACTTGCGGATCAACAGCCGGGTCTGGTGCGGATCGATGACCGCATCGATGAAACCGCGCTCGGCGGCCGTCCACGGAATCGCCATATTGAGGTTGTAGCCCTCGATGAAGTCCTTCTTGATCTGCTGCGCCTCGGGCGTCGTCGGGTCCGGAAACCGCTTCATCAGCAGCTGGGCGGCGCCCTCAGCGCCGATCACCGCGATGCGCGCGGTGGGCCACGCGAAGTTGAAGTCGGCGGTCAGCTGCCGAGATCCCATCACGGCATACGCACCGCCGTAGGACTTGCGGATCGTGATCGTCACCTTGGGTACGTCGGCCTCCACGACCGCCGAGAGGAACCGGCCGCCGCGCTTAATGATGCCGTTGCGCTCCTGCTCGGCCCCCGGCAGGAAGCCGGGAGTGTCGACGACGAAGATGAGCGGGAGCTCGAAGATGTCGCAGAACCGGATGAAACGTGTTGCCTTGTCGGAGGCTTCGTTGTCGATCGAGCCGGCCAGGAACATGGGCTGGTTGGCGATCACACCGACCGGGCGCCCGTCGACGCGGGCGAACCCGGTGATGATCGCCGGCCCGTGCTGCGAGGCGACTTCGAGAAAATCGCCGTCGTCGAAGATCCGCAGCAGGATCTCATGCATGTCGTAGGCCGCGTTGTCGGAGTCCGGAATGATCGCGTCGAGTTCCAGATCGGTGGGGGTGATCTCGGGCTCCAGCCCGGGATTGACGATCGGCGGTTTGTCGAACACGTTGGACGGCAGGAATGACAAGAAGTCCCGGACATACTGAAATGCCTCGGCCTCGGTGTCGACGACATGATGAATGTTGCCGTAGCGGGCCTGGACATCGGCGCCACCGAGCTCGTCGAGCGTGATCTCTTCGCCGGTGACTTCCTTGATCACGTCGGGTCCGGTGACGAAGAAGTAGCCCTGGTCGCGCACCGCAACAAGGAGATCGTCCTGGATCGGCGAATAGACCGCTCCCCCAGCGCATTTGCCGAAGATGAGGGAGATCTGCGGCACGATCCCGGACAACGCTTCGTGACGGCGGCCCAGCTCGGCGTACCACGCCAGCGAGGTGACCGCGTCCTGGATGCGGGCACCACCCGAGTCCTGAATGCCGATGATCGGGCAGCCGACCATCGCGCACCACTCCATCAGCCGGGCCACCTTGCGGCCGAACATCTCGCCGACGGTGCCCTGGAACACGGTCTGGTCATGGGAGAACACCCCGACCGGCCGCCCGTCGATCATCGCGTGGCCGGTGATGCAGCCGTCGCCGTAGAGCGCGTTGGGGTCGTTCGGGGTCTTGGCCAGCGCCCCGACCTCGAGGAAGGTGCCCGGGTCGACCAGCGCGTGGATGCGGGACCGGGCGCTGGGGATGCCCTTCGCGTCGCGCTTGGCGGCGGCCTTCGCGCCGCCGGGCTCCTTGGCCAGTTCCAGGCGAGCGTTGAGCTCGGCTAGCTTCTCGGCCGTGGTGTGGACGACAGGAGCCGGCCCAGGCGCTACATCCGTCACTACTTGCCTACCTCACTTGTCCGGCGGTGCTCTGCGTCGACCGCGTTCAGCGCCTGGGTCATATGCGCACCGACCTTGGCGATGATCGGCTCGTCGATGGCCTGAATGTGCTCGCCACCGATCGGCACGACCTCGAGGTCGGCGACATACTCGCCCCAACCACCATCCGGCTGCCGAACGGCGTATCGCGGCTCGAACATGATCGCGTCGTCATGGTAGCGATCGGCCATATAGAGGGTCACATGCCCGTCGTAAGGCTGGATCTCGGCGGTGTCGATCGCCCGGTTGTCCAGGTACGACGTGCGCTGATGCTCGATGATCCCGGCCGGGATCTGCACCCCGCTCTGGCTGACGGCCTCCAGCACGAACCGGATCTGACCCTCGTCGTCGAGCTCCTCGAGCTGCTCGTACGGGATCGCCGGGATGGTGACCTGGAAGGTCCTCTCCGCGAAGCGGGCGTAGCGGTCCCAGCGCGCGCGGACCTCCTCCTTGGTCTGCGGGACCTCTTCACCGGCGCGCACCGCGTCGATCAGGCCCACCCAGGCGACGTCCTTGCCCATCTTCTTCAGTCCGATCGCGCAGGCGTAGGCCAGCACCCCGCCCAGCGACCAGCCGGCCAGGATGTAGGGCCCGTCGCCCTGCATCTCGATCAGCTTCGGAACATATTGCGCCGCACGCTCTTCGATCGTGCCCTCGACGCGCTCCAGCCCGTACATCGGAGTGTCCGCGGGCAACCGATTGAGCAGCGGCTCGTACACCACCGTCGATCCGCCGGCCGGGTGGAAGACGAAGACCGGCGGCTTGGTCGAGCCCTCGACCGGCGCCCGCAGCGTGCGGACGAACCCGTCGATCGTGCCGGCCTCGAGGTACTGGCGCACCTTGTCGCCCAGCGCTTCGATGTTCTCCGAGCTCAGCACGTCCTCGGCGGTGATCGGTCCCTCAGCGCGCTCGGAAAGCCGCTCGGCCAGCTTGGCGGCGCTGGCGTCGTCCAGCTTGGGCAGCGGGTTGAAGATGCCGCCCGGGGACTTGCCGGTGACGATCGCCCAGGTGGCGAAGGTGACCCGCTCGGCGGCATCGCGCGGCGGCACATCGGAGTTCAGCGCCTTGGCGACCGCCTCGGAGGTGAGCGCTTCGGCCGCGCCGGCCAGGTTCGGCTTGGCGCCGTTGGCGACGCCGTTGCCCGCCGGGCCCGACGGATCGGTCGGCGGCGGCGGAATCGCCACATCCGACGGCGGCGGCGCCTGCGGATCCGGCGCGGGAGCACCCAGCGATTCCGGCGTTGCGCCGCTGAGCAATCCGGCCTGCACCCGGGCGATCTCCTCGTCCGTCTGCGTCCGCTGGTAGTCGTGCAGCTGCTCGACCTCGTCGCGGTGTTCGAGCGCGTACTCGATCAGCTTCTCGACGTTGTAGAGGTTGGCGTCGCGCACCGCCGTCAATTGGATTGGCGGCAGGTCGAAGTCGTACTCGACGCGGTTCTTGATCCGCACCGCCATCAGCGAGTCCAGGCCCAGCTCGATCAGCGGCACCTCCCACGGCAGGTCCTCGGGTTCGTAACCCATGGCCGCCGCGACGATCGCGCCGAGTCGCTCCGCGATGGTCTCACCGGATTCCGGTGACCATTTGGTGAATCCGGACGGGATGTAGCGGTTGGTCAGGCTGTCCGACAACGTTTCCGCGTTCTCGGGTTCTTCGACGGGCGCCGCGACCGGTGTTTCGGCCAATCCCGTTGCGGCCACGGGTGCGATCGCGGCACCGGCGCCGACCGCGGTGGGCAAGGCGCCCACTGCCGCACCCGCCCGCGCAACCAGCGCGTCGTAGACCAACGTGAACGATTCGTCGATACGGGCATGCACCTGCACCGACGCACCGCCGGGATGCCGGGTCATCGTCGTCACCAGCCGGGCGCCGTCGCCCGGCACCGCGCGCTGCTCGGCCGCCGTCATCTGCGCATCCGGAATCACTTGAGCCGCAGCGGCTCTCACCAACGCGGCCAGGTCTGTCGTCTCGCCCCGGGGCGCGAACTCCCAGACGTGGCGGCCATCCGGCAACGCGACGTGCGCTCCCGGCATGATGATCGATCCGTCGCTGCTGAAGTGTGCGTCCAGCCAATGCACTTTGCGCTTGAACCGGGTCGGCGGGATGTCGGCGTAGTCCTGCGGTCCCTGGGCGGGGCTGAACATGGTCCGGATGTCCAGGTCGTGTCCGTAGACGTAGAGCTGCGCCAGGGTCGACGTGATCGAGTCGACCTCGTCCTGCTTGCGGGCCAGCGTCGGGATCAGCTGGGCATCGTGCAAGCCGGCATCCGCCGTGGTCAGGCCCACCTGCATCAGCGCGACGGGGTTGGGCGCCAGCTCCAGGAACGTGGTGTGCCCGCTGTCGACGGCGTTGCGGATGCCGTGGGTGAAGTAGACGCTGTGGCGCAGCCCCTTCTTCCAGTAGTCGACGTCGTGGATCGGGTCGGCGCCGGGCTTGACGTAGCTGCCCTCGTGCACGGTCGAGTAGATCCCGGCCGTCGGGCTCATCGGCTTGATGCCCTGCAGCTCCGCGGCCAGCTCGCCGAGCAGCGGGTCCATCTGCGAGGTGTGGCTGGCGCCCTTGGTCTGGAACTTGCGGGCGAACTTGCCCTCGGATTCCGCGCGGGCGATGATCGCGTCCACCTGCTCGGGCGGGCCGCCGATGACGGTCTGGGTCGGTGCGGCGTAGACGCACACCTCCAGGTCGGGGAAGTCGGAGAACACCGTCTTGATCTCGTCGGCGGAGTACTCCACCAGCGCCATCAGCCGGATGAACTCACCGAACAGCATCGACTCGCCCTCGCCCATCAGGTGCGATCGCGAGCAGATCGCCCGGGTGGCGTCACGCAGCGACAGGCCGCCGGCGAAGTAGGCCGATGCGGCCTCACCCAGCGACTGCCCTACCACCGCAGCGGGTTTGGCACCGTGATGCTTGAGCAGCTCACCCAGCGCGATCTGGATCGCGAAGATGGTGACCTGAGTGGTCTCGATGCCGTAGTCCTGCGAGTCGTCGAGGATCAGCTCGAGCACCGAATAGCCCAGCTCGTCCTGTACCAGGGCGTCGACCTTCTCGATCCACTCGGCGAACACCGGGTTGCGCAGGTACAGGCTCTTGCCCATCTTGCGGTGCTGCGCACCGAATCCGGCGAGCACCCACACCGGGCCGTTGCTCACCGGCCCGTCCACGCTGAACACGTTGGGCCGCTGCTTGCCCTCGGCGATCGCGCGCAAGCCCTTGATGGCCTCGTCATGGTCGTGGGCCAGGACCACCGCGCGGGAGCGGCCGTGGTTGCGCCGCGACAGCGACCGGCCGATCGACTCCAGCGACGACGCCTGCCCCTCGGGGCTTTCCATCCAGTCCGCCAGCTCCGCCGCGGCGGCCTTCTTGCGCGACGTCAGGAACGCCGACACCGCAAGCGGAATCAGCGGTTTGGTCGGCTCCGACTCCTGTTGAGCGGCAAGCTCTTCCAGCGCGGCTTGCTTGAGCTCCAGCGCCTCGTCGGTCACACCCGGCAGCTCGGGCTCGAAATCCGGGATCTCGTACTCGTCGGTGATGATGTTGCCGAAGTCGTCGAACCGCAGCGAATGGCTTTCACCCGTGGACGTCTCGGCCTGATCGCCTTCGGCGGCCGCGGTCGCCTCTTGGGCGGGTGCGGGTTCGCGTTCGACGACATCACTCGGCAGCACCTCGCGGACGACCACGTGCGAGTTGGCCCCACCGAAGCCGAAGCTCGACACCCCGGCGAGCGCGTACCCGCCATAGCGCGGCCAATCGGTCGCGGTGTCAACGAATTTCAGGTGCATGCCGTCGAAGTCGATGTACGGGCTCGGCCCGGCGAAGTTGATCGACGGCGGCAGCTTGTCGTGCTGCAACGACAACACGACCTTGGCCAAACTGGCCGCGCCGGCGGCCGACTCCAGGTGTCCCACATTGGTTTTGATCGCGCCCAGCAGCGCGGGACGGTCGGCGGAACGACCTCGGCCGACCACCCGGCCCAGCGCCTCGGCCTCGATCGGGTCACCCAGGACGGTGCCGGTGCCGTGCGCCTCGATGTAGTCGACGTTGCGCGGATCGATGCCGGCATCCTTGTACGCCCGACGCAGCACCTCGGCCTGGGCGTCCTGGTTGGGGGCGATCAGGCCGTTGGACCGGCCGTCATGGTTGATCGCGCTGCCGGCGATGACGGCCAGGATCTGGTCGCCGTCGCGGCGCGCGTCGTCGACCCGCTTGAGCACGAACATGCCGCCACCCTCGGAGCGGGTGTAGCCGTCGGCGTCCGAGGAGAACGACTTGATCCGGCCGTCGGGAGACAGCACCGCGCCGATCTCGTCGAAGCCGAGCGTGGCCAGCGGGGTGAGCAGTGCGTTGACCCCGCCGGCGAGCGCGACGTCGCATTCGCCGTTGCGCAGCGCCTGCACCGCCTGATGCGTGGCCACCAGCGAACTCGAGCAGGCGGTGTCCATCGCCACCGAGGGACCGCGGAAGTCGTAGAAGTAGGACACCCGGTTGGCGATGATCGAGTTCGCGGTACCGGTGATCGCGTACGGGTGCGCGACGGTCGGGTCGGACACCGCCAGGAACTGGTAGTCGTGGTTGGAGAAGCCGACGTACACGCCGACGGCCTCGCCGCGCAGGCTCGACGCCGGAATGCGGGCGTGCTCGAGAGCCTCCCAGGTCAGCTCCAGCGCCAGCCGCTGCTGCGGGTCGATGTTGTCGGCCTCGGTCTTGGCGATCGCGAAGAATTCGGAGTCGAATCCCTTGACGTCCTTCAGGTAGCCGCCGCGGGTGCGGGCCTTGGCGACCATTGCGGCGATGCGCGGCTCTTCCAGGAACTCCGACCAGCGGCCCTCGGGCAGATCGGTGATGGCGTCGCGGCCCTCCATCAGGGCCTGCCAGGTTTCGTCCGGGGTGTTCATGTCGCCGGGCAGTCGGGTGGACAGGCCCACGATCGCGATGTCGACGCGTTCGGCCGGCCCGGTCCGGGTCCAGTCGATTTCACCGAGGTCGTCGTCGGGCCGCTCCGGTTCGCCCTCGATGATGCGGGTGGCCAGCGATTCGATGGTCGGGTGCTGGAAGGCGACTGCCACCGACAGTGTGACGCCGGTCAGGTCCTCGATGTCGGCGGCCATTGCCACCGCGTCGCGCGAGGACAGACCCAGTTCCACCATCGGGACCGACTCGTCGATCGCGTCGGGTGACTGCCCGACCGCCCGGCCCACCCAGTTGCGCAGCCATTGGCGCATCTCGGGGACCGTCATGTCGGTCTTCTTGGCGGGTGCGTCCCCGCCCGGACCATCGGCGGCCACGTTGTCAGAGGTGTCCGGCAGGTCAGGTTCTGTGTCAGCCATGGTTCCTGATTTCAGTCTGTGGCACTGGCAAAAGCGTCGGGGGACCCGATGCCGCTGCGCAGACTGCCGTCGAGGTAGGCGGCACGGCAGGCACGGTGCCCGATCTTGCCGCTGGAGGTACGCGGAATCGTTCCGGACTGCACCAGCAGCAGGTCACGGACGGTGACCCCGTGCCGGACGGCGATGGCCGCCCGGATGTCGTCGGCGATGGGCTGGTAGTCCAGTTTGTGTGAGCCCGCAGCGCGCTCGGCCACGATCACCAGCTGCTCGGAGGTGTCGTCGGGGTCGAACTTGAGCCCGGTGTGCGGGTTGTCGAAAACTTCCTGCGGCAGTTCGTTGGCCGGCACCGAGAAGGCGGCGACGTATCCGGTGCGCAGCGCCTTGCTGGCCTCCTGCGCCGAATACTCGAGGTCCTGCGGGTAGTGGTTGCGGCCGTCGATGATGACCAGGTCCTTGATGCGGCCCGCTATATAGAGGTGGCCGTTGAAGTAGGTGCCGTAGTCGCCGGTGCGCACCCACAGCCCCTCGTCGTCGGCGCCCTCGGCGTGGGACTCGCTGATCCGCGACTTGAGGATGTTGCGGAAGATCTCGGTGCTCTCGGCTTCCTTGCCCCAGTAGCCGGTGCCCAGGTTCTTGCCGTGCAACCAGATCTCGCCGATCTGGCCGTCCGGCAGCTCGCTGGCGGTGTCGGGATCGACGATGACGGCCCATTCGTCGACGCCGATGACGCCGGCCGACACCTGCGCGACGGCCTTCGGCGAGTCCGCGGCCACCTCGACGAAGCGCTGCTTGTTCAGCTCGTCGCGGTCGACGTGGATGACGGTGGGTGCCTCGTCCATCGGCGTGGTGGACACGAACAGCGTCGCCTCGGCCAAACCGTAGGACGGCTTGATCGCGGTCTTGCGCAGACCGTAAGGCTCGAACGCCTCGTAGAACTTGCGCATCGACGCCGGGGACACCGGCTCGCTGCCGTTGAGGATGCCCTTGACATTGCTCAGGTCCAGCGGCGGCTCACCCTCCTTGGGGACGCCGCGCACGGCGGCGTGCTCGAACGCGAAGTTCGGCGCCACGGTGAACACCTCGCAGTCCGGGCCGTCGTCGGGCTTGCGCGCCATCTCCCGGATCCAGCGGCCGGGCCGGCGCACGAAGGCGGCCGGGGTCATGAACGTGAAGTGGTGGCCGAGCACCGGCGACAGCAGCGCGGTGATCAGACCCATGTCGTGGAAGAACGGCAGCCAGGACAGGCCGCGGTCGCCGTCCTTGCCTTCCAGGCCGTTGAGCACCTGCAGCACGTTGGTGGGCAGGTTCAGGTGGGTGATCTGCACGCCGGTCGGGGTGCGGGTGGACCCGGAGGTGTACTGCAGGTAGGCGATCGTGTTCTCGTCCGCGTCCGGCTCGATCCAGGTAGCGGCGACCTCGTCGGGCACCGCGTCGACGGCGATCACGCGCGGCCGCTCCTTGGCCGCCCGGGCCCGGATGAACTTGCGGACGCCTTCGGCGGCCTCCGTCGTGGTCAGGATCGTCGAAGGCGAGCAGTCGTCGAGCACGGCGTGCAGACGGCCGACGTGGCCCGGCTCGGCGGGGTCGAACAACGGCACCGCGATTCGGCCCGCATACAGCGCGCCGAAGAAGGCAATGAGGTAGTTCAGGTTCTGCGGGCACAGGATCGCGATCCGGTCGCCGGGCTCGGTGACCTGCTGTAGACGTGCGCCCACGGCGCGGTTGCGGGCGCTGAAGTCGCGCCACACGATGTCGCGGTAGACACCGTCGCGTTCGGTCGAGTAGTCCACGAAGCGGTAGGCCAGCCTGTCGCCGCGCACCTTCGCCCACTTCTCGACATGCCGAACCAGGTTCGTGTTATCCGGGAACTTGATTCGTCCGTTCACGATGAACGGGTTGTGGTACGCCATGCCGCCCTCTCCTGTTACACACTCGCCGGTTAGCTATTCCGGCGGTCCTGGTGTCGGCCTTGGCCGACAATGTCCTCTGCGTCCCCTGCGCGCGGGCCGGCCTCGTGCACGGCGCAAACTTGCGCCGGTCCGGCCGAGCTTCCACCCGGTCGGGAACCGCCAAACTCTTATTGCTCTTAGTTTTCTCTTAATGTTAGGCGGCAGCGCGCGGCAGACCAAATCTCAAGGTACCGCCGATTGCCCTCGGTACCGCCCACCTGGCTGCTGTGTCCCCTTGCCCAGCTCGCCGGCATCGTCTTGGCAATGTTCAAGGCCACCCGGGCGGCTACCCGTGCTTGGGGTGTGGCGCGTTTTCGATGAGATTACGCGCCCAGTTCAATGTCCAATCCGTGGAGGTGGCGCCGTCCAGATTCCAGAACTGGGGGGTGGCGTACATCGCGTGCACCGGCTGGCCCGCCCCGCCGGCCAGCGTGTTGAGCGTATTCGGCAGGTTCGCGACGCTGAACGCCTCGTCCGGGGCCGCACAGATCAGGTCGCCGGCCGCGCAGATCTCGTTGGTCTTGCTGTTGAGGTCGCCGAAGCCGCCGGGCCGGGGGCCCGTCATCGTCAAACCCAGCCCGGACAACATCGGCACCTCGTGCAGGGTGACCTCCGCACCCTGGCCCGGCGGGTTCGGCCCGATGTCGTTACCCACGCCCTGCTGGCGACGACCGTCGGCGATCAACGTCACACCCAACACCAGGTCGTCGTCGACGGGGCCGCGGCCGTTGCCGATATCGCTGGCGATGTCACCGGCGATCACCGCGCCCTGCGAGAAGCCGACCAGCACGTAGCTGGTCAGCGGGCACTTGTTGTTCATGTCGGTCAGCGCTTGGATCATCGCGCGGGTGCCTTCGGCCCGGCTGTCGTTGTACGACATCTGCTTGACGCCGCCCAGCGGGTTGTTGAACTGAGCCGTGTAGGGGACGGTGAAGATCTGCAACCGCGACGGCGGGAACTGCTGGCCGATCGCCACAGTGTCTTGGTGCAGCAACGCATTTGGGAACTGCATCGGGTTGAGCGGATCGTCGGTCGGCGACGACTCCCAGGTGCCCGGAACGACGATCATCTGCACGTCCGGGCAGGAAGCATCCTGGGAAGCCGGCCGCGGCTTGTGCGGATGTGTCGTGGTCGAGGAAGGCGGCAGGATGCCGGGCGGAACCGCGCTGGGCGGCGCCTCGGTACTGCGCAGCATCGTCACGACGGCCACGATGACCAACAGCACGACGACGGCCATGGACAGCGCGGCTACCCAGGCGAGAATTCGGCGGCGCTTGCGCAGCCGCTGGGCATTCGAGGTCATGTTCTCCTGCTAGCAGAGTCGGTAGGTCGCAGCTTGTTTACCAGGCAAGCGGCCACCCCGCCCTCTGCTGCTCAATACACGGTACCGGCTCGGCGCGTGGCGCCGTCCGTCCTGCCAGCGGGCCCGCGTGGCTAGCGGATGGCTCCCACGATGTCGCCCGACATGGCGCCCAGCTGCCCGGACCACGAACCCCAGCCGTTGTCGCCGCCGCCCGGGAAGTCGAAGTGGCCGTTGTGGCCGCCGACGCTGCGGTACTGCTGGTAGAACATGCGGCTGTTACCCATCGCCTCGCCGGCCTGCCCGATCATCGCGGCCGCATCGCCGCCCATGTTCGTCGGGCTCCAGACCCACACCCGGGTGTTGTTCTGCGCCAGCAGCGCCGCGTGCACGTAGGGGTCGTGCCACTTCCACCGGCCCAGCTGCGGCGCGCCCCACATGCCGTTGCCGTCCACGCCGCCGAATTGCTGCAGGCCCGCCAGGATCGAACCGTTGGTGGTGGTGTTCGACGGGTACAGGAATCCGGACAGCGAGCCGGCGAAGCCGAAGCGGTCGGGGTGGAAGGCGGCCAGTGCCATCGCGGCGTAGCCACCCTGGGACGCGCCCACGGCGGCGTGCCCGCCCGGTGCCAGGCCCTTGTTGGCGGCCAGCCAGTCGGGCAGCTCGGCGGACAGGAAGGTGTCCCACTGCTTACTGCCGTCCTGCTCCCAGTTCGTGTACATGCTCCAGGCGCCGCCGGCGGGCGCGACCACGGAGACCCCCTTGCCGGCCAGGGTGCCCATCGCGTTGCCCGCGGTCACCCAGTTGCTGACGTCGGGCGCAGCGTTGAAGGCGTCCAGCAGATACACCGCGTGCGGACCACCACCGAGGAAGGCGACCGGGATATCACGGCCCATGGCGCCGGACGGCACCATCAACGTCTCGTAGGGCGCCGCTGTGGCCTTGCCGGTGATTCCTGCCGCCACACCGCCGAATCCGAGTGTCAGCGCGGCAACGCAAAGCACCCGCAGCAGCATTGCCAGACCCCGCACGCTACCCATGTCCGCCCTCCATCGTGTAGTCGCTGTGTTTGCACAGTAACCAGGGCCGAAGTGCAGCCGATCCGCAGGGTAGTGAAACAAGTCACACCGCAGAACGAATAACGGCGGAAACCCGAAGGGTTTCCGCCGCTAATCGCGTGCTCTACAGCGTTTAGGTGCCCTGGCTCGGCGCGGTTGCGGGTGCCGCCGTGGCCGGACCTGCGCCCGGGGTGGCGCCCAGGACCGACTGCAGGTCAGGCTTCATCGCCTGCAGCTGCGCGCCCCAGTAGGGCCAGTCGTGGGTGCCGTTGGCGTCGAAGTTGAACACCGCGTTGTGGCCGCCGGCCGCGTTGTAGGCGTCCTGGAACTTCAGGTTGCTGGTCCGCACGAAGCCCTCCAGGAACTTGGCGGGCAGGTTGTCGCCACCGAGGTCGGACGGCTTGCCGTTACCGCAGTAGATCCAGATCCGGGTGTTGTTCGAGACCAGCCGGGCAACCTGCAGCGACGGGTCGTTGCGCTGCCACGCCGGGTCGCTGGACGGCCCCCACATGTCCTTGGTCTTGTAACCGCCGGCGTCACCCATGGCCAGGCCGATCAGGGTCGGCCCCATGCCCTGGGACGGGTCCAGCAGCGCCGACAGCGAGCCGGCGTAGACGAACTGGTCGGGGTGGTACGCCGCCAGGATCAGCGCCGACGAGCCGGCCATCGACAGACCGACAGCCGCGCTGCCGTTCGGCTTGACCTGCTTGTTGGCCGACAGGTACTGCGGCAGCTCGCTGGTCAGGAAGGTCTCCCACTTGTAGGTGGTGCAGCCGGCCTTACCGCAGGCGGGCGCATACCAGTCGGAGTAGAAGCTGGACTGGCCACCGACCGGCATCACGGTCGCGATGCCGGACTGGTTGTACCACTCGAACGCGGGGGTGTTGATGTCCCAGCCGTTGAAGTCGTCCTGGGCGCGCATACCGTCCAGCAGGTACAGCGCGGGCGCGTTGGCGCCACCGCTCTGGAACTGAACCTTGATGTCGCGGCCCATTGCGGCCGACGGAACCTGCAGGTACTCCACCGGCAGACCGGGGCGCGAGAACGCCCCAGCGGTGGCCGGGCCCCCCACGACGCCGATCAGACCCGAGAGCAGAGCCGCCCCCGCGGCACCCACCACGAGCCGACGTGGCATCCGAGCCACGGCGCCGCGAAACCTGTCAACAAGCGTCATTCTTGCTTCCTCATCTTTTCGGCGCATCCGTCATCAGGGCGCGTCGGTGATTGGTTCGGACTGCATGCGCAACGGGCGCGGCAGTACTGGCTTAGTGAACCACACGAACCCCCACGGGCTCTCATCGAGGACGTTCCGCAAACCGTCATGCGAGGCCGATTTCTTGGCGTTTTCGCGCGGCACCGGACGGCCGAAATCGGCGTTTCCGCATGTGCCGGACGGTGGACGCCCACTGGTGACGGTGCAAATGTGAATTTGCTGTGCGTGTACGCGCACGGAAAATTGTGATGGGTTCGCGATCTGTGAGATTTATCCACGCAATATTCACTCGCGGGGGGGCGGTGGACTCGGATCCGGCACCGGCAGGCCACACCTGGCGAGTTCGTAGAGCGGGACGCGGTCGATCCGGTAAGCGGTGAATTCGAAGGAGTGCAAGAAGTTTGAGACGAACCGGTGCACCGACATCGGGGCGCGCACCGACGCCAGCACCGCCTTGGTCTCCGGGCACTGCAGCGCCACCACCGCCTGGGCGACCCAATTCGCGTCCAGATAGCCCGGAATGCCCGGATACACCTTCACCCACGGGCCGTCGGCGATCACCCAGTCCGGGAAGAGGTTCTTGTCATGCCCGATCCGGCCGTGCGCCAGGCGCTGGGTGTGCTGAGCCAGCGGGTTCGCCAACCCGATCTGGTCGATCACCCGGACATCGAGCCCGACGTTCATGCCCAGCATGCCCAGGTTGGTGAAAAACACTGCGTGTTGCGGCTTTTGCGGCGGTTTGCTGTCGGGGGGGCTTCCCGGGGCCGGCGGCGGCTGCTGTGCCTGGGGCACGATATCCCACTGTATGTAGTTGCCCGACGGCAACAACAACGCCCCGTCCGGGGTGTTGTCCAGGGCCGCCAGCACCGCCGCCATCCTCGGGTAATCGAGGTAATCGGCGGCGGTCAGCGGGTGCGCGTGTCCGGTCGCCTGGGCATAGAAGCGGCGCTCGTCGACGATGCCGGTGTAGGTGACGTGGGTGGCGTCGTAACCCATCCCCGGCGAGTTTGCTGCCCACAGCGACCAGCCCGCGATACCCAGCCACAGCAGGCTGGCGGCACCGGACAGCCAGTAGCCCGTTTCGCGTGAGTAGTCCTGCCCGTCGGGGATCAGCACGGGGATCACGGCGACCGGGGCCAGCAAACAAAATAACGGCGCCAGCAGCACTCGCGCGTGCATGAAATCGCCGCCCTGCCGAGTCCAGTAGAGGGCCTGCAGCAACCCGCTCACGAGGACGAAGGCCACCACCGCCGGCGGGCTTTGCACGGCCCGCGCCACCCGGCCGTAGTTGGGCGCGAGCATCGGGCGCAAGAACGACGGCCGCCGCCGCGCCATCATCAGCAGCAGCCCCAGCGGCACCAGCAGCAGCACCGGCAGCCAGACGGCGTAGGGCGAGCTGAAGTTCGACAGGTAGATCATGCCCTGGGACCACTTGTCACCAGCGGCGTCCTTGGCCAAAGCGGTCCCGGGCACCAGCAAGCCGTAGTAGCCCATCCGGAAGATCTGGTAGGCCACCGGAAGGAACCCGCCGGCGACGACAATCAGCACCCGCCGGCGCCAGGTCCGGGCCGCGATCAGCATCATGATCAGAGCCAGGCCGCCCATCAGCGCCAGCTCGGGACGCACCAGCACGCTGAACCCCGCGACGAAGGCCAGCACCCCGAGGAACACGTCGTTATCGGGCCGGTTCCGCAACGGCTGCGCCCAGCGGACCATCATCCACCACAGCAACCCCAGGTAGGCCAGCGTCAGCCCGCTCTCCAGCCCCGAGGTGGCGAAGTCCCGCGCCGGGGGCAACGCGATGTAGATCAGCGCCCCGGCCGGCAGCATGATCGCCCGGCGTCCGCGCAGGCTGGGGGCGTAGAGCCGACCGGCGCCCAGCATCAGCAGCACCACGCCCGAGACGGAAAGCGTCAGCGCCAGCGCCAGCGCGACGTACTCCATGCGCACCGGTCCGCCGACCCAGCTTCCGATGTACATCAGGTAGGTCCACGCCGTGGAGGTGTTCGCCTCGACCCGTTCACCCTGGTTGAAAACCGGCCCGTTGCCGGCCAACAGGTTGCGTACCGTGCGCAACACGATCAGTCCGTCGTCGGCGATCCAGCGCCGCTCCCAGGCTCCCCAGCCGAACAGCACGGCGACCACCGCCACGCTCACCCACAGGCTGACCCGGACCGAGGTGTCGTATGGGAACGGCGGCCGGCGACCGCGACCGACCCTGGGCCGGTGGCGCATCACAGTGCCGTTGAAGCGCTTCAGCGCATCCAGACCCGGGCTAGCCGAAGGCAACGGCGGCACCAACTGTTGCGATCCACGCGAGGAACAGCAGCTGCAACACCCGGTCACGCAGCGCAATGTCTTCGGGCTCGCCGGCCAGTCCGCCGTCGACGTCGACCGCGTAGCGCAGGATCGCGATCGTGAACGGGACCATCGAGACCGCGAACCAGGACCCCGAATAGCGGTCCCGCTCGAACGCCCACATCCCGTAGCACAACACCACCGAGGTCGCCGACAGCGTCCAGACGAATCGCAGGTAGGTGCTGGTGTAGCTTTCCAGCGATTTGCGGATCGCCGCCCCGGTTCGCTCAGCCAGCTGCAACTCCGCGTAGCGCTTGCCCGCCACCATGAACAGCGACGCGAACGCCGCCGTCAGCAAGAACCACTGGGACAACGGGATGTCGGTGGCCGCACCCCCGGCGATGGCCCGCAGCAGATACGCCGACGACACGATGCAAATGTCCATCACCGCCTGGTGTTTCAGGCCGAAGCAGTAGGCCAGCTGCATCGCGAGATAGATGCCCATCACGACCGCGAGGTTCGGCGTCAGCCACCACGAAATGCCCAGCGAGGCCGCACCGAGCACCACGGCCAGCGCGTAGGCCAGCCATTCGGGCACCACGCCGGCGGCGATCGGCCGGAATCGCTTGGTGGGGTGCTCCCGGTCGGCTTCGACGTCGCGGACGTCGTTGACCAGGTAGATCGCCGAAGCCGCCAGGCAAAACACCACGAATGCCACGCCGACCTTCGACGCCACCTCCGCGTAGTCGTAGCGGACGCCGCGGCCGGCCGCGGCCACCGGCGCGGCCACCACCAACACGTTCTTCACCCATTGGCGCGGGCGCACGGCCTTGATCAACCCGGTGATCAGGTTGGCCGGGGGTCGTCCGGTCACCACGTCTTCACTCATCTCGGCCACACCTATCTCGACTTTCTATCGAGCCAGAGTGCAAGGCGAGCGACCGCGGCGCCGAGCGCCACGCCGAAAGCAACGTCGCTGGGATAGTGCACGCCCAGCAGTATCCGCGACACCGCCATCGGCGGAACCAGCACCACCGGCAGCGGCAGTCCGGTGGCCCGGCCCATCAAGATGGCGGCGGCCGTCGTGGAGGTGGCATGCGCGGACGGGAAGCTGAGTTGGCTGGGAGTACCGACATTGACCCGCACTGCCGGATCGTGCGGGCGTTTGCGCCGCACCACCCGCTTGATCAGCACGGCGGCCGCGTGCGCGGCGAAGGTGCCGGCCGCGGCCACCAGCCATTCCCGGCGGCGACGCTCCCGCAACAGGGCGCCCAGCAGTTCGACGATCAGCCACCCGACGCTGTGCTCCCCGAAGTGCGACATTCCGCGCGCGGTGGCCAACACCCCGGGGCGCCCGGCCAGTGCCGACTGAACGGCGACCATCGCGGCCACTTCGCCGCGCGGCGCCGTTTCAGGCATGGCTTGTTTCCGACAACAGCACGGTTTCCCACTTCTGCGTGCTGGACAGCACGGGCAGCGCGCCGCGGTACACCCGGCGCATCTCGTCGAACCGGCTCAGCAGCTGGCGCTGGCGGCGCAGCGACTGCATCAGCAGGGTGAACATCTTGCGCCGATCACGCTGCCGGTAGACCACACCGCATCCATCGGCGGTGGTGACCGTGACGCCGTCGACGGTGCACAGCCGAAACCAGCGCGCGTCCTGGGTCGGCACGTTGAACTCCGGGCGCCGGTGGCTTTCCGGGTCGGCGGTCTTGAGGTTGTGCAGAATCCCGCGGGCCAGCCGGTAGCTGATCGACACCGGGTTCACCGGCGGCTTCATCGCCTTGGTCTTGTGCTGCGGCGCGGGCAGTTCGCTGGCGGCCGGCAGCACGACCGCGTCCGGGTACTCCTTGCGCAGCCGATGCACTTCCGGCAGCCCCGATTCCAGGATCGAGAAGATGTGCTCCGGGCCGGCCAGGAAGTCGTCGATGGCCCGGTTCTGGATCACGACGGTCGAATATTCAAGGCAGGCAAGGTGTTTCAGTGTCGCCTTGAGGTGACTGCGCACCAGGCCGCGGACCTCGCCGTCCCAGTGCAGCGCCGCGACCACCAGCCGGTTGCGCAGGTGGAAGTAGGCCTGCCAGTCGATCGCGTCGTCCTTGTCGCTCCAGGCCATGTGCCAGATCGCGGCGCCGGGCAGCGTGACGGTCGGGTAGCCGTGCTCGCCTGCGCGTAGGCCGTACTCCGCGTCGTCCCATTTGATGAACAGCGGCAGCGGCTGCCCCAGCTCCTCGGCGACCTGGCGCGGGATCATGCACGTCCACCAGCCGTTGAAGTCGACATCGATGCGCCGGTGCAGCAGCGCGCTGCGATCGTTCTGGTCGTTCAACGGGAATTCGGCGAAATTGTGGTCGTACTCGGCGTGCGGCGCGGCGGTCCACATGAAGTTGGCCGGGTTGACGACCTCACCCATGATGTGCAGGTGCGACGGCTCCTGCAGGTTGAGCATCTGACCGCCGATCAGCATCGGCGTCTTGGCGAAGCGGTTCATCGCGAGCACCCGCAGGATCGTGTCCGGCTCGATGCGGATGTCGTCGTCCATGAACAGAATCTGTTGGCAGTCAGTGTTTTTCAGTGCCTCGTACATCACCCGGCTGTAGCCACCGGACCCGCCGAGGTTGGGCTGGTTGTGGATCGAGAGCCGGTTGCCCAGACCCGCTGCGGCCGCTGCGAAGTCCGGATGATCGCGCACCTTGCGGGTGCCCTGATCCGGGACGATCACCGCGCCGATTACCTTGTCCACCAACGGGTCTGCAGTGAGATCGGCGAGCGCGTTGACGCAGTCGGCAGGGCGGTTGAACGTCGGGATGCCCACGGCGATGTTGGCCGTGCCCGGAGCCGGTTCGGTTGCGTACCAGCCGCCGTTGACCAAGTTGACCGCGGTGTCGGTGGTGATGTCGAACCAGATCCAGCCGCCGTCCTCGAAGGACTTCAGCGACACCTCGATCTCGACGACGGCCGGCTGCTCCTCGGTCCCGACGAATTGGCGGCCCTCCACCGAGATCCGCACCCCGGTGGCCTTGGTGCGATACACGTCGACGCGTCCGGTTCCGGTCAGCTCCACCCGCAGCACCACCGACGTACAGATGGACCAACGGCGCCAGTAGCTCGCCGGGAAGGCGTTGAAATACGTGGCGAAAGAGACCTCGGACTCCTTGCCGATCTCCAGCGAGGTGCGGCTGGTCGCGTGCGCGCGCCGCGCGTTGGTGGTCGACTCCTCGAGGTACAGCTTGCGGACGTCGAGCGGTTCCCCCGGACGCGGCAGGATGATTCGGGACAGCAAGCTCACGGCGGTCACGGGCGCGCGCCTTCCTCTTCGGTCAACGGGGTTCCGTCGCGCAGGTGCGGCGCGAGGATGTTGTCGTACATGTTCAGTGCGCTGGCAATCGCCATGTGCATATCCAGATACTGATAGGTGCCCAGCCGGCCGCCGAAAAGTACCTTCGACGAGGCGGTCTCGGACTTCGCCCTCCCCCGGTAGGCGGCCAACAGGGCGCGGTCGGCCTCGGTATTAATCGGATAGTAGGGCTCGTCGTCGTCGGCGGCGAACCGGGAGTACTCCCGCATGATCACCGTCTTGTCGGTCGGGTAGTCGCGCTCGACGTGGAAGTGACGGAACTCGTGGATGCGGGTGTAGGGGACGTCGGGATCGTTGTAGTTCATCACCGGGGTGCCCTGGAAGTCGCCGACGGGCAGCACCTCGAGTTCGAAGTCCAGGGTGCGCCAGCCGAGCCGGCCTTCGGCGTAGTCGAAGTAGCGATCCAGCGGGCCGGTGTAGACGACCGGGGCGTCGGGACTCTCGGCGCGCAGTTGGTCGCGGACGTCGAACCAGTCGGTGTGCGTGCGGACCTCGATTCGCTCGTCGGCGGCCATGTTCTCCAGCCAGGCGGTGTAACCGTCCAGCGGCAGGCCCTCGTAGGTGTCGTTGAAGTAGCGGTTGTCGAAGGTGTAGCGCACCGGCAACCGGGTGATGTTGGCCGCGGGCAGTTCCCTCGGGTCGGTCTGCCACTGCTTGGCGGTGTAGCCCTTGACGAAGGCCTCGTACAGCGGCCGGCCGATCAGCGAGATGGCCTTTTCCTCGAGGTTCTGCGCGTCGGCGGTGTCGATCTCGGCGGCCTGCTCGGCGATCAGCTGCCGGGCCTGCTCCGGAGTGAAGTACTTGCCGAAGAACTGCGACACCAGGCCCAGCCCCATCGGGAACTGGTAGGCCTGCCCGTTGTGCATCGCGAACACACGGTGCTGGTAGTTGGTGAATTCGGTGAACTGGCGCACGTAATCCCAGACCCTCTTGTTCGAGGTGTGGAACAGGTGGGCGCCGTACTTGTGGACCTCGATCCCAGTCTGCGGCTCCGCTTCCGAGTAGGCGTTGCCACCGATGTGCGGGCGTCTCTCGACGACGAGCACACGCTTTCCGAGTTGGGTGGCCACGCGTTCGGCGATGGTGAGGCCGAAGAATCCGGATCCGACGATGAGGAGGTCAAAACGAGCGGTCATCGGTTGCTTAGGGTATCCGACCCGGCGGGCGCTACCCCAGTTGGCGAGGCTGACACGGTGGGATTCGAGCACGTGAAGACTGGTTTGCAGTGACCCGAATCGCACGTAACGCCCAGGGTCGCAAATACCTCACGATTCAATATCGCCACTCTAGTAACAGCTTTCTCACTCGTACCATCGAATCTGTGTGGTTCCCACCGGATACGGACCGGCGGGATCTTCCGACACAACCGATGAATTGAGGAGACTTCCGTGCCGAATCGACGCCGTCGCAAGCTCTCGACAGCCATGAGCGCGGTCGCCGCCCTGGCAGTGGCGAGTCCATGCGCTTACTTCCTTGTTTACGAATCGACCGCCAGCGGTAAGCCGGTCGAGCACCACGATTTCAAGCAGGCAGCGGTCATGACCGACCTGCCCGGCGAGCTGGTGGGCGCGCTGACTCAGGGTCTGTCCCAGTTCGGGGTCAACCTGCCGCCGATTCCCGCCTTGGGCGGTGGCGGCACCGGGACGACGGGCCTCGGGACCACTGGGCTGACCAGCCCGGGCCTGGGCACTCCGGGCCTCGGGACCACCGGTCTGACCAGCCCCGGCCTCACCAGTCCTGGCCTGGGCACTCCGGGCCTGACGAGTCCGGGTCTGAGTCCTGGATTGACTAGCCCCGGCCTGACGAGCCCTGGCCTGACGCCCGGTCTCACCAGCCCGGGTCTGACACCGGGTGCCGCGCCCGGTGCGCTGACGCCCGGTGTGCCCGGCACGCCGACCACTCCCGGTATGCCCACCATGCCAGGCGCGGGGCTCAACCCGGCGCTGGCCAACCCCGGGCTGACCAGCCCGGCCGGATTGACTCCCGGTGGCCTGGGCGCTCCCAACGAGGTGCCGATCAGCGCCCCGATGGACCCGGGCGCGGACGGCACCTACCCGATCCTGGGTGACCCGTCGACGCTGGGTGGCGGTTCGCCGATCGGCGGTGCCAGCACCGGCAGCAGCGGCGGCGGTGGCCTCGTCAACGACGTGATGCAAGCCGCTAACCAGCTCGGTGCGGGTCAGGCCATCGACCTGCTCAAGGGCCTGGTGATGCCGGCCATCATGCAGGCTCAGGGCGGCGCGGCCGGTGCGCTGCCGGGTGCGGCTGGCGCCTTGCCGGGTGCGGCTGGCGCCTTGCCGGGCGTGGCCGGTGCCCTGCCGGGTGCCGCTGGCGCCCTGCCGGGTGCCGCGGGTGCGCTGCCGGGTGTGGCCGGTGCGCTGCCGGGTGCCGCTGGCGCCCTGCCGGGCGCGGCTGCGGCGCTTCCTCCGGCGCTGCCTCCCGTCTAGAGCTTCGGGGGTCCTGTCACCTGACGGCACCGCAGAGTCACCAATCCTCTGCGGTGCCGTCGAACAGTTCAGGACCGGTTTGACACGCGGAAAACGTGTCGCCTCATTAATAACATCAGAAACACACGTAACATCAGCTGGTGTTGTCTCGTCACCGTCCGCCAACGATGTTGCTTACGGCCATCGCGGCGACGGTTGTCCTGGTCTCGGCGGTCGCGGACCTGACCCGCGACCACGGCACCTCCGCCGCCGCTCGGCCGACTCACGACACCAAGCTCGCCGAGCAGCCGCTGGTCGGACTCGGCGGCGGCGTCACGGTTCGCGAAGTCACCCAGGACACGCCGTTTTCTCTGGTCGCACTCACCGGCGACCTGGCCGGCACCTCCACTCGGGTGCGGGCTAAGCACCCCGACGGTTCGTGGGGGCCCTGGTATCAGACCGAGTACGAGACCGCGGCGCCGGACAACGGCCCAGCGGCCGGCGAGTCGGCCCCGCCGCCCGGACCGACCGAGGGACCCCGCAGCACCGATCCGGTGTTCGTCGGCACCACGACGACCGTGCAGATCGCGGTCACCCGCCCGCTCGACGCCGCGGTAACCGTGGCGGCTCCAACCGCCGCACCGGTCAACGATCTCGGCTACCGGCCCGCGTCGCGGGAACAACCGTTCGGGCAGAACATCTCCGCGATCCTCATCTCCCCGCCGCAGGCACCGGCCAAGACTCAGTGGACGCCGCCGGCCGGAGTCGTGATGCCCGGCCAGGCGCCGCCCATCATCAGCCGACAGGAATGGGGCGCCGACGAGTCACTGCGATGCGGTAGTCCCCAGTACGACAACGGGATTCGCGCGGCCGTCATCCATCACACCGCGGGCAGCAATGACTACTCGCCGCTCGAATCGGCGGGCATCGTCAAGGCCATTTACACCTACCACAGCAAGACGTTGGGCTGGTGCGACATCGCCTACAACGCGCTGGTCGACAAGTACGGCCAGGTGTTCGAAGGCAGCGCCGGCGGTCTCACCAAGGCCGTCGAGGGCTTCCACACCGGCGGCTTCAACCGCAACACCTGGGGTGTCGCGATGATTGGCAACTTCGACGACGTCCCGCCGACCCCGCTGCAGCTTCGCTCGGTCGGCCGGCTGCTGGGCTGGCGCCTCGGCCTGGACGGGGTCGACCCCAAGGGCACGGTGACATTGGAGTCCGCGGGCAGCCACTACACCACGTATCCGGCCGGCGCCGTGGCGACGCTGCCGACTATCTTCACCCACCGCGACGTCGGCAACACCGACTGCCCCGGTAACGCCGCCTACGCACTGATGGACGAAATCCGGGATATCGCATCCCATTTCAACGACCCACCGGAGGAATTGATCAAGGCGCTGCAGGGCGGCGCGATCTACCAGCACTGGCTGGAGCTGGGCGGGATGAACAGTGTGCTGGGCGCGCCCACCTCGCCGGAGGACAACGCCGAAGGCGACGCCCGCTACTCCACCTTCGCCAGGGGCGCGATGTACTGGTCGCCGGCGACCGGAGCACAACCCGTCACCGGCGCGATCTATGACGCCTGGGCCTCGCAGAGCTACGAGCGCGGCCCGCTCGGCTTGCCGACCAGCGCCGAAATCCAAGAGCCGCTGCAGATCACGCAGAACTTCCAGCATGGCACGCTGAACTACAACCGTCTCACCGGCGACGTCAACCAGATCCTCGACGGGATCACCACACAGCTCTCGGGACAAGCGCCCAGCGCCCCGGCCGTCCCGCCGGAACACTTCACGCTGCCGACACATCCGGACGCCTGACTCCGGGTCCCGCACACGGCGCCGACCCGCGTACTAGTCTGCGACCTGTGCCCGAGACGCCGTATCTGAGCATCGATCTGGGTCGGGTGCGCGAGAACTTCAAGGCGATGCGCGCCGCGTTTCCCCAGGCGCAAATCCGCTATGCGGTCAAGGCGAACCCCGCCGAGCCGATCCTGCGCCTGCTGGCCGCCCAGGGCTGCGCATTCGACGTCGCATCGGTCGGCGAGATCGACACGTGCGCCTCGGCCGGGATCGACGGCAGCCTGCTGACGTTCGGGAATCCCGTCAAGAAGCCCGCCGACATCGCCCAGGCACATGCGCGCGGGGTGCGGCGGTTCGCGTTCGACACCGAACAAGGACTCGACGCCATCGCCGAACGCGCGCCCGCAGCGGCGGTGGAATGCCGTATCGCGCCGGACTTTCCGTCGTCGGTGACCCCGTTCGGTCACAAGTTCGGCTGCGCTGCCGATGCCGCCGCCGAATTGCTGCACCGGGCCGCGCGGCGGGGACTTCGCCCCGAAGGCGTGTGTTTTCACGTCGGGTCACAGCAACTCGACCCATCGGCATGGGAGCTGGGAATACGTTGTGCTGCAGCAGTTTTCGATGGACTGGGAGAAATCGGCACGATCAACATCGGGGGCGGTTATCCGCTGGCGTACGCGGTCGGCGCACCGCATCTCGACGTCATCGCCGAGGCCATCCACGCGGCACTGGCCCGCCACTTCGGCACGAACCCGCCGCAGCTGGCTATCGAGCCCGGGCGGGCGATCGCGGGTTCGGCGGGCACGATCAGCTGCGAGGTGGTGGCGGTGCGTACGGGCACCGACGCCCGGCGCTGGGTGTACCTCGACATCGGCCGCTACGGCGGTCTCGCCGAGACCGAAAACGAGTACATCCGGTACCGCCTGCGGACCGACCGTGATGGTGATCCGTTCGCCGACGCGGTAATCGCGGGTCCGACCTGCGACGGCGACGACGTGCTCTATCAGAGCTATCCGCTTCCGGTCACCCTGAGTCCCGGCGACCGGGTCGAGATCGCCGACACCGGCGCGTACACCGCGAGCTATTCGTCGGTTCAGTTCAATGGATTCCCGTCGTTGCCAACATATTTCGATGAGCCTTCCGACAACCGATGGGAGGTCGCCGAACCCCTGGCGCCGGGACTGACCCGAATCTGGGACCTCGCCGAGGTCATCTGCGACGTCGACACCGAATTCCAGAACCTGGTGATCGGCCGCACCCGGCAGGGCGTGTCGTTGTTCAGCGACGGCGAACGTCAAAGCACCGAGTTCAGTCAGCTCATCTATCACGAGGCGCTACTGGTACCGGCGCTGCTGCTGGCCGGCCAGATCGAGCGGGTGCTCGTCATCGGCTCGGGCGAGGGCGTGGTCAGCCAGCAGGCGGTATCGGCGGGGGCGGCCCACGTCGATCACGTCGACATCGATCGCGAGGCCGTGCGGCTGTGCGCGCGACACCTGCCCTACGGCTACACGGTGGACGAACTACTAAGGGCGGAAACAGGTTCCGGGCCGGTTGCCATGCACTATTGCGACGGTTGGGAATTCGTGGACCGCGCTACCACGCAGTACGACGTCGTGGTGATCGATCTTCCCGACGAGCGCACCGAGGCGGTCCAGCACAACCGGCTCTACGGCACCGACTTCCTGCGACGCTGCGCGAGTATCGGCCGGGTGGTCGTCGCTCAGGCCGGCTGTCCTACGGTGTGGCGCAACGAATCGTTGCACGCGTCGTGGCGGCGGTTCCACGAAACCTTCCCCACCGTCCTGTATTTCGGTAGCGACGAACATGAATGGGCATTTCTTTGCGGGCTGACCGAAACCTGCGACGACCCCGTCGCAACGATGTCGGCGCGCCTGCCGACGCTGCCCTACCGCCCCCAGACCATCGATGCGGACACGCTCACCGCGGCGACCGTGCCGCCAAAGAGCCTGCGGGATAGCGATTCCCGCTAGGCGGCTGCCGTCAGAGGATCGCGACCGCCACCACGATGCCCAGCGCCACCTGCGCGGCGGCCACCATCAGCGCCTCATAGTTGAACTCATCGGAGTTGAACAACGCGTCCATGTCGATGCCGATCACCATGGTCGCGATCCGCATCATCACCACCTGGGCGACGATGCCCACCAGCCCGAAGACCGCCGATCCCACCAGCCCTTCGGCCAGCTTTCCGGACGACGAGTAAATCGCCAGCACCACGATCAACGCCATGCTCACCATTCCCGCGGCGGACACGATGATCGCGTTCGGTTTTCCGACGTTGACCATCTTGCGCAGCGGACCCGGCGTGGTGAGGTCGATGGCGTAGAACCCGACCAGCATCAGGATCAGTCCAACGATCGCGTACAAGATGATGGCGCCCGCGCCACGGCCGAGCACCGCCCAATAGCCCTGATCCCAATAGCCTGAATTCAGCGCCACGATGTTTGTCATCGACGATCAACTCCGTTCACTTGCTCAGACGTTCACTTCTGGGGGATCCGGTGTGGGACAAAGGCCGCGCCGTCGTCGGTGATCAGTCCCGCAGTCTCGCGGATGCCGAGGCCGGCGGCTGTATCGCCGACGATCCAGGCGCCCAACGCGGGCCGCATATCGTCGAATTCGGGTAGCGGGTCCAACAGCTGATAGACGTATCCCTCTTCGCCGTAGACACCGCCCGTCGCGGTCTGGCGGCCGGCGCCGACGACGGTGATGTTCGCGCCTTCACGCCCCAGCTTGGGTTTGCGGACGTATTCGGTCAACTCGTGCGGATCGTCGATGTAGGCGGGCAACAGGTTCGGGTGGCCCGGATACATCTCCCACAAAATGCCGAGAATCGCCTTGTTGGACAACAGCGTCTTCCACAGCGGTTCGATCCACGCCGTCTGCGGCAGGGTGGACACCACGTGCTTGCCGAACTCGTCGTCGAGCACCCACTCCCAGGGGTAGAGCTTGAAGACCGCGTGGATCTGTGACTCTTCGAGGTCGACGAAGCGCTTCAGCGCGGAGTCCCAGCCGATGTCCTCAATCGTCAGGCCGACCGTTTGAAAACCCGCCTCCGCGGCCGTTTCCTGCATGTAGGTGGTCGTGATCTGGTCCTCGCCGGTGGCCTCCACCCCCGACCAGCTCAGGTGGAGCTCGTCGTTGGGCAGCAGATCGCGCAGCAGCTTCCACCGGTCGACCAGCTGCTCGTGCAAGGAGTTCCACTGGTCGTCGTCGGGGAAGCAGTCCTTGAGCCAATACCATTGCAGGATAGCGGCTTCCAGTAGCGTCGTCGGCGTATCGGCGTTGTACTCGAGCAGCACCGCAGGCCGTCGCCCGTCGTAGCGTAAGTCGAAGCGACCGTACACATGTGGGTCCGACCGGCGCCACGACTCGGCAATCGGTTGCCAACTCCATTCCGGCAGACCAAATTCCGCGTAACGCTCCATCAGCACGACCTGCTCGACGGCGTTCAGGCACATCGAATGCAGCAGTTCGACATCGGCTTCCAGCGCCAGGATCTCGTCCATCTCGAACTCGTAATACACCGATTCGTCCCAGTACGGGCGGTCCCGCCCCCTGGCGTCACGCGCGGGCGTCCCATACACCAGGCCTTGCGATTCGACGATCTTCTGCCAGTTCGGCCGCGGTCGCTGCGTGGCGCGTCTCACGAGCCGCTGCTCTTCCCGGGCGACGAGCCGCCCAGGCCGCCGCGCGAAATGCTGCTCCCCGACTTGGTGGTGATGTTGGCGCCCTTGGGCGCGGTCGTCGTCCCGCCGCTCGGTCGCGAACCCACCGAGCCCGAACTGCCGTAGTAGTAGTGGTATTGGTGCCCGCCGTAGTAGAAGAAGCCGTTGAGTCCCTCGGTATGACCGGTGCAGTAGCTGTCCGGCACGATCACCGGCTGACCGCTCGGATCTTCCTGGACGCACTGCGCGGTGACGGTCGGCTCCGACAGCATCCAATACCCGAGGCCGGCCACCAGGCCCACCACGCCGACGGCGGCCGCGGCGCCCATCAACACGCGCTTCTGGTGGCGCCGCTTCTCTTCGGCGGCCTGCCGAGCCTCTTCCAGCTCCTTCTGCTTTTGTTCGTACTTCTTGCGCGCCCGCAATTCGGCGGGCGAGGGCGGCCGTGGCTTCGTCGTCGCCGCGTCCTGGAACTCCATGCTGCCGCCGGACGGGAATCGTCCGGACTCGTCGTCGTCGGCGGGTTGCCCGACGTCGCTGCCGGTGGGTTTCTCCGGCTCCGGCTGATCGCCGGCCTTGTCGTCCGCGTTGTCGGCTTTGTCGTCGGTGGGCTCGCCGCCCTTCGGCGGCTCGACGTGCGACCCCACTACAACACCTGACGAGGGACAACGGGCCGGAAGGCGGGCACGCGGGCAGTCTGCCACATTTGCTACGGCTTCGGCAGCGATCAGCACCGGCGCGGCCGGGCTATCCCCACCACCGTTCCAGCACGCGTCCCACGCCGTCGTCGCTGTTGCGCGCGGTGACCTCGTTGGCGGCGGCAAGCACCTCGGGATGGGCATTGCCCATGGCCACGCCATGACCGACCCACCGCAGCATCGGCAGGTCGTTGGGCATGTCCCCGAAGGCCACCACCTCGGCGCTGACGATCTCCAGCGGCCTGGCGACCTCCTCGATGCCGGTGGCCTTGCTGATTCCGAGCGGCACCACCTCCACCAGTCCGTTATTGGTCGAGTAGGTGATGTCGCCCTCGACGCCGACGTGCTTGGCCAGCTCGGCGGCCATGTCCGCGCTGCGGGCACCGGCCTTGCGAATCAACAGTTTGATGGCCGGCGCGCTGAGCAGGTCTTCGATCGACACCTCGGTGTTGTCCGGATTCAGCCACGCGTGCTCATAGCCCGGCGAGCTGACGAACTGCGGGGTCGCCGTGTCGTGGGCGCTGCGGCCGATCCGCTCCACCGCCAGGCCGGCCCCCGGAATGACGCGGGTCGCGAGCTCGACCAGTTCGGCCAGCGTGTCGACGGGCAACGTGCGCGTCGACACCACCCGGTCGGTGGCCGGGTCGTAGATGACGGCGCCGTTGGCGCACACGGCCATCGGCGCGAAGCCCAGCTCGTCGACGATGGGACGGATCCAGCGCGGCGGGCGACCGGTTGCCACTATGAATTCGGCGCCGGCGTCGACGGCGGCGCGCACCGCCGCACGGGTACGCGGAGTGATGGTTTCGTCGTCGTCGAACAGGGTGCCGTCGACATCGCAGGCGATAAGCGCCGGCCGCGAAGTCGGCGCCGTCATTGAGCCGTCACTCAGGCGATCCGCCCGTCCAGCCCGACGGCGAACCCCGCCCTCGTCAATGCCGTCCGCTTTGCTTGTCCCCCGGCCGGGTGACTCCGTCGGTCCCGTACTTCAGGGCCCGCTGCTGCAATTCGACCAGCCGGATCTGCTGGGAGTCGTCGCGGTTCGGCGCGCTGCCGCCGAGGCGCCGCGGCACCCAGAACTCGCCCTGCGGATGCGGATACTCCTCCTGCACCCGGTAGAGCAGCTCGTTCATCGCCCGGCGCAGTGTCGCGTTGAGTTGCTCGACGGAACCGTGCGGAGCAATCGGCCGCCCGGCGGACACCGTGATCGGAATCTTGTTGCGGAACACCTTCTTTGGATGATCCTTTGGCCAAATCCGGTGTGCGCCCCAGACAATCAGCGGAACAATCGGCACCTGTGCGTCCAACGCCATCCGCGCGGCACCGGACTTGAATTCCCGGAGTTCGAAACTGCGGCTGATGGTGGCCTCGGGGTGCATCCCGATCAGTTCGCCCGCCCGCAGTCGCTGCACCGCCGTCGCGAAGGCGTCGTGACCGTTGCGGCGGTCCACCGGAATGAGCCTGGCGTGCTTGATCACGTAGTCGACGGCCTTCACGTCGGCCATCTCGGCCTTGATCATGAAATACATCCGTCGGCCCCGTTCCCGCGCGGCGAACAGCGACGGGAGCCAGTCCAGGTAGCTGGTGTGGTTCTGCGCGATCAGCGCCGGGCCGCGTTGCGGAATGTTCTCCAGCCCGTGGAACGTGAACTTGGTCCCGTTCATCGCGACCAGCGGGGGAACGACTAATTCCCCGAACCGGTAAAACCCCTCTGCCATGTCGTCTCCTCAGCCGTAAGGCTACTGGCGCGGCATGCGGTTCGCCGCGCGCGCCGCGGCCTCGTCAGCCTCGATCTGCGCCGCCGCGGCCATTGTCGGCGCCCCTCCGCCCAGCCGGTGCGGGACCCAGAATTCCCCGGCCGGGTGCGGGTACTGCTGCTGCGCCTCGTAGAGCAGCTTGGTCATGGCCTCCCGCAGCGCGTTGTCGGTCTGGGCGATGTCGCCGTCGGCGCGCAGCTGCGGTCCGATCTGCACGGTGATCGGCACGTTGTGGCGGCCGATGCTGCGGGGATGGTCCTTGGTCCAGATCCGGTGCGCACCCCAGACGACGACGGGCACGATCGGCACGTCGGCTTCGCGGGCCATCCGGGCCGCCCCCGTCTTGAACTCTTTGAGCTCGAAACTGCGGCTGATGGTGGCCTCCGGGTACACCCCGACCAGCTCCCCCTCCCGAAGCCGCTGCACGGCCACCGCGTACGCACCCGACCCGGCGTTGCGGTCCACGGGAATGGTTCCGGTGCGCTTGATCAGGAAGTTGACCACCTTCACCTGCTGCATCTCGGCCTTGATCATGAACCGCAGCCGGCGGCGGCGCCGCCGCATGGCCAGCCCGGCCGGCAGCCAATCGACGTAGCTGGTGTGGTTGATGGCCACCACCGCACCCCCGCGACCGGGGATGTTCTCGATCCCGCGGTAGCTGATCCTGGTGCCCGAGGCGAAGACTCCCAGCTGGGACAGGATCTCCAACGTGCGATAGGTCGGCTCCACCATCGGCGGCTACTCCGGCGCCCCCGCGGCTTGAGCCCGCCGTGCTGCCCGCGCGGCCGCCTCCTCGGCGTCCATCCGAGCGGCTTCCGCCAAGGATGGGGCGCCGCCGCCCAACCGGTGCGGCACCCAGAACTCACCGGCCGGGTGTGGGCCGTACTGCTCCTGCGCCCGTTCCAGCAAGTGCTGCATCCGCGAGCGCAGCAGCCCCCGCAGTTCCGGCACACCCAGTGTCGGTTCGATCGGCTCACCCACCAGCACCGTGATCGGCACCTTCGGGCGAGCGAGCTTCTTCGGGTGGCCCTTGGTCCAGATTCGCTGCGCGCCCCAGACGATGTGCGGAACGATCGGCACTCCGGCCTCCACGGCCATCCGCGCGGCACCGCTCTTGCATTCCTTGATCTCGAAACTGCGGCTGATCGTCGCTTCGGGGTAGACGCCGACCAGTTCGCCGTCCTTGAGATTGCGGACGGCCGCCTCGTAGGACGCCGCCCCGTCCTGCCGATCCACCGGGATGTGCCGCAGGCTGCGCATGATGGGGCCGGTGATCTTGTCGTCGAACACCTCTTGCTTGGCCATGAACCGCACTTTGCGGCCGAGGCCCTGCTCATACGCCGGGAGCCCAGCGAACGTGAAGTCGAGGTAACCGGTGTGGTTGATCGCGATGACCGCGCCGCCACTAGTCGGTAGGTTCTCGACGCCGGAGACAGTGATCTTCAGGCCCTGGAGACGCCAGACCAGGCGAGCAAGCTGAATAACAGTCCCGTATACCGGTTCCACAGCTCGTCAGCCTAGTGCTCCCGACTGTGAGCCGCCTGAAGTGGTGAAAAGAGGTGACGCATGAGCTTTCCTTCGGCGCCGCCGCCGGTGCCCGCGATCGTCGACCGCCTCGCCGACGGCCGGCCCGTGCGCGCGGTCTGGGTCAACGAGGAAGCCGGGGTGACCTTCCGGCTCGGCCGGGGCGGCACCGGCCCGGAGTTCGTCAAGACAGCTAACCCGCGCGACACCGACTTCGCCGCCGAAGCGCGGCGGCTGCGCTGGGCGGCCCGGTACGTGGCGGTGCCGCAGGTGCTCGGATTCGGGGTCGCCGGCGACCGCGCCTGGCTGCACACCCGCGGGCTGGCGGGCCGGTCCGCGGTGCACCCACGGTGGCTGGCGGCCCCACAGCTGGCGGTGCGCGCGATCGGTGCCGGACTGCGCGAACTACACGACGGATTGCCGACGGCCACATGTCCTTTCGAATGGTCGGTGGCCGCCCGGCTGGACGCGCTGCCCCCGACGACCCGGGACCGCGTCGGCGAGCCGCCGCCGGTCGACCGGATGGTGGTCTGCCACGGTGACGCGTGCGCACCGAACACCCTGATCGACGACGACGGCCGTTGTTGCGGACACGTCGACTTCGGCGATCTCGGGGTGGCCGATCGATGGGCCGATCTGGCGGTCGCCACACTCTCGCTGGGGTGGAACTATCCCGGCCGGAATTGGGAACCCGAGTTCTTCGCCGCCTACGGCGTGCAACCCGACCCGGCGCGCATCGACTACTACCGCCGCCTGTGGCAGGCCTAGAACCAACCGCCGACCGCACCTCACGCTAAGCTCGAAGCGATTCGACAGAACCATTCGAAAGGCATTTGTGCAGGTCACGAGCGTCGGCCACGCCGGATTTCTGATCCAGACCCGGGCAGGCAGCATTCTGTGCGATCCCTGGGTCAATCCGGCCTACTTCGCGTCGTGGTTCCCGTTCCCGGACAACACCGCACTGGACTGGGACACCCTCGGCGACTGCGACTACCTGTATGTCTCACACCTGCACAAGGACCACTTCGACGCGAACCTCCTGCGCGATCACGTCAACAAGGACGCGGTGGTGCTGCTGCCCGACTTCCCCGTCCCGGATCTGCGAAATGAACTGCAGGAAATAGGCTTTCACCGCTTCTTCGAGACCGGCGACTCCGTCAAGCACCACGTCAGCGGACCCAAGGGCGACCTGGACATCATGGTCGTCGCGCTGCGGGCACCCGCCGACGGCCCGATCGGCGACTCGGCCCTCGTCGTCTCCGACGGCGAGACAACGGTTTTCAACATGAACGACGCCCGGCCGGTCGATTTGGACATGCTGGCGACCGAGTTCGGGCATATCGACGTCCACCTGCTGCAGTACTCCGGGGCGATCTGGTATCCGATGGTCTACGACATGCCGGCCCGGGCCAAGGAGTCGTTCGGGATCCAGAAGCGGCAGCGCCAAATGGATCGCGCCCGCCAGTACATCGCGCAGGTGGATGCGACCTGGGTGGTGCCGTCCGCGGGACCGCCGTGCTTTTTGGACCCCGAGTTGCGTCACCTCAACGACGACCACGGCGATCCGGCCAACATCTTCCCGGACCAACTGGTGTTCCTGGACCAGATGCGCCGCCACGGGCACGATCGCGGCCTGCTGATGATTCCCGGGTCGGTAGCGGATTTCTCTGGTAGTTCCCTGATTTCGCTACATCACCCGCTGCCCGACGACGACGTCGAGGCCATCTTCACCACCGGCAAGGCGGCGTACATCGCCGACTACGCCGAACGGATGGCCCCGGTATTGGCCGCCGAGCGGGCCGGCTGGGCACCCGCGGCCGGCGAGTCGCTGCTGGAACCGCTGCGCGCGTTGTTCGAGCCGATCATGCTGCAAAGCGACGAAATCTGCGACGGCATCGGCTACCCGGTCGAGCTGGTGATCGGCCCCGAGACGGTGATCCTCGACTTCCCGAAACGGATTGTCCGCGAACGCATTGCGCATGAGAGGATCCGCTATGGCTTTGCGATCGCCCCCGAGTTGGTGCGGACCGTATTGCGCGATCGGGAACCGGACTGGGTCAACACCATCTTCTTGTCCACGCGTTTCCAGGCGTGGCGGGTCGGCGGCTACAACGAATACCTGTACACCTTCTTCAAGTGCCTGACCGACGAACGCATCGCCTACGCCGACGGCTGGTTCGCCGAAACGCATGACGACTCCGCGTCGATCACTATGGACGGCTGGGAGATTCAGCGCCGCTGCCCCCACCTCAAGGCCGACCTGTCGAAATTCGGTGTGGTCGAGGGCGACACGCTCACCTGTAATCTGCATGGCTGGCAGTGGCGGCTCGACAACGGCCGCTGCCTGACCACCCGCGGTCACGAGCTGCGGAGCCGCCGGGTATGACCGATACCTACGACGACGGCCTGGTGCAGCTGGACCGCGCTGCGATTACGTTGCGGCGCTACCACTTTCCTGACGGTACGTCGAAGATCATCGCACTGGGCGCGATCCGCGGATACAAATCCCAACCGCTGGGTTGGTTCACGGCGCGGTTCACCCTGTGGGGCGGTACCGACCCGCGCTATTGGCTGCCGCTGGACGTACAACGACCACTCCGGTCGACGCTGATCACCCTGGACATTCCGGGCGCCCGGCCGAATCCCGCGTTCACACCGGCGCGGCCGGACGAATTCATCGCCCTGCTCGACGAGTTGCTGGCCCGGCTCGGCTAGCGGTCTTCCAGCGCCGCATGCGCGGCGTTGTAACCAGGGGTGAAGGTGATCCCGGGTCCGCCGTGACAACCCGCACTGCCCAGGTACAGTCCCTTGATCGGGATCGGTTGGCCGAGAAAGCCTCTCGGACCCGGCCGGTTCGGACCGATCTGGTTCGCGTTCAACAGCCCGTGGCAGTAGTCGCCGCCGGGGGCGCCGAACATCACCCCCATGTGCTTGGGCGTGAAGGTGGTGTGCCGGATGATGCTGCGTTCGAAATTCGGTGCCAGCCGGGTGATCTTGTCGATCACCCGCTGACCCATCTCGACCTTCGCCTGCCCGTAATCCACGTCGCCCTCGATGGGGAAGAACAGCGCGAATGCCGACGCGGCATGCTTGCCGTCGGGCGCCAGGTCCGGATCGTTCTGCGAGGGGATCTGCAACACGACCGTCGGGTCGGCCGGAACGATCCCGCGCCGGGCGTCCTCCCACTGCTGCTGTACTTCTTCCGGCGTGCAGAACAGCCCGATGGAGGCCTGCATGGCCCGGTCGTTGAGAATCTCGTAGGGTGCCGCGAATTCGGGGGCCTCGTCCAGCGCGAAGTGCATCTGCAAGTAGCTGCCGCGGTGATCGATGCGGGCATAGCGTTCCCGGATATCAGCGGGCAGCGCAGCCGGATCGACCATCTCGTTGAGCGTGACGTCCGGCGCAACGCCCGACACCACGATCGGGGCGTTCAACGTCTCCCCCGCCTCGGTGCGGACGCCGGTGACCTGTCCGTCGGCGACCAGAATGTCGGTCACCTTGGTACGCAACCGAACTTCGCCGCCGTGGCTCTCGAACACCTCGCGCAGATGGGCGGTCAGTGCGCCGATGCCGCCGCGCAGCTTCTTCATCTGCATGGTGTCGCCGTCGGGAACGCCGAGTCCGAAGGCCAGCGCCGCAGCACTTCCCGGCGTGGCCGGCCCACGATAGAGCGTGTTGACGGCCAGCACGGTCATCGAGCCGCGGATCGCGCCGAACTTCTCGCGGTCGGGCAGGTAGCGGTCCAACACGTCGGTGACCGATCCGAACAGCATGTCGTCGATCGCCGAGCGCTCGAATTCATTTGTGGCACAGGCATACATCTCATCGATGCTCTTGGGTGGGGTCCCGGCTTCGAATCGGCCCAACGCACGGCACGGCGCCTGAGCCCATCCCATCAGCCCCGCCATCCCGTTGACAGCCTCGGCCCCGTGCACCTCGTTGAGGTGGGTGAACAGCTTGATGGGATCGCTGTACTGGATCAGCGGATCGTCGCCGACACCACGCACTGCCACCGACTGGACTTCCAAGTCGAGCGTCGGCATGTCGTCCAGGCCGAGTTCGCGGACCACCTTGGACGACGTCGGGAACAGCACCGAGCCGGCGATCTCGAACTGGTACCCGTCGAACAGTTCGACGGTGGACGCCATGCCACCCGCATAAAGCTTGGGGTCCAGGCACACGGTGCGCAGTCCCGCCTTTTGCAGCAGCACGGCCGCGGTGAGCCCGTTGTGCCCTGCACCGATAACGATCGCGTCATATTCAGTCATATGCCTGCCCTCCGGAGAGGAGGCTCGCATGGCCGCAAAGTTTTGTCAATTATGACGAAACTCGCCGGGTGGTCGCCGAGCTCCACGAGTCGGTGATGCCCGCGCGCAGCGACTCCAGCGCGGCGTGACACAGCCGCGCGAGTTCGCCCAGCGACCGGTCGTCGCTCTCCATCCAGACCTCCATGGCGCCGAACACCGCCGCCGCGATGCACCGTGCGGTAACCGCGGTGCGTACCTGTTCGTCCACCGGGGGACGCGCGGTGCCGTTGGCCCCGCTGCTACGCCGGTGCAGTTGCGCGCCAATGGCATCGGCGAAGTCGGCCTGGACCTCGCGGATGTGGCGAACGATGCGCCCGGGGTCGAGTTCGTCGTGGCGCAGGGCGGCGATTTTGGTCACCGCGTCGACGTCATAGGGGAACGCGAAGATGGCCGACTGCACCGAATCGATGATCGCTTCGTCGGCCGGCCGGGCATCCAGTGCCGCCCGAAACCAGTGCAGCCCGGTGTAATCCGCGAACAGCAAGTCGTGCTTGGAAGTGAAGTGCCGATAGAACGTGCGCAGCGATACCCCGGCGTCGGCGGCAATCTGTTCGGCCGACGTGTCTTCCACGCCCTGGGCCAGGAATCGCACCACCGCAGCCTGGCGCAACGCTTCGCGGGTGCGCTCACTGCGTGCCGTCTGGGCGGGCCGGACCATTGCAGTAAGGTATCAAGAAATGTTGTGTCAATATTGACAAAACTTTGCGGCGGGGGTGAGACTGCGCCCATGGTCTCCCTCATCACCCACGCGGTACTCGGACTTGCCGTCATCATCTGGATCGTCAGGTCGAACTCGACGGTCTTCGCCCGGCCCGCCGGCGGCGGATTCTTCTCTCCGATGGAAATCGTCTACTACGTCGTCGGGATCGCGTCGGTCGCGCTGGGCTGGTACTTCAACATCACCTACGTGGCGCAGTACTCGCACGGATCCACCAACCCGTTGTGGGGCGAACACGGGAGCTGGGCCGAATACATCAAGCTGATGTTCACCAACCCCGCGGCCAGCTCGGCCAGCCAGGACTACACGATCGCCAATGTCGTTCTGCTGCCGATCTTTACCATCGTGGACGGCTATCGGCGGGGGTATAAGCGCCCCTGGCTGTACTTTGTGTCCAGCCTGTTCACCAGCTTCGCGTTCGCGTTCGCGTTCTACTTCGCGACGCTGGAACGGCAGCGCCGCCACGATCAAGAGCGCGCGACGGCCCCCAAAGTCGCGGCCTAAGGCTCCAACACCTCGGTCCCGACGAACGGCACCAGCGCCTCGGGTACCCGCACGCTGCCGTCGGGCCGCTGGTGGTTCTCCAGGATCGACACCAGCCAGCGGGTGGTGCCCAGCGTGCCGTTGAGCGTGGCCGCGATCTGCGGCTTGCCGCCGGCGTCGCGGTAGCGGGTGGCCAGCCGGCGCGCCTGGAACGTGGTGCAGTTCGACGTCGACGTCAGCTCGCGGTAGGTCTGCTGGGTGGGGACCCACGCCTCACAGTCGAACTTGCGAGCCGCCGACGACCCGAGATCGCCTGCGGCGACGTCGATTACCCGGTACGGCACCTCGATGTGCGCCAGCATCTCGCGCTGCCAGCCCAGCAGCCGCTGGTGTTCGGCCTCGGCCTCGTCGGGCGTGCAGTAGACGAAACCTTCGACCTTGTCGAATTGATGGACCCGGATGATGCCGCGGGTGTCCTTGCCGTAGCTGCCGGCCTCGCGGCGGAAACACGACGACCAGCCGGCGTACCGCAGCGGGCCGCCGGACAGGTCCAGGATCTCGTCGGCGTGGTAGCCCGCCAACGGCACCTCCGAGGTGCCCACCAGGTAGAGGTCGTCGGCCTCGACCCGGTAGATCTCGTCGGCGTGGGCGCCCAGGAATCCGGTGCCGGCCATCACCTCCGGACGCACCAGCACCGGCGGGATCATCGGCACGAATCCGTTCTCGACGGCCAGCCGCAGCGCCAGCTGCAGCAGACCGAGTTGCAACAGCGCGCCCTTGCCGGTCAGGAAGTAGAACCGCGACCCGGACACCTTGGCGCCGCGCGCCATGTCGATCAGATGCAGCGACTCACCCAACTCCAGATGATCCTTCGGGTTCTCGATCGCCGGCGGCTCACCGACGACGTCGAGGACCGCGAAGTCGGCCTCCCCGCCCGCGGGCACCCCATCGATGACGACGTTCGAGATCGCCATGTGTGCGGCGGTGAACGCCGTCTCCGCATCGGCCTGGGCGGTCTCGGCGGCCTTCACCTCGTCGGCGAGCTGCTTGGCGCGCGCCAACAACGCCGGGCGCTCGTCGGCCGACGCCTTGCCCACGCTCTTGCTGGCGGCCTTCTGATCGGCGCGCAGCGTGTCGGCCGTCGAGATCGCGGCCCGGCGGGCGGCGTCGGCCGTCAGCAGCGCGTCGACCAGCGCCGGATCCTCACCGCGGCTGAGTTGGGAGCGGCGGACGGCGTCGGGGTCTTCCCGGAGCAGCTTGAGGTCGATCACGGCCGCAAGATTACTTTCGGCCCGGCACCCGCCGCGCGGAGCACCCGGCAGAGCTAACCCCAGGACTCACATCTGTAACTTTTGTCACGTTCGCTCGGGCGTCCTGTCAGAATGGAGGCGATGTCGGACACGCTCGAGACGGAAGTCGCCGCACCCAGCCCGCCCGCCGCCGAGGTGGAGCAGCCGCTGGCCGGCTTCCAGGTGCCGCGCACCCTGCAGGCGACCGCGACCCGACGGGCCTTGCTCCTGTTCGCGCTCGGCGGGCTGCTGATCGCCGGCCTGGTAACCGCGCTGCCGGTCGGCGGGCCGGGGCAGGGCCGGCTTGCCGGTTACCTCGACAGCAATCCGGTACCCACCACCGGAGCTAAGGCCGACGCCGCCTTCAACCGTGCCAAAAGCGGCGATTGTCTGATGTGGCCGGACGTCACGCCGGAGTCCGCGAGCATCGTCAAGTGCACCGACGACCACAAGTTCGAGGTCGCCGAATCTATCGACATGCGCACCTTCCCCGGCTCGGAATACGGTCCCAACGCCGCCCCGCCGTCGCCGGCTCGCATCCAGCAGATCAGCCAGGAGCAGTGCGAGGCCGCCGTGCGCCGCTACCTCGGGCCCAAGTACGACCCCAACAGCAAATTCAGCGTCAGCCTGCTGTGGGCGGGTGACCGGGCCTGGCGTCAGTCCGGCGAGCGCCGCATGCTGTGCGGCCTGCAGATGCCCGGATCGAACAACGAACAGGCCGCCTTCAAGGGCAAGGTCGCCGACGTCGACCAGTCCAAGGTGTGGCCCGCCGGCACCTGCCTGGGTATCGACTCGACCACCAACCAGCCCATCGACGTCCCGGTCGACTGCAAGGCGCCGCACGCGATGGAGGTCACCGGCACGGTGAACCTGGCCGAGAAGTTCACGGGGGCGCTGCCGGCCGAGCCCGAGCAGGACGGCTACATCAAGGACGCCTGCACCAAGATGACCGACGCCTACCTCGCTCCGGTCAAGTTGCGCACCACCACGCTGACGCTGATCTACCCGACCGTGGCGCTGCCGAGTTGGTCGGCGGGTAGCCGCGAGGTCGCCTGCAGCATCGGCGCCACGCTGGGCAACGGGGGCTGGGCCACCCTGGTCAACACCGCCAAGGGTCAGCTGCTGATCAACGGTATGGCCCCGGTGCCGCCGCCCGAGATTCCCGAAGAGCGGCTCACGATGCCGCAGATGCCGGTCCAGGTGCCGGCCAGTCCGGCGAGCCCGCCCCAGCAGTCCAACGCTCCCCCGGAGATGCCGCAGGGCAATCAGCACCTGCCCCAGCAGCAGCCGGTGGTGACACCGCCCCGGGCGACCACGCAGGCCCCGGCTAACCAGGCGCCGCAAGATGTTCCGGCGCCTCCGGCCGACAACGGTGCACCGCCGGCGGGCAACCAGGCGCCGCCGCCCATGCCGGACGCACCCCCACCGGGCGCACCGCCCGCGCCAGCCGAGCCGGCACCGGCAGGTTAGCCGCGTGGCCGTGCGGATGGATCCGCAGCGGTTCGACGAACTGGTCTCCGACGCACTCGATCTGATCCCCGCCCAGCTGGCGGCCGCGATGGACAATGTCGTCATCCTCGTCGAGGATCGCCATCCCGACGAGCCCGAACTGCTGGGGCTCTACGAGGGGGTGGCGTTGACCGAGCGCGACTCCGACTACGGCGGATCGCTGCCGGACGCCATCACGATCTACCGCCAGGCACTGCTGGATATCTGCGACTCCGACGACGACGTCGTCGAGGAGGTGGCGATCACCGTGATCCACGAAATCGCGCACCATTTCGGTATCGACGACGACCGGCTGGAAGAGCTGGGGTGGGGCTGAAGATTCCCGCAAATCCGCCGATCTTCTCCGCGCGCCACCGCGGATTTGTCGTCCCCTGGTGCTAGGAACGGGCTATGAGCGCAGAATGCCGCGACTGCCGGGCCGGCCTAGAACACTGCCACGGCACCATCATTCGCCACTCGCTGCGCCGTTCGGAGTGCACCGAGCCGGACTGCGTCAGCCCCGAGCTGCTGGCGCACACGTTCGTCATCGACTGCGAGGCCGTCGGCTGCACCTGCACGGAATTGGTGGCGCTGGCTGTCTGATCAGCCCATCGGATCGGTGCCCGAGTGCACCGCGTCGGCGATGGGCGTCGCCTCGTCTTCACTGGGGTCGGGGTAGAACGGCGGCGTCAGGGTGCCCCACCGCACACAGCTCCACCGCCCGTCGGTGATCGGAGCCAGCACCACCGACTCGGCATTGCCCAGATGGTTGTCCAGGGCGAAGCCGGCGTCGACTCCGGCCAGCACCGCGGATACCAGCCGGATCGCCGCGCCATGGCTGACGACGACGATGTCGCCGGTCCACGCGTGGTCGTCGAGGTAGCGGATCCGCAAGTCGGTAAGCACCGGGACGTAGCGGTCCAGCACATCGTTGGCGGTTTCGCCGCCGGGTAGCGGCACGTCGAGTTCGCCGTGCTGCCAGCGCTCGTAGATGGCGTTGAACTCCGCGACCGCCTCGTCATCGTTGCGGTTCTCCAGGGCGCCGACCTGTACCTCGTGTATCCCGGCGAATTCACGCGGAGCCACGTCGACCTGGGTGCCGATCACCGCGGCCGTCTGTGCCGCCCGGTGGGCCACCGAGTGCGCGAGCAGCGCCGGGCGCCCGGCGTCGAGCGCGAACGCCCGGGCCTGGTCGCGCCCCGTCGGCGTCAGATCCGTCCCGGGCGGCCGGGTGTCCAGCCGCCGTTCGACATTGCCGAACGATTGGCCGTGCCGAAGCAGCACCAACCGACCACTCATCGTTTACATCCCCCCGCCGGAAGCATCGGCCTGCTCAGGTCTACCCTCCCGCAGCCGCGCCGGCCAGCGCGACGCCTCGTCTGGTGGTGGTGGCCCGATGCCCGTCGCCGAGCCCGTCGGCCAGGAACCTAAATACCGCACATCCACACAACGACGGTGCAGCGCCTTGAGTGCCTCGGCGACGGCATCGTCGTCGATATGTCCCGCGCAGTCGGCGAAGAACTGATAGGTACCGAGTTCGGTTCGGGTCGGCCGGGATTCGATTCGGGTCAGGTCGATGTCGCGGATGCCGAATTCGCCCAGCGCCGCGAGCAGCGCGCCCGGCGCATTCTCGATCCGCAACACCACCGAGGTGCGATCGGCGCCGGTGCGCACCGGCGGTGGCCCGGGGCGGCCCACCAACACGAAGCGGGTCCGGGCGTTGAGTTCGTCGACCACGCCTTGGGCCAGCGACTCGAGCTTCCAGTGCGTAGCGGCCAACGGCGAGGTCACCGCGGCGTCGGCCTCACCCTTGGCCACCTGGCGCGCAGCGTCGGCGTTCGAGTACGCCGGGCGCAGCTCGACGTCGGGCAGGTTGACGGCGAGCCAGCGGCGCACCTGGGCTGCGGCCACCGGAAAGGCCGCCAACGTCTTGACGTCGTCGGCGCTGAGCTTTTTCCCAAGGCCGGGTTGAACGACGATGCTGAACGCCACGTCCAGGGTGGTCTCGGCGAAGATCTGCATCGGCGAGCCGTTCGCGAGGCTGTCCAATGTCGGCACCACCGTGCCGTCGATCGAGTTCTCGATCGGCACGCACGCGTAGTCGGTCTCGCCGCTACGGACTGCCTCGAGCGCCGCCGGCGTGCTGTCGATCGGTGTCAGCTGTACCGGGCCCAGCTGTTGGTCGGGGATCAGGCCGGCCGACATCATCTGCAAGAGCGCCGCCTCGGTGAAGGTCCCTTCGGGACCGAGGTAAGTGATGCCGACCACGGTGACAACCCTAGTGGCCTCAATCAAAAAGCGGCCTTGCTTCGACCTTCGATCTAAGTTAACTTAGGCTTACCTAACTAAGGAGAGCGATGTTACCGCTGACCAGCGCCGCGCCGACGACTGCCGAACGCATCCGCAGCGCCTGTGCCCGGGCCGGCGGCGCCCTGCTTGCGGTCGAGCGCGACGACCCGGTGCCCACGCCGGTGCACCACCTGCTGCACGACGGATCCTTCGCGATCGCACTGCCCAGCGCAGGTGCGGCGGATGGCCGGGTCTGCGGCTCCCAAGCGCTGCTCGAACTGACCGACTACGCACCGCTTCCGTTGCGGGAGCCGGTCCGGTCGCTGGTGTGGGTCCGCGGCCACCTGCGCCAGGTCCCGCGGAACGAGATCAACCCCACCCTCGATGTGATCGCCAGCGAGTGCCCGCATCCGGCGCTGCTGCAGGTCGATACGCCGAAGTGCATGCCGCCCACCCCGGGCGAGGATCGCTACACCCTGCTGCGTCTCGAGGTCGCGTCCGTCGTGGTCACCGACGCCACCGGCGCCGAGCCCGTCAACATCCGGGACCTGCTCGCAGCGAGACCCGACCCATTCTGCGAGATCGAGTCGAGCCTGCTGTGGCACCTGGATCAGGCCCACGGCGACGTCGTGGCCCGCCTGGTGTCCCGGCTGCCGGCGCCGTTGCGGCGCGGACACGTGCGCCCGCTGGGGCTGGACCGCTACGGGGTACGGTTTCGCGTCGAAGGCAGCGACGGCGACGACCACGACATCCGGTTGCCGTTTCACAAGCCGGTGGACGACATGACCGGGTTGAGCCAGGCCATTCGCGTGTTGATGGGCTGCCCGTTCATCAACGGCCTGCGCGCCCGCCGGTAACCGGGCGCGCCGCACGCCGGCCCCACCGAGTGGGGCACGTAAGTTAGCCGGGGTGAACGGCGACCGATCAGCACACCGTGGACGCGGTTGGCGACCGATCCCGCCACCGTCGGTTCCCGAGCCGCCGCCGATGCTGCATCGCCACGCTCATCCGCCACCGTCTGCGACGGACCAGACGGTGCCGATTCCCCGCATCTCGCCGCCGGTGTCCACCGGCAAGGCTGCCCCCGGCCAGGTGGCGCCACGCGATAAGGCGCGATCGCGCGCGCGGCCACGCGACCGGTCAGCGCCGCCGTCGGACCTGCCGGGCGTGCACCGCAAGCCCAAAAAACGCCGCTGGGGCCGGGTGATCGCGTCGACGCTGCTGATCGGTTTGCTGCTGACCGTCGCCGTTGTCCTGGGCGGCGGCTTGTGGTTGGACACGACGCTGCATCGCAAGGCGGTGCTGACCAATTACCCCGATCGGCCGGCCTCCAGCCGCGGCACGAACTGGCTACTCGTCGGGTCGGACAGTCGCCAAGGCCTGTCGGCCGAGCAGCAGGAGGATCTGGCCACCGGAGGCGATGTCGGTAGCAGTCGCACCGACACGATTCTGCTGATCCACATCCCCGCGCTGGGGTCGAGCAATGCGACGACGATGGTGTCGATACCGCGCGACTCGTTCGTGCCGATCCCGGGCCACGGCAAGGACAAGATCAACTCCGCCTTCGCGATCGGCGGGGCACCATTACTGGTCCAGACGGTCGAGCAGGCCACCGGACTGCGTCTCGACCACTATGCCGAGATCGGGTTCAGCGGATTCGCGGCCGTGGTGGACGCCCTCGGCGGCATCACCGTCTGCCCGACCGCGCCGATCAACGACCCGTTGGCCGGCATCGACCTGCCCGCCGGCTGCCAGCAGCTGAACGGGCGCAGCGCGCTCGGATACGTTCGGACCCGCGACACCCCCCGAGCGGATCTCGACCGGATGGTCAACCAGCGGCAGTTCATCTCGGCGCTGCTGCACCGCGCGGCCAGCCCGTCGGTGTGGCTCAACCCGTGGCGCTGGTACGCCGTGCCGCACGCCGCGGCCGAGGCGCTCACGGTCGATGACGGCGATCACGTCTGGGACCTGGCCCGGCTGGGCGGGGCGCTGCACGGATCTACCACCACGCTGACCGTCCCGATCGGCGACTTCACCACTAACAGCGCCGGCTCGGTAGTGGTATGGAATCACGACGTCGCGGCGAAGCTGTTCGACGCGCTGGTCGCCGACTCCGCGGTGCCCGCCGCCGCGCTCGAGGGACAGTCATAGTCCCCGACGAATGGCCCAACCTGGTCTCGCCGGTCTAGCCCCTGCCGTCGAGGGTCCGCGCGTTTTCCAGCCAGGTTTTCGTGCGGCCGGGGTGGTTGGTGGCGATCCAGGCCACCCCGACGTCCCGGCAGAAGTCGATGTCGTCGTACCCGTCGACGGTCCAGCAGTACACGGCCCGACCCTGAGCGGCGGCGCGATCCACCAGTTGCGGATATTCCTTCAGCGCGACGACCGAAGGCCCGACGGCGGTGGCCCCGACGGCCGTGGCCGCGCTGCTGGTCAGGTAGCGAGCATTCCGGCCGAGCAACACCGTAGGCAGCAGCGGTGCTGCTCGCCGGATTCGCCACACGGCCGCGGCCGAGAAGGACATCACCACCGCGCGCGACCGGTCGGCCGACGCCGGCGAGGCGATGCCGTAGCGGTGCAGCAGCGCCAGCAGCTTGCTTTCGACCAGCGAGCCGTATCGAACCGGGTGCTTGGTCTCGATGAAGAGCTTCACCGGCCGGTTCCAGTCGAGCACCAGCGATACCAGCGCATCCAGCGTCAGCAGGCTGGTATCACCGTGGGTGCCGTCGGGCCGCCAACTGTCGTGCCAGGCACCGAATTCCAGCTCGCGCAACTGGGCGAGCGTCATGGTGCTGACCAGACCGGCGCCGGTCGAGGTCCGGTCCAGCCGGCGGTCGTGCACGCACACCAAATGGCCGTCGCGGGTCAGCCGCACATCGCATTCCACACCGTCGGCGCCCTCTTTGAGCGCGAGGTCGTACGCGGCCAGCGTGTGTTCGGGGCGAGCCGCAGATGCGCCGCGGTGGGCAACGACAAAAGGATGCCCGGCCACCACCTCGTCGGCCCACGTCATACCCCTATGCTGCCGGTTCCTCCCCCTTCAACTCAACCGGAGCGGCGTCGGACGCGCCGGGCCGAGCCGGGAGATCTGGGGTTACCACGACCCAACGGTGCGCGGGCCGTGCTACGGGCTTGCGTTCGAATCCCTCGAATATCCGGGCCACGGCGGCCAGCGTCGCGGCCGCGAACAAGTACCCGAACACCATCAGGACGGTGTTGTTCGCGATGCCCTGGGGGTCGGTGGCGAAGCTGGTGACGATGGCCCAGATCGACACCGCGTAGCTGAAGACCCAGGCGATCCACCACGCGACGACTGGTCGGCGCACCCGAGCAAGATGATCTTCGAGAGCGGCCAGCTCGATGAGGTAGACCGGAGCCCACAACAGATTGACCAGCGGCACGGCGCAGCCGGCCCACAACGCCGTGACCGAGCGATGATCGGCAAGGCCGTAATGCGCAAACACCGCTGCCCGCCGTGCGATCAGCCACCGGATCAGAAACACGCCAGAGGTGATCAACGCGACGAGGGCCGCCACACTGGCCAGATCCCCCAGCCAATCCGCCGCGGTCGCCACGATCGAATTCAGCAAGGTCTTTCGGTTGTAGACCAACAGCACATAGCGGGCGACATACACCAGCGCGGCAGCGCCGAGCGTGAGCACGCTGATGAACAGCACGAGACGCACCACCGCGGACGGCGGCCCGGCCGGCGTCGAACCCTTGGGGCCCGCCGCGGTCTGCTCGACGCGGTCGGTCAAGCCCCAGCGCGGGATTACCGCGTAGCGGGGCGTGGGTCCGAGCACTCGATGTCCCCGCCGCGCGGGGGGTGCGGCGCCTGGACGCACCGCGATCCAGCGGAAGCCCGGCGGCAACCGCGGCGGGGTGCGTTGCGGCGCGACCGGCCCCGCCGGCGCCGGCGGGCTAGCGTGCGTACTCCAGCGGGGGTCGGCCCCCGCGGTGTCCGGCAGCGGTGCGAGCAGCGCGCCGCGGCAGCGGGGGCACCACTCGCGGCGGCGTTCGCGCACGTTCCACCGAGTGCCGCACTGGGAACACACCTGGATCACCGGACCAGCGTAGCTCTGGCGATGACGCGGGCCGCTGCGACGGGACCGTTCCCACCGCCGGGCGCGCCCCGCTGAAAAGCAACGATTGCCCGGGATTGGCGGTAAGCGCGGCCCGCCTCGCAACGCCGCGTCGTTGCGCTCAGCGGCTCGCCTTCGGCGTCGCCGATGGGCACCTGTTACGCCGGTCACAGCTACTTCAGGGCTATCCACAGTTTCCACAGGTTTATCCACATGGGCGTTAGGGGTATAGACGCAATCAATCAGCAACTAGCGGTTAACCCTGGCCCCAACTGTGGATAACGCCGGGCACTTTCGGCAGGCCATCGACAGGCCAGACGAGCAGCCGAGCGAATGGACCGCCCCATTGCACAGCTCTCAGATCCGCCTCCGCGGCGCGCACACTCAGCTGCATCCCCGACCGGTTCCGGTCGCCGACAGTCGGCACGAATCCGCAGCTCAGCGTGTTGCTGCCGACGACATTTTTCAACCCCATCACAAAGGGTTATGATCGCCATCACGAAAAATGTTGTGACTCACCTCACTCGACTGAGGTGAACCGAGCGGTGAAAGGCGACCGATGGCGATGCATTCGTTCGGCCCGCATACCCCGGCCGCGTCGAACTCGTATTCCGGATCGCCCGCCTGGAACCACAGTTACAGCGTCGCCGCCTTGCGTGCCGGCCTGATCGCGTTGGCATTGCTCGCGGTTCTCGCGCTCATTGTTTTGTCTTGATTATTTCCTCTTGAATCGACGCCGAGCGGGTACTCGCCCTACCGGCCCATTGGGGCAGTCCTTGCGGCGCGTGCAGTCATGGAGCAGGGTTGATTACGCTGAGCCTGTCGCGTGGCGGACTCCGTGCGAATGCGCGTTAAGACGATCATCGAGGAAAGGAATGCCGTGGCTGAATACACCCTGCCCGATTTGGACTGGGACTACGCAGCGCTGGAACCACACATCTCAGGTCAGATCAACGAGATCCACCACAGCAAGCACCATGCGACCTACGTCAAGGGTTTGAACGACGCCATTGCCAAACTCGAAGAGGCACGCGCCAATGACGACCACGCCGCGATCTTCCTGAACGAGAAGAACCTGGCGTTCCACCTGGGTGGCCACGTCAACCACTCGATCTGGTGGAAGAACCTGTCGCCGAACGGTGGCGACAAGCCGACCGGCGACCTCGCGGCCGCGATCGACGAGCAGTTCGGATCGTTCGACAAGTTCCGCGCTCAGTTCAGCGCGGCGGCCAACGGCCTGCAGGGCTCGGGCTGGGCGGTGCTCGGCTACGACACGCTCGGCGACCGGTTGCTGACCTTCCAGCTGTACGACCAGCAGGCCAACGTGCCGCTGGGCATCATCCCGCTGCTGCAGGTCGACATGTGGGAGCACGCCTTCTACCTGCAGTACAAGAACGTCAAGGCCGACTACGTCAAGGCGTTCTGGAACGTGGTCAATTGGGCAGATGTGCAGTCGCGTTACGCGGCCGCAACTTCGAAGACCCAGGGTCTTATTTTCGGCTGATTTTAATCTCGTAGAGCTGAGGGCGTCACGCGGATCGCGTGGCGCCCTCAGCTTTATCCCGGCTCGGTGGCTCGCCTCAGGAAAGGTAAGCGCCCGTGGCCGTGTCGAGTTGCAACACGCCTAAACCGCAGGCATTCTTAACTATTCGAGCTACCAGCGTGGTTATTTCGGATGGCGACGTCGCGCGGAGGTCGAGATGGAAACTGGTTCAGGTCAGCCGATAGGGGTAGCACCCTTCCATGCTCGTGGTGCCCTGAAAGGGTTTGTCATCTCCGGCCGTTGGCCCGACTCGACCAAGGAGTGGGCGCAGCTGTTGATGGTTGCGGTACGCGTCGCGTCGTTGCCCGGATTGCTTTCCACCACAACCGTATTCGGCGCCCGCGAGGAGTTGCCCGACGAGCCCGAGCCCGACACGGTCGGCCTGGTGCTCGCCGAGGGCACGGTATTCGGTGAATCAGCAATCCAGCCAGGGTATTTCGCGGATCATCAACCGCCGGCGCTGCTCATGCTGCACCCCCCGTCCGAAACCACACCGTCGTTGCCGGAATGCACCGGAGCGGCGTCGGGATGCGTCCTGTTGCCGGGGTTGCCCTATCTGGGATTGGAGCACCGGGCCGCGTGGGTAGAAGCGGAAGCCGACGGCACCATCACGTCGATGGTGAGCCGTGTCGGCGTCGACCCCATCAGCCATCCCGACACCGCGATTCTGGCCATGCTGCTTGCGGCATAAGGGAATTCAAACGAGTTGATTCCTAGCCCGAATCCGCAGATACGGGTATCCGAACTTTGGTGCCGTCCTGGCGCGCCCCCGATTTGCCCGCTAGCCTGAGACGGTTAGCGAAGGGGAGTAGCCCCGAATCGGCGTGTCGACATACTGGCGAATAGCCCGGCCGACGAACCGGTCCCAACGGAGCGGTGGGCGAGACCTTCGACCGGTGTTCGATGACCACAGCGGTTGTCAACGACGCGTCGAAAGGTCACCAAATGCTTGCCGCCACACTCTTGAGCCTTGGCGTGGTCTTCCTTGCCGAACTCGGCGACAGGTCTCAACTCATCACGATGACGTACGCGTTGCGCTTCAAATGGTGGGTGGTGCTGCCCGCGGTGACGCTCGCGGCGTTGCTGGTGCATGGGGTCTCGGTTGCCGTCGGCCACTTCCTCGGCACCACGCTGCCGGCACGCCCGATGGCCTTCGCGTCCGCGGTCGCGTTCCTGATCTTCGCCGGGTGGGCCTGGCGCGAGGGCGGCGCCGACGACCAAGAGGTGCCTAATGCGCGCGAACCCCGCTTCGTATTGCTGACCGTGGTGTCGTCGTTCGCACTCGCCGAAATGAGTGACAAGACGACGCTGGCGACGGTGACGCTGGCCGGCGATCACGACTGGGTCGGCGTCTGGGTCGGTAGCACCCTGGGCATGGTCTTGGCCGACGTGCTGGCGATCGGCGCCGGGGTGCTGTTGCACCGCCGCCTGCCCCAGCAGCTGCTGCACGCGGTGGCCGGCATGCTGTTCCTTGAGTTCGGCCTGTGGATGCTGTTCGACGGCGCGCTGGGCCGGCGGTCGGTGGCCATCGCTGTGACCGCGGCGGTGGCGTTGGCCGCCGTATCCGCGGCGACGGCGCAAACACTGCGACGGCGCCGCATCGAGGCCTCGTATGCGGGGAGGTCCCCGGAGACCGTCTAAGGCGCAGCGACGCCGCCCCGCGGAAGCCGGCCGAGCCCGGCAGTCGCCCCCAGAGGTATCTCTGAGGGCCGTTTGCTGCACCCTTCCCCTCTTAGGGTGACAAAAATCAGACCAGACAGCAAAGTAGGCTTTCGATAGGTTCTCGCTACCAGTCCGTTGCGAGATATCCGCCCGACACCATCTGGCCGGCCGCGGCGCTACCCATCGGCAGCGCCCGGAAGCGTCCGGCTATCAGACTTGCTTTCTGCGGATAACCTGTGAGTTTTGTTCGCTTTATGGACACTACCGTCATTTAGTTGGACGCTCGTCACGTGTGGATGCAGCGAACTCTTGGGCCGCCACCAGCGAACCCGCACCCCTTTGCACCTGGTTGCGGACTCAATCACTCGCTACCATGGTCAGCAAATACACATAGGTAATAGTTTCGCTTCTACAGCCCAGTGGAGGTCATATCGATGAGCACGACGTTTTCCGCCCGCCTGAACCGCTTGTTCGACACGGTGTATCCACCCGGGCGCGGACCGCACACCTCAGCGGAGGTGATCGCGGCACTCAAGGCGGAGGGCATCACGATGTCGGCTCCCTACCTGTCGCAGCTACGCTCCGGCAATCGCACGAACCCGTCGTCGGCGACGATGGCCGCCCTGGCCAACTTCTTCCGGATCAAGTCGGCCTACTTCACCGACGACGAGTACTACGAAAAGCTCGACAAGGAGCTGGTCTGGATGTCCGCGATGCGCGACGACGGTGTGCGTCGCATCGCGCAGCGCGCCGCCGGGTTGTCTCCTCAAGCGCAGCAGGACATCGTGGAGCGCGTCAACGAACTGCGCCGCGCCGAACACCTCGACGCGTAGCCCGTTGCCTGGGCGCAGCCCGCCCTGTTGGGCTGCCGTCGAGCTGTTCCGATTAGGGTTGCTCACGGATCGCGCGTACACGCGACAGCGATAGTCCACGAGACACCGGGAGGCGGCCGGGAATGGGCCTGTTTCGCAAGCGAAAGACTCGCGCCACGCGTCGTGCCGAAGCCCGAGCGATCAAGGCCCGCGCCAAGCTGGAAGCCAAGCTCGACGCCAAGAACCAGGTGCGCCGATTGAAGGCCGATCGACGGGCGGCCGACAAGGCGCTCAAGGCGCAGATCAAGTCGCAGCGCGACAGCGACCGCGCGGCGTTGAAAGTCGCCGAGACCGAGCTCAAGGCGGCGCGGGAAGGCAAGGTGCTGTCGCCGACGCGGATCCGCCGGGTGCTGACGGTGTCGCGGCTGCTGGCACCGATCCTGACGCCGGTGATCTACCGGGCGGCGATGGCCGCCCGCGCGATGATCGACCAGCGTCGCGCGGACCAACTCGGGATCCCGCTGGCGCAGATCGGCCAGTTCTCCGGGCACGGCGCCCAGCTGTCGGCGCGGATCGCCGGCTCGGAAAAGTCTTTACGAATGGTGCAGGACAAAAAACCCAAGGACGCCGAGACCAAGCAGTTCGTGGCCGCCATCTCCGAGCGGCTCACCGATTTGTCGGCGGCCGTCACCGCCGCGGAGAACATGCCGGCCGCGCGCCGGCGCGCCGCGCACTCGGCGATCTCCTCGCAACTCGACGGCATCGAAGCAGATCTGATGGCTCGGCTCGGACTGACCTGAAAGTAGTGTGCTGACATGCCATTCCGCGACAGGTGGATGTTGCGCTCCCTTTTTGTCGTCTCCGCTGTCGCCGCGCTCTTCGTCGGCTCCGGGAGCGCCACCGCGTGGGCGCACGTCCATGCCAGCGCCGACAACGCGGTCCGGGGCGCCATGGCGATCGTGACCTTTGAGGTACCCAACGAATCCGACAAGGGCGCCGCGACCACGGCACTGAGCGTCGCGCTTCCCGACGTCGCATCCGCGCGCACCGAAGCCATGCCCGGGTGGACGGCCAAGCTCGACCGTGACACGGCATCCGGCGTCGTGAGATCGGTGACCTGGACGGCGGCACCGGGCGGCGGGATCGGAATCGACCAGTTCGCGCTGTTCCGGATCTCGGTGAAACTGCCCGACACCGATATCGTCAACTTCCCGGCCACCCAGACCTACGCCGACGGGACGGTCGTCAAGTGGGATCAGCAGCCGCTGGCCGGCGGCAGTGAGCCCGAGCATCCGGTGCCCACGCTGACCCTCGGCGCCGGGTCGGGCGCCCCGCATGAGCACCACCATTCGGGAATGCCCACCGACCACGACGGCGCCTCGCTCTCGGGGGACAACATCGCGCGGGTGTTGGGCGGAGCCGCCCTGGTCATCGCCGCGCTGGGCATCGCCCTGGTGCTGGTCCGCCGTCCCAGGACATGAGGCGGCTGGCCGTCGTCGCCTGGGTCGGCCTGCTGCTCGCCGCCTTGCTGTCTACCGCGACGCTGACCGCACAGGTCGCGTCGGCACACGCCGCCCGGGTGTCCGCCGACCCCGCCGACGATGCGGTCCTCGCGACCGGCCCGAGCCGGGTGAGTGCCACCTTCAACGAGCGATTGCAGACCACGTTCGCGGCCATGACCGTCGTCGGACCCGACGGCAATGTCTGGTCCACCGGAAACACCACGGTGCAGGGCGCGATCGTCGGCATCGCGCTGCGCCCCCTCGGACCGACCGGCACCTACACGGTCAACTACCGGGTGACGTCCGCCGATGGCCATGTGGTGTCCGGGTCGTGGTCGTTCCGGCTGACGGTGGCCGGTACCGGCACCCCGGGACCCGCGGCCGCTGCCGGCGACGGCGGCCACAGCATCCCCGTCTGGCCGTTCGTCGCGATGGCCGGAGCGATCGTCGGCGCGGGTCTGTTGCTGACCCTGCGCCGCAAGCCCTGACCGACCTGGTCGGCGGGGTGCGATCGCCCGTGCTGGCATGATGGGGTCCGAGTAACTTTTGGTGGCGCTAACAATGGCCGAGAGAAAGCTGCGAAGGAGCGGCCGCATGGCAGACCCTCAAGATCAACCCGACAGCGAGGCCAACGGCGCAGCGACGCCGCCGGAGAAGACGACCCCCGCCAAGGCCGCCAAAAAGGCACCCGCGAAGAAAGCACCGGCCAAGAAGGCTCCTGCGAAAAAGGCCGTCGCAAAGAAGGCCCCGGCCAAGAAAGCACCCGCGAAGAAGGCGCCCGCCAAGAGCCCCGCGCCCACGCCCCCGAAACCGCCAGCGGTGCAGCAGGATCCACAGCCGCCCAATGGTGAAATTGCCGCTGCCGCCAAAGATATCGCGGCACAGGCGAAGTCCACGGTGGACGGCGCCAACAACCCGGTATCCGCGAATATTCCGCAGTCGGTACCCGGCTCGTCGACGTTGCCACTCGTGGTCGCCGTCGTGCTGAGCCTGCTCGCGATCTTGCTGATTCGGCAGCTGCGGCGCCGCTGATGAGCGTGTCATTCGAGGCGACGGCCGACCTCGTCGACCGAATCGGGCCCGACGTACGCAGCTGCGACCTTCAGTTCCGCCAGTTCGGCGGCCGCGCCGAATTCGCCGGACCGATCAGCACCGTGCGCTGTTTCGAGGACAATGCGCTGCTGAAATCCGTACTGTCACAACCGAGTGCGGGCGGAGTGCTGGTGATCGACGGTGCCGGCTCGCTGCACAGCGCGCTGGTTGGAGACCTGATCGCCGAACTCGCCCGCTCCAGCGGCTGGGCGGGGCTGATCGTCAACGGCGCGGTGCGCGACGCCGCCGCATTGCGCGGCATCGACATCGGCATCAAGGCGCTGGGCACCAATCCCCGCAAGAGCAGCAAAAGTGGCGTCGGTGAGCGCGACGTCGAGATCAGCCTCGGCGGTGTGACGTTTGTGCCCGGCGAGATCGCATACAGCGACGACGACGGCATCGTCGTCGTTTAGCGGCTAAACCGGTACCGGCGCAAGTTTATTCGTAAATCGTAAGCTGTCGTCGTCGACCTTGCCGCGCCGGATGGTCCGCATATCGAACAGGTAGTTCTGTTTGAGCCGCCACGGAGCGCGCGAACCCGATTTGGGCAGCAAGTGCATCGAACGCTGGAAATAGCCGGGGCTGAAGTCCATGAACGGCAGCTCGTCAACATCACTGCCGGGATGCTGTGGCTCCACGTTGTCAAAGCCCTTGGCGTCCATGTAGTTCAGCAGACGACAGGCGAATTCGGAAACGAGGTCGGCCTTCAGCGTCCACGACGCGTTGGTGTACCCGAAGGTGATGACGAAGTTCGGCACCCCGGAGAACATGCAGCCCTTGTAGGTCATCAGCGAGGTCAGATCGAAGGCCTCGCCGTTGCGGGTCGGCTGCAAGCCGCCCAGCAGTTGCATGTTCAAACCCGTTGCGGTGACTATGATGTCGGCCTGCAGCTCCTCACCCGAGGAGAGCTTGATTCCGGTTTTGGTGAACCGGTCGATGGTGTCGGTGACGACGTCGGCCTTGCCGTGCCGGATGGTCCGGAAGAAATCGGCGTCGGGGGCCAAACACAGCCGCTGGTCCCACACGTTGTAGCTCGGCCCGAAGTGCTTCTCGACGTCGTAGCCTTTCGGCAGCCGCCGCTGCGCCATCGTCATCAGCAAGTTGCGCATATAGGCGGGGCGCTTCCGGGCGAGCTGGTATTGGAAGGTGCTGAAGACGATCGCCTTCCAGCGGTTCGCGATGTGCGCTAGGCCGGCCGGGAGCCAGCGGTTGAACCGCACGGCGAACGGGTCGACCGAGGGCAGCGAACCTATGTAGGTCGGTGAACGCTGCAACATCGTGACATGGCCGGAGCCGGAGTTCACCAGCGCCGGAATCAGGGTTATCGCGGTCGCACCGGAGCCGATGACGACGATCTTCTTGCCCGCGTAGTCGAGGTCCTCGGGCCAGTGCTGCGGATGAACGATCGTGCCCTCGAAGTCTTCGGCGCCGGGGAACGTCGGCGAATATCCCTCGTCGTAGTTGTAGTAGCCGGTGCAGGCGAACACGAACGATGCGGTGATCTCGCGCTGTTGGCCGTCGTTCTCGACGGTCAAGGTCCAGCGATTGTCGGCGTCGGACCAATCGGCGGCCACCACGCGATGGCGGTAGCGAATATGCCGGTCGATGCTGTTCTCGACCGCGGCTTCCTTGATGTAGGCCTTGATGTCGGCGCCCTCGGCGATCGACTTCGCCGAGCGCCACGGCTTGAACCGGAACCCCAGGGTGAACATGTCCGAGTCGGACCGGATGCCCGGGTATTTGAACAGGTCCCAGGTGCCGCCGAGATCGTCGCGGCGTTCCAGGATGGCGTAGCTCTTCGTCGGGCAGCGGTCCTGCAGGTGCCAGGCCGCGCTCACGCCGGAGATGCCGGCGCCCACGATGACGACGTCCAGGTGCTCAGTCATGGGAGCCACGCTATCAACGCCGCGTCGAGCTAGTCAACACACTGTCGAAAATCTCAACCGTGTGTAAAGTAGCAGGGGTGACAACTGCCGGTCAGACTCGCGCCCTGCGCGGCCGCCGCGCTCTGCGTCCCTCGGGCGACGACCGCGAGCAGGCCATCCTCGCGACGGCCGAGCGGCTGCTCGAGGAGCGTTCCCTCGCCGACATCTCGGTCGATGACTTGGCAAAAGGCGCCGGCATCTCGCGTCCGACGTTCTACTTCTATTTCAAGTCCAAAGAAGCGGTGCTGCTGTCGCTGCTCGAGCCGGTGATCGCGCGGGCCGATTCCGAGTTCGACGGAGCGGTGCAGCGGCTCCCGGCGGACCCGCGCCGGGTGTGGCGCAACGGCATCAAAGCGTTCTTCACCGAGTTCAGCACCCATCGCGCGGTGGCTCGGACCGCCACCGAGGCACTGGCCACCAGCTCCGAGCTGCGGACGGTGTGGGCGGGGTTCATGCAGAAATGGATCGATCAGACGGCTGCCATGATCGCGGCCGAGCGGGAACGCGGCGCCGCCCCGGACACCATCCCGGCCGCGGACCTGGCGACGTCGCTCAACCAGATGAACGAACGCACAATGATGGCCGCGCTGTCCGCCGAAACACCCGCGGTGGAAGCCGAGCGAGTCGTCGACACCCTCACCCACATCTGGGTCAGCGCCATCTACGGCGAATCCGGCTAGCTGTCACAGCCGCGTGCGAACATATGTTCGTGCGGTGTGATGCATCCATCCTGCACGCGGACCTGGACTCGTTCTACGCGTCGGTCGAACAGCGTGACGACCCGACGCTGCGAGGTCGCCCGGTGATTGTGGGCGGCGGCGTCGTGCTGGCCGCCAGCTACGAGGCCAAGGCGTACGGCGTGCGCACCGCGATGGGCGGCCGGCAGGCCCGGCGCCTGTGTCCCGACGCCGTCGTGGTGCCGCCGCGCATGTCGGCCTATTCGCGGGCCAGCGACGCCGTCTTCGAGGTGTTCCGCGACGCCACACCCATCGTCGAGCCGCTGTCGGTGGACGAGGCGTTCCTCGACGTCGGCGGCCTGCGCCGGGTCTCGGGGACGCCGGTCGAGATCGCCGAACGGCTGCGGGTGGACGTGCGGGACCGGGTCGGCCTGCCCATCACCGTCGGCATCGCCCGCACCAAATTCCTGGCCAAGGTCGCCAGCCAGGAGGCCAAGCCGGATGGGCTGCTGCTGGTGCAGCCCGATCGGGAGCTGGCGTTCCTGCGGCCATTGCCGGTGCGCCGATTGTGGGGCGTGGGCGCGGTGACCGCAGACAAGTTGAACGGCTACGGCATCACGACGGTGGCCGATGTCGCCGAGCTCAGCGAGTCGACGCTGGCCTCACTGCTCGGCCGTGCGATGGGCCGCCAACTGTATGCGCTGTCGCGCAATATCGACCGGCGCCGCGTCGACACCGGCGTGCGACGCCGGTCCGTCGGTGCCCAGCGCGCGTTGGGCCGCGCCGGAAATCACATGTCGCCCAACGAGATCGACGCGGTCGTGGTCAACCTGATCGACCGCATCACGGCCCGGATGCGCGCCGCCGGGCGCACGGGTCGCACCGTGGTGCTGCGCCTGCGGTTCGACGACTTCACCCGGGCCAGCCGGTCGCACACCCTGCCGTGGGCGACGTCGTCGACGCAGCCGATCCTGGCCGCCGCCCGCCAACTGGTCGCCTCGGCCGCACCCGCGATTGCTCAACGCGGCTTGACGCTGGTCGGTTTCGCGGTGTCGGGCATCGATCGCAGTGGGGCCCAGCAGCTGATGCTGCCGTTTCAAGAAGATTCACTCGCGGTCGACGCCGCGGTCGACCAGGTCCGGGACCGCTTCGGCAAATCCGCTCTGACGCGCGGGGTGTTGATCGGGCGCGATTCGGGTATAGAGATGCCGCGACTACCCGACTGACTGCGTTCTCCGCTTCACCAATGTGCTTCCAGCCCATGCTGTTTCGTTGATATGAGCTTTGTTTGAGATGACGCGCGCGCCGGGCGGGCCCGCCGGCGCGTTTGTAAGCTGGCAACAAACCGAGGGGGGAAAGCGAGTGCCTGAACACGTGCCGCCGGAGCACGCCCGCGACAGTGGCCTGCCTCGCGAAGGCCTCCTGCTCGGTTACAGCGCGGTACTCGCGTTGTCGGCGGGCTTCGTCAACGCGGTCGCCCTGCTGATCTTGGCGTTGCCGGTCGGCAACCTCACCGCGATCACCACCCAGCTCGGCATGAACACCGCCAATCCCTGGCTCTACGAGGGCCATGTGCTCGCCGCCATCCTGTTCGGCTTCCTGGCGGGCGCGACGACGGCCGGGGCGGTTCTCGCACCCACCGAAGCTCTCGCGGGCCGGCGCCATGCCATCGTGCTGATCACCGAGGCGGCACTGCTGGTGCTGGCCGCCGCGGGCGTGGAAGACACTTTCGTCAAGGCGCAGATCGAAGCGGTCGGGGTCGAACTGACCGCGGTCCAGGCGATGTTCGCCGCCGCTGCGCTTGGGCTGCAAAACGCGATGACCTCCAGCTTCCGCGGGATGCCGATCCGCACCACTCACTTCACCGGGACCGTGACCGATCTCGGGCTGATGCTGGGCCGCGCTCGGCAAAACGGGATCCAGAAGTGGAAGGCCGCGATCCTGGTGACCACGCTGTTGCTGTTCCTCGGCGGCGGCATCGCCGGGATCGTGTTCGGCTCGCACCTGGGCGGATACTCGCTGCTGATACCGGCCGCCACGTGCGCGGTGGTGGCCGGTGCCAATGTGCTGCACGGCCGCAACACCAACGCGGAGCCGGTTCCCGACGACGCCGAACCCGCGCGGGTCTGAGGCCCTAGGATCCCGTCCACGCCAGCAGCTTGTCGGCCGGCCAGGTGTTCACGATCCGGTCGACCGGAACGCCGGCGTCCAGGGCGCGTTGGGCGCCGTACCCCAGGAAATCGAGCTGGCCGGGCGCGTGCGCGTCGGTGTCGATGCTGAACACGCAGCCGATTTCCAGCGCCAGGTCGAGCAGCCGGGTCGGCGGGTCGCGGCGTTCGGGGCGGGAGTTGATCTCCACCGCGGTGCCGTGGTCGCGACAAGCGGTGAAGACCTTCTCGGCGTCGAACTTCGATTCCGGCCGGATGCCCCGGTTGCCGGAAACCAGGCGGCCCGTGCAGTGGCCCAGCACATCGGCGTGCCCGTCGGAGACCGCGCGCACCATCCGGCGTGTCATGGCCGCCGAATCCATCGACAACTTGGAGTGCACGCTGGCCACGACGACGTCGAGGCGTTCCAGCAGTTCGGGCTCCTGATCCAGGGTGCCGTCCTCGAGGATGTCGACCTCGATACCGGTGAGGATGCGCATCGGCGCGAACGCGTCCCGCAACCCGTCGATCACGTCGAGCTGTTTACGCAACCGCTCCGGCGACAGGCCATTGGCGATCGTCAGTCGCGGCGAGTGATCGGTCAACGCGCAGTATTCATGCCCCAGCGCGGCCGCGGTGGCCATCATCTCCTCGATCGGCGCCGACCCGTCCGACCAGTTCGAGTGCAGATGCAAATCTCCGCGCAGCGCGCTGCGCACCTCGCCGCCACCGAGATCTGTTGCCTCGGATCGCAATTCGGCCAGTGCGTCCGGCTCACGGCCGGCCCAGGCCTGGGCGATGACCTTCGCGGTCTTGGGTCCGATGCCCGGCAACGTCTGCCAGCTGTTGGCCTGCCCATGTCGCTCACGCTCGGCGTCGTCGAGCGCCTCGACGATGTCGGCCGCGTTGCGATACGCCATCACGCGTTTAGGGTCCTGACGGCTGCGGTCCTTGTAGTAGGCGATCTGCCGAAGAGCGACTACCGGGTCCATGGCTCCAGTGTGCCTGCGCGATGACTGCCCGCGCCGCCGAGCCGGGTGCCGAAGATCATCGCCACACCTGCCCGCTCACCACAGCTGCCCGGCGATGAAGCCGGCGAAAACCACCGAAAATCCGCCGATCTCGCCGACGATCAGCATGGCCATCGCCACCCCGGTCCCGCGCACCGGCTTCTCGAATTGGTTGACCGTGTCGCGCCGCGCGCCGTGTTCGATGTAGGCGGCGATCGCCGCCACGAAGAAGAACACGACCACCATCGCCGCGGTCAGGTTGATCCAGGTGGGCCAGGCGCTGAGCTCGACGAAGACCGCGAGCAACAGCGTCGCGAACGAGTAGAGCAACGCAGCCCGGTGGGCGATGTCGACGTAGGGATGCGCCCGGTGATCCTCGGACGTCATGATCTGCCGGTACTTCCAGACTCCGAGCACCAGTGCGAGCAAAAAGATCAGGCCGGCGGACAGCAGGGTGATCTTGGTGTCGATCCCGAGGGCAGTACTCATCGCGCGCACGAGTTTAGTTGCGCTTCATAAATTTCGACTAGCGTCGATGGCATGCGATTCGCGTTCAAAACCTCACCGCAAAACACCACCTGGGCCGGGATGCTCGCCGTCTGGCAGGCAGCCGACGACATCGACGTCTTCGAGTCCGGATGGACGTTCGACCACTTCTACCCGATCTTTTCCGACAGCACCGGCCCGTGCCTGGAGGGCTGGACCACGCTGACCGCGCTGGCGCAGGCCACCAGACGGCTGCGGTTGGGCACCCTGGTCACCGGCATCCACTACCGCCACCCAGCGGTCCTGGCGAACATGGCCGCCGCCCTCGACATCATCTCCAACGGACGGCTCGAACTCGGGATCGGCGCCGGCTGGAACGAGGAGGAGTCCGGCGCCTACGGCATCGAACTCGGCAGCATCAGGGAACGGTTCGACCGGTTCGAGGAAGCCTGTCAGGTGCTGATCAGCCTGCTCAGTGAGCAGACCACCAACTTCGACGGCAAGTATTACCAACTCAAGGACGCGCGCAACGAACCCAAGGGCCCGCAGCGCCCGCACCCGCCCATCTGCATCGGCGGCAGCGGCGAGAAGCGCACGCTGCCGCTGACCGCGCGCTACGCCCAGCACTGGAACTTCGCCGGCGGGACGCCCGAGGAGTTCGCGCGTAAGCGTGACGTGCTGGCGGCGCGCTGCGCGGACATCGGGCGCGACCCGAAGGAGATCACCATGTCGGCGCACGTTCGCCTCGGCGACGACCTCGACTACGGACAGGTCATCGAGACCGCGGCCGGGCTCGGGGCCGAGGGACTCGACCTCGGAATCGTCTACCTACCGCCGCCGCACGACCCGGCCGTCCTGGAGCCCCTGGCTGAGGCGATCCGGGATTCGGGGTTGCTGTCGGCGAAATGAACGATTCCGTGCCGCCGAGCAAACTGGCGGTGGAATCGCCGATAGATAGGTCGGGTTGTTATGTCCCGAACAGCAACAGCTCCTGGGCGGTTACCAGGCGCTCTTGCTTAGCGGGAAACTCGCGGCTCTTCATGGGGTGACGGAACAATGACCAGGCCATTCGCCCCACCCGCGAACTAGGTACTGGGTTCACATGCACAGTGACCACTCCTGCGATCGATCTGTTTAACCGTGGCCCCGTTGTGACGAAGCGCACAGGTCGTTATTAGACACCCGCAGCCTGGCAAACTACGGGAGACGCGCCGGGCGATTCTCGGCGTGTTTCTCGTGTGACTGGTGTGACTACTGAAGCGGTGCGGCCGTCGGCTTGATGGGCGCGGGAAGCGCGGTTGACCCCATCAAATACCGGTCCACACCCGCCGCGGCGGCCCTACCCTCGGCGATCGCCCAGACGATCAGCGACTGGCCCCGGCCCATGTCTCCGGCAACGTAAACGCCGGGCACTGAGGTCTCGTAATCGGCCCCGCGCGCGACGTTGCCGCGGTCGGTGAGCTTCACGTCGAGGTCGGTGAGCAAACCCGACTTCTCCGGACCGACGAAGCCCATCGCCAGGAACACCACATCCGCCTCGAGCTCGAACTCGGAGCCCTCGACCTTGACGAACTTGCCGTCCTGCATCGTCACTTCGTGAACCTTGAGCGCGGTGACGTGGCCGTCCTTGCCGACGAACTCCTCGGTGTTGACCGAGAACACCCGCTCGCCGCCCTCTTCGTGCGCGGACGAGACCCGGTACATCAGCGGGTAGGTCGGCCACGGGGTGGACTCGGCGCGCTCCTCCGGGGGCCGCGGCATGATCTCGAACTGGTGCACGCTCGCCGCGCCCTGCCGGTGCGCGGTGCCCAGGCAGTCGGCTCCGGTGTCGCCGCCGCCGATGATGACGACCTTCTTGCCCTTGGCGGTGATCGGCGGCTGCCCGTCCGGGCCCAGCACGTCGTCGCCCTCCTGCACGCGGTTGCCCCACGGCAGGTACTCCATCGCCTGGTGGATGCCGTCTAGTTCCCGTCCCGGGATCGGCAGGTCACGCCAGGCGGTGGCACCGCCGGCCAGCACCACCGCGTCGAAGTCGGCAAGCAGCTGCTGCGCGGTGATGTCCACTCCGACATTGACGCCGGCCCGGAATTCGGTTCCCTCGGCCCGCATTTGGTCCAGCCGCCGGTCGAGGACGCGTTTCTCCATCTTGAATTCCGGGATGCCGTAGCGCAGCAATCCGCCGATGCGGTCGGCCCGCTCGAAGACGGTGACGCTGTGTCCCGCGCGGGTGAGCTGCTGGGCGGCGGCCAAACCGGCCGGACCCGAACCGATGACGGCAACCGTCTTTCCGGTCAGCTTGGTCGGCGGCTTCGGCTCGACGAAGCCCTGGTCGAAGGCGTGGTCGATGATCTCCAGCTCGATCTGTTTGATCGTGACCGGGTCCTGGTTGATGCCCAGCACACACGCCGGCTCGCACGGTGCCGGACACAGCCGGCCGGTGAAGTCGGGGAAATTGTTGGTGGCGTGCAGCCGCTCGATCGCGTCGCGCCACCGGCCCCTGCGCACCAGGTCATTCCACTCCGGAATCAGGTTGCCCAGCGGACAACCGTTGTGGCAGAAGGGAATACCGCAGTCCATGCAACGAGTCGCCTGCTCGCGCAGGGTGTCGTCGTTGAATTCCTGGTAGACCTCGTTCCAGTCCTTCAACCGCAGCGGGACAGGCCGGCGTTGCGGCAGCTCCCGATGTGTGTACTTCAGGAAGCCGGTTGGATCAGCCATGCGCCGCCGCCATAATCGCCTTGCCCACATCGACGCCGTCGCGCTCCGCTTGGGCGATCGCCTGCAACACCTTCTTGTAGTCCCGGGGCATCACCTTGGCGAAATGCCGTTGCTCGGAGTGCCAGTCGGCCAGAACCCGCTGGCCGACCGCGGAATCCGTCGCATCGACGTGCGCCTGGATGATGCCGTGCAGGAACTCGGCGTCATCGGAGTCGAGAGCCTCCAGGTCCACCATCTCGGTGTTCAGGTTCTGCGGCAGTTCCTCACCGGGGTCGTAGACGTAGGCCACACCGCCGGACATACCCGCCGCGAAGTTACGCCCGGTGTGGCCGAGAATCACCACCCGGCCGCCGGTCATGTACTCACAACCGTGATCGCCGACGCCCTCGACCACGGCATGGGCGCCGGAGTTACGGACCGCGAACCGCTCGCCGACCAGACCGCGCAGGAAGGCCTCGCCGCTGGTGGCGCCGAACAGGATCACGTTGCCGCCGATGATGTTTTCCTCGGCGACGTAGTCCACCGGGGCATTGTCCGACGGCCGCACCACGATCCGGCCGCCCGACAGGCCCTTGCCTACGTAGTCGTTGGCGTCGCCGTACACCCGCAAGGTGATGCCCTTGGGCACAAAAGCGCCGAAGCTGTTGCCCGCGGAGCCGTCGAAGGTGATGTCGATCGTTCCATCCGGCAAGCCTTGGCCGCCAAAGGCTTTCGTCAGCTCGTGGCCGAGCATGGTTCCCACCGTGCGGTTGACGTTGCTGATGGTGGTGGAGAACCGGACCGGTTTACCCGAATCCAGCGCCTCGCGGCTCATCACGATCAACTGCTGATCCAGCGCCTTGTCCAGCCCGTGGTCCTGACGCGAGCTGCAGTACAGGTCCTGGTTCATGAACGCGGACTCCGGCTCGTGCAGCACCGGGGCCAGATCCAGCTTGTGTGCCTTCCAGTGCGCTCGAGCCAGCGTGGTGTCCAGCGACCCCACTTGGCCGACTGCCTCGTTGAAGGTGCGGAAGCCCAACTGCGCCATGTACTCCCGGACTTCTTCGGCGATGAACATGAAGAAGTTCTCCACGAACTCCGGCTTGCCGGTGAAGCGGTCCCGCAGCACCGGGTTCTGGGTCGCCACACCGACTGGGCAGGTGTCGAGGTGGCAGACGCGCATCATGATGCAGCCCGCGACGACCAGCGGCGCGGTGGCGAAGCCGAACTCCTCGGCGCCCAGCAGCGCGCCGATCATCACGTCGCGGCCGGTCTTGAGTTGTCCGTCCACCTGGACGACGATCCGGTCGCGTAATCCGTTGAGCAGCAAGGTCTGCTGCGTCTCGGCCAGCCCCAGCTCCCATGGAGCACCCGCGTGCTTCTGCGAGGTGAGCGGCGTGGCACCGGTGCCGCCGTCGTGGCCGGAGATCAGCACCACGTCGGCGTGTGCCTTGGACACACCCGCCGCGACCGTGCCGACGCCGTTCTCGGAGACCAGCTTGACGTGCACCCGCGCCGACGGGTTGGAGTTCTTCAGGTCGTGGATCAACTGCGCAAGATCCTCGATCGAGTAGATGTCGTGGTGCGGCGGCGGTGAGATCAGGCCCACGCCGGGCGTGGAGTGCCGGACGTCTGCCACCCACGGGTACACCTTGTGCCCCGGAAGTTGGCCACCCTCACCGGGTTTGGCGCCCTGGGCCATCTTGATCTGGATGTCGGTACAGTTGGTCAGGTAGTGCGATGTGACGCCGAACCGTGCCGACGCGACCTGCTTGATCGCGCTACGGCGCCAGTCCCCGTTGGGATCGGGGTCGAAACGCTTGACGTCCTCGCCACCCTCACCGCTGTTGGATCGCCCACCCAGGCGGTTCATCGCGATGGCGAGCGTCTCGTGCGCCTCGGCCGAGATCGAGCCGTAGCTCATCGCTCCGGTCGAGAACCGTTTGACGATCTCGCTGGCGGGTTCGACCTCGTCCAGCGGAACCGGGGGTCGCACGTCGCCGCGGAACTTCAGCAGTCCGCGCAACGACGCCATCCGCTCGCTCTGGTCGTCGACCAGGCGGGTGTAGTCCTTGAAGATCTTGTACTGCCCGGTCCGGGTGGCGTGCTGCAGCTTGAACACGGTCTCCGGGTTGAACAGGTGGTACTCGCCCTCGCGGCGCCACTGGTAGTCCCCACCCACCTCGAGTTCGCGGTGCGCGCGCTCGTCCGGCCGGTCCAGATAGGCCAGATCGTGCCGCGCTGCGACGTCGGTGGCGATGTCGTCCAGCGTGATGCCGCCGGTCGGGCAGGCCAGCCCGGTGAAGTACTCGTCGAGCACGTCCTCAGAGATCCCGATGGCCTGGAACAGCTGTGCACCGGTGTAGGAGGCCAGCGTCGAAATGCCCATCTTGGACATGACTTTCAGTACGCCCTTGCCGGCGGCCTTCACGTAGTTGTTCAGCGCCTTGTCGCGGTCGATCCCGTCGATCACGCCGCGGTCGAGCATGTCCTCAACCGATTCGAACGCGAGGTACGGGTTGACCGCGGCCGCGCCGCAGCCGATCAGCATCGCCATGTGGTGCACCTCGCGGGCATCGCCGGATTCGACGACCAGACCCACATGGGTGCGGGTCCGATCGCGCACCAGGTGGTGGTGCACGCCGGCGACGGCGAGCAGCGACGGTATCGGCGCCATCTGCTCATTGGAATCGCGGTCGGACAGAATGATCACCCGGGCGCCATCGGCGATCGCGGCCGACGCCTGCGCACGCACCTCTTCCAGCGCGGCTGCCAGCCCGGCGCCACCCTCGGCGACCGGGTACAGACAGCGAATCACCTTGGAGCGCATGCCATGTGGGCGTCCGTTGACCGCGTCATCGGGATTCAGGTTGATCAGCTTGGCCAGCTCGTGGTTACGCAGAATCGGCTGGCGCAGCATGATCTGGTGACACGAGTACTCGTCCGGGCTGAGCAGGTCGCGCTCACCGCCGGTGGTGCCCTGCAGGCTGGTCACCACCTCTTCGCGGATGGCGTCCAGCGGTGGGTTGGTCACCTGGGCGAACAGCTGGTGGAAGTAGTCGTAGAGCATCCGGGGGCGCTGCGAGAGCACCGCGACCGGGGTATCGGTGCCCATCGACCCGATCGGCTCGGCGCCGGTGCGCACCATCGGCGCCACCAGCAGGTTGAGCTCCTCGTAGGTGTAGCCAAAGGCCAACTGCCGCATGACAAGTCGATCGTGCGCCATCCGCACGTAGGTACCCTGCGGCAACGACTCGAGCGGCACCAGGTTCTTGTCGAGCCACTCCTGATACGGGTGCTCGGCGGCCAGCTCGGCCTTGATCTCCTCGTCGGAGACGATGCGGCCCTGGGTGGTGTCCACCAGGAACATCCGGCCCGGCTGCAGGCGCATCCGCTTCACCACCGTCGACGGGTCCAGGTCCAAGACGCCCGCCTCGGACGCCATCACCACCAAACCGTCCTCGGTGACCCAAATACGGGACGGGCGAAGGCCATTGCGGTCCAGCACGGCGCCCACGATGGTGCCGTCGGTAAATGTCATCGACGCCGGGCCGTCCCACGGTTCCATCAGCGATGCGTGGTACTCGTAGAAGGCGCGCCGCGCCGGGTCCATGGTCTCGTTGCGCTCCCAGGCCTCCGGAATCATCATCAGCACCGCGTGCGGCAGGCTGCGCCCGCCCAGGTGCAACAATTCCAGCGCCTCGTCGAAGCGCGCGGTGTCAGATGCGCCCGGCGTGCAGATCGGGAACAACTTCTCCAGGTCGTCGGCCGACCCGAAGATGTCGGTTTTGATCAGCGCCTCACGGGCGCGCATCCAGTTCTCGTTTCCGGTGACGGTGTTGATCTCGCCGTTGTGGGCGATACGCCGGAACGGGTGCGCCAGCGGCCAGGACGGGAAGGTGTTGGTCGAGAAGCGGGAGTGCACGATGCCCAGCGCGCTGGTCATCCGGTCGTCTTGCAGGTCGAGGTAAAAGGCCTTGAGTTGCGGAGTGGTCAGCATGCCCTTGTAAACCATTGTCTGACCGGAAAGGCTTGGGAAATATACGGTTTCGCGGCCGGGTCCGTCTTGGCCCGGGCCCTTGGTACCGAGTTCGTGCTCGGCACGCTTGCGCACGACGTAGCAACGGCGTTCCAGCGTCATGTCGGAAGCGCCGGTCATGAACACCTGCCGGAAGGTGGGCATCGCGTCGCGGGACAGCGCACCCAGCGACGAGTCGTCGGTGGGCACATTGCGCCAGCCCAGGACCGTCAGGCCCTCGGACTCGGCGATCTTCTCCACCGCGGCGCACGCGGCCGCGGCATCCTTGGAAGATTGCGGCAGGAACGCGATACCGGTGGCGTAGCTGCCCGGCGCGGGAAGTTCGAAGTCCACGACTTCGCGCAGGAATGCGTCCGGGACCTGAATCAGGATGCCCGCGCCGTCACCGCTGCGCGGCTCGGCGCCCTGGGCGCCACGATGCTCGAGGTTGACCAGTGCAGTGATCGCCTTGTCGACGATGTCGCGGCTCCGTCGGCCGTGCATGTCGACGACCATGGCAACCCCGCACGAATCGTGCTCGAACGCGGGGTTATACAACCCAACGCGCGTGGGCGTCATATGCACCTGCCTCTTCACCAGAACCTGCTGCGCGGCCGTTTTAAGTGGCTCCGACGGGGCTGCACCCGGAGGTTGCGAGCCGACCCCTTCGGTCTTGTCGATAGGCTGTCCCCCAGGCGGAAAATGATCCGATGGGGGAATCGTCCGTGCGGCGCTGAACGGTGGCGTGTACCCGGTCTCGACAAGTCGTAAAACGATATGACAAAAACCGCCTGACATGCCAACTTGGACAAGTCTAACCCGGCAGCTAGCGGCAACGTAAATTCGCTGCGGCAACGATCGGTAACCCGGCCAAATGTGTTCTAACCGCCGACAATCCCCCCGCGACAGCGCGGACCCGAAACGGGCCGCTCATGGTCTGATCGCCGGATCGGGTTTGCTGTGACGCCGTCCTTCGGACGGCGCGGGGATGGCCGTGATCACAGTGCGACCGCGCATCCGCGCGACCGATCTCGATAAGTCGTGGCAGCCATGCCGCCCGTATCGCGCACCGGCACGCCCGGCGGGGACCCCAACCGTCACACCGGCACCGCGTTAGGGCCTACCGAGTTTGCGCGATACAAATGAGGAGCGCGTGGGGAGATACTGGGCCGATACGGGCCGGGTCCGCTGCGGCCGGCCCAGCGCGCCACGATCGATCGCCTGGCACCGAGGAGCCCATGAACGAGCGCGACGAATTCCTGCGGGACCGTCTGCAGCCCGACCGGCCCAGCACCCCCGCCGGTCCCCCTCCCAGTGGCCAGCGAAGCGCGCCGCCCTCAGCGATTCCCGCGCCGCGGCGACCCGCCCCGCCGCCGTCGTTTCCGCCACGGCCACCGCAGTCGCCCCAGCCGCGGCCACCCGCCGGGCCGCCACCTCCGCGTCAGCCACCGGTGGGACAGCCGCCGGTGGGACAGCCGCGCCAGCAGGCCGCTCCCGCGCCCCCGGTGCGACCCGCCGGGCCACCCGCACAGCCGCCGGCTCCCACTCCGGCACCCGTCATCCCGGTACCCGAGCGCGCCCTGGTGCCGACCGACGGGCCCGAAGTGCCAGACACCGGGTGGCGGCGCCTCCTGCGGCTGCTCACCTTTGGCCTCGTCAAGCTGGGTCCGTCACCCGCGCAACTCCAGGACGCCCAATTCGAAGCCACCATCCGCACCGCCTTCCGCGGCAAACACAAGGTTGGCGTCGTGGGTAAGGGCGGTGTCGGGAAGACCTCCGTCGCCGCCAGTGTCGGGTCGCTGTTCGCCGAGCTCCGTCGCGGGCAGGACCATGTGGTGGCAATCGACGCCGATACCGCCTTCGGCCGGTTGAGCAGCAGGATCGATCCGCGGTCGACGAGTTCGTTCTGGGAATTGACCGCCGACAAGAACCTCGAGACCTTCACCGATGTCGCCGAGCGAGTGGGCCGCAACGCGGTGGGCCTACATGTGCTCGCCGGCGAACCGGCGTCCGGTCCCCGCCGGGTGCTCGATCCCGCGATCTACCGGGAGGCGGCGTCGCGGCTGGATCGCTATTTCACGATCTCGGTCATCGACTGCGGCTCGACGATGGATTCACCGGTCACCCAGGAAGTGCTGCGCGACCTCGATGCGCTGATCGTGGTGTCCTCGCCGTGGGCCGATGGGGCGTCCGCGGCCGCCCGGACCATGGAGTGGCTGTCGGATCAGGGCATGACCGACTTGCTGCACAACACGATCGTGGTGCTCAACGACTCCGACGGGCACGCCGACAAGCGCACCCGGGCGCTGCTGGCCCGCGAGTTCGTCGACCACGGACAGCCGGTGGTCGAGGTCCCCTACGACCCGCACCTGCGCCCCGGCGGCGTCATCGACGTGACGCACGAGATGGGCCGCCCCACCCGGCGCAAGTTGCTGCAGGCCACCGCGCTGATCGCCGGGTTTTTCGGGACGAGCCCCGACCGTGCGAGCTGACCCGTCGCGCTTCAGCCGGCCGCGATCCGCGCCGACGGGTCGGCGATCGCCTCGATCTTGGTGACGAGGGCGCCGCGCATCGTCAACACGATGGCGGCGAAAAGCCGGCGCTCGGCGAACGCGAGCACCACCGGTTGCCCGGCGGGACCGCTGACCAGGGTGACGCCCGGCCCCAGATAGCGCATCAGGTTGGTGGCCACCGCCTGCGGACCATGGTTGATCTGCGGTGGCGGCGCCGGGTCGGCAAGGACGGTGCCCACACCCCAGACTGTCGGGTCCAGGACAGCCGTCAGCGCCGCGATGTCGCCGTTGGCGCAGGCGGTGATGAATTTCTCGGTGACCAGCTGATGCTCGGCGGGGGCCACTTCACCGGCCTTCGGCTGCGCCGCAGTGAATTTCGAGCGGGCACGCCGCGCCAGTTGACGGCAGGTGCCGACCGGGCGTCCCACTGTTTCGGCGATCGTCTCGAACGGGACGCCGAACACGTCGTGCAGCACGAACGCGACCCGTTCGCCGGGGCTGAGCCGTCGCAAGACTTCCATCAACGCGGCGCGGACCTCGTCGTCCAGGGTGACCCGATCCGCCGGGTCCAGGCTGCGCGACTCGGCGACGTCGGCGCCGGGATCGCCATGGTCGGGATCGGTCAACCGCTCGTAGCGCGTTCGCGCCGAGCGCACCTGGTCGAGGCAGAGCCGGCTCGTGACGACGGTGAGCCAGCCGCGGATGTCGTCGACCTCGTCGGTCCCGGTCCGCGACAGACGCAGAAATGCTTCTTGCGCAACATCTTCGGCGTCGCCGACGTCACCGAGGATTTGATACCCCAGGTTGACCAGGTAGGGGCGGTGACGACGCCAGGCATCGGCGAGTTGGTCGGTGGGCGGCTGCGACTGGTTCATGAGACATCGACGATCTGGTGCCGGAAAAAGTTACGTGAACCGACTGTAACTTTCCCGCCTCCGCGCCCGTCGTTGAGGAAGATCTTCGACCTTTCAGGAGGAACACCATGACCATCGTCGTAACCGGAGCGACCGGCAATGTCGGACGTCCCCTCGTTGCCGACCTCGTCGCCGCGGGCGCATCGGTGCGCGCCATCACCCGCACCCCGAACCGCGCCGGATTTCCCTCGCCCGTCGAGGTGCTCGATTCGGTGGGCGAAGCGCTGCCGGGAGCGTCGGCGGTCTTCTTGAACTCGCGTGCACTCGGCGAAACTCTCCCCGACGTCGTGGCCGAATGCCGGCGCGCGGGAGTCACCAAACTGGTTGCACTGTCGGCGATCAACGCCGATGACGACTTCTCACGACAGCCGTCGCGCTTCCGCGGTGACCGCAACCGCGAGGTCGAGCAGCTGGCCGTCGGCTCGGGCCTGGCATGGGTAAGCCTGCGGCCGACGGTCTTTGCGACGAACTTCGCCGGGATGTGGGCCGCACAGATTCGTGCCGGCGATGTGGTGGCCGGGCCGTATGCCGCGGCATCGACCGCACCGATCGTCGAGAGCGACATCGCGGCTGTCGCGGCGCGCGCACTGCTCAGCGATGAGCTTGTCGGTCAACGGGTTCCGTTGACCGGTCCCCAGGCGCTGACCAACACACAACTGGTGGGGATTATCGGCACGGTGCTGGGGCGCCGGCTGCAGTACCGCGAAATTCCGGCAGAGGCGGTGCGGCAACGCTTCATCGATTTGGGCTTCGGCGCCGAGTTCGGCGACGCGTATACGGCCATGCTCGCCGAAACGATGGACCATCCGGCACTTGTCACGCACGACGCGGAGAAGATCCTCGGCCGAGCGCCACAGTCCTTCGCGCAGTGGGTGTCCGAGCACCGAGACCTGTACACGGGCTAGATCCCAGAAAAGGAGATTCCGACATGTCCGAACCACAGCCGCCGCGCTACCTCAAGCCGATGAACAAGGTGATGATGGCGGTGCAGAAACTGGGGATACCGACCGGCCCCGCCATGGTGCTCACCGTGCCCGGCCGCAAATCCGGTCAACCGCGCAGCACCCCGATGACGCCGTTTGAATTTCAGGGCGGCCTCTACGTCGTCGCGGGCTACCCGGGCGCGGACTGGGCGGCGAACGCCCGGGCCGCGGGTACCGGCACCCTGGCCCGGGGTCGACGATCCCGGGAAGTCAGGATTGTCGAACTGACGGCCGAACAGGCGCGTCCGGTGCTGCGGGAGTTTCCGAAGAAGGTGCCGGTTGGAGTGTCGTTCGCCAAACGTTCGGGAATGGTGCGCGACGGGACGTCCGACGAATTCGAGGCGCTGGCGGGGCGTCTCTGCGTCTTTCGGTTCGACCCGGCCTGAAACGCAAGACAGCGCGAGAACCGTGGCTGGTTCTCGCGCTGTCTATTCGTCGGTCCGGGCTATCCGAGTGGGGCGCTCCAAAGATGGAGCCGCTCAGGTGTTTCCACTCCGGTCCTGGACATCGTTCAACTGCGGACGCCTCAGGAAGGGGGAATTAGGCCGATTTGGCGGTCTCGCGCACCGGGTACCCGTTGCGCTCGGCCAGCGACCGTAATTGGTTCAGAGCGAAGGCGCGCGGGCGGCCCGACTCGGGAATCACGACGCCGGCCCACAGGCCCTCGGCGCCGGCTGACTCGACGGCGTCGCGGGCACACAGCCACCGGCGGGGGCAAGCCCGGCACAGGGCCTTGGCCTCGGCGTCGGGAGCGGTCGTCCAGCGGTCCGGGTCCTGGGTGCACGCGCCCAACGGGATGTTGTACAGAGTTGTTGCGGTCATCGCTACGTTCCTCCAGAAAGCGTTGCAGTTCTGCGTCCTATGACTCGAAAGGGTATAGCACTAACCGTCGCGATGCAACAGTTTGGTGCTTTAGTTTCCGTTCGGGCCGGTACGCAGGCGCTTCGGTCCACATCTCACGCGCCGCAGGCTTCACCTGGCTGAACTGGCGGAGAACGGCGGCGAAACGGTGCCCCAATGGTGAAGCAGACCAGGTGATACGCCTAAAAGCGGGGCCCGCGTGGCCGAGCTCGGCCGGGCCAAGACTCAAACTGTAGCGGTGATGCGGTTACGCCGGGGTTACTCCCAGGCGCCGTGTACAGGCCCGTTCCGTAACAACTTGACGCTGAACTGTAGCGGTGCGATAGAATTTGACGGGTGCATCAGTTAGACTCCTGATGGCGGACCACCCGCCGCCACGCAAAGTGAGCGAGGAATCACCGACGATGTCCAGCGCCGCCTCAACTGCCCGCCCAGCTCTGCTGGTGGTGCACAGCGGCGACACATCGCACGCGATCGAGCCCGGCCGCGGCGTGGTGACCATCGGCCGCGAACCTCAGGCCGGCGTGCAGATCGATGATCCCCAGATCTCGCAGGAGCACTTGCGGGCCGAAGCCGCCAATGGACAGTGGCGCATCGTCGACAGCAGCCCGAGCGGCATGTTCGTCGACGGACTACGCACGACCTCCGTGACGATCACCGACAAGACGATCGTCCGGTTCGGGGACCCCACCGCGGGGAAAGCCCTGACGTTTGAAGTCGTCAGGCCGCCGAAATCCGTTGACCCACAGGAGGTTGACGATTCCGATGAGCAGGGGGACAACATCGCGCCAATCGATCTGGATCCGGGCGTCGTTCGCGCCGGAGCCGCTGCCGCCGCCCGCCGTCGAGAACTCGACATCAGCCAGCGCAGCCTCGCGTCGGACGGGATCATCAACGCCGGCGCGCTGATTGCCTTCGAAAAGGGCCGCAGTTGGCCGCGCGAACGGACCCGCGCGAAGCTCGAGGAAGTCCTGCAGTGGCCTGCCGGAACCATCGATCGGATCCGCCATGGGGAACCCGTCGCGGCGGATGACACCGCCGCTCAAGCCGTGCCGGTCGACGGTCCGGCGACGGCCGACAACCCCGAGACTCACGGCGCGGCGTCGCTGATCGCTCAGGCGGTCGTCGCCGCCGTGGACGGCTGCAGTCTGGCCATCTCCGCGTTGCCGCCGGCCGAGGACCCCGAGTTCACCGAGCGCTCGGCGCCCATCCTCGCCGATCTGCGGCAGCTCGAGGCGATCGCCGTCCGGGCCACCCGGATCAGCCAAATTACCCCGGAATTGATAAAGGCGCTGAGTGCGGTTCGCCGGCACCGCGACGAATTGATGACGCTCGGGGCCAACGCCCCGGATGCCCCGCTGGCGCAACGCTTGTACGCGGCCCGGCGCCGGGCAAACCTCTCGGCGCTGGAACTTGCACAAGCCGCCGGCGTCGACGAAGAAATGATTGTGCGCGCGGAGGACGAGGAGCCTTTACCCGCGCATGTAACGGCCGCGATCGAAACTCTGATAGACCACATCAACTGATTTCGGCGGGTCCCCCGGCAGCGCCAATTCTGATTGTTCGCCTTTCGGCAACCTTGCCGCAATGTTTACCGTGGCGGCCGAACGCCGGGTGGTGGAAGCTGTTGCCTAGCCGAAAAATTCGTGCACTGGACCCGCTCTGAGCGCTGTTAGGCTCGTTCTACCGTGCACAGGATCGGTGCACAGGATACGCGAGCACGAAGGGAAACACCGAGGTGTCTTGGCTTAACGGGGCAACGGATTTAGCGACGTGTGTAAAGAGTTTTGGAAGCGGCGTTACTGCTGCCTCGACCGGTGACTGGGCGAACCTCGGTGCGAGCGCTGCCACCATCCTCGGTAAGGGGATGATCTATGCGGCCAAGCAGAACAAAGCCCTAATAGATGCGATTAAGGCGAGCGGAACAAAGGCACTGCCGACGCCGACGGCCATCGTCGATTTTGCCGCGTTAGGCGTCACTATCGTGGACTTGCTCAACGGATTTGGAAGCCCCAACTCAGGGTCCGCCGTATCCACAGCCAAGGACAAATTCGACCTCTTCCTGAAAGATCTGGACCCTGGTGCCATTCCGGATCCGCGCGACTGGAGCGGTACCGCCGCGACTGCATACATCGCTCAGGTAAACCTGCTAAAGGGCTACACGACAACGATGGAGGAGTACGACAAGACCCTGAAGGGCTACTTGGGTGAGCAGGCCGCTTCGGTCAAACAGGCGCACCTGTGCTGCACCGTCAACGTGGCCGTGCTGACCGCCGCGGCGGGTATTGCCCTTGCCTTGTACCTGATCCCCGTCGTCGGCGCCGCAGTATCGCAGGCGTGGCAAATCGTCGCCGCGTTCGCGTGTTGTGCGGCGGTCTTCGTCGTCGAGATGCTCACCCTGTCGAGTTCGATGGGCATTGCCAACAAACTCACGACATTGGGCCAGAGCTACGTCCAGCTCGGCAAGGACGTTACCGACAAGCTCGCGGGCAACTTCGACCAGATCAAGGGCGAGATCGCGGCGGAGACCTCGTCGAAGCTGTCCGGCTTCCGTGCCGTTTCCGACGGCCTGACGGACTACTCGTTCGCGTCCTCCGGGAAGTCGATTAACAAGTTGGCCGCCGAGGCGGGCGACAAAGTTTCGCCGGAGCAGAAGGCGCTGCTGCAGTCCTCGAGTGACAAGGCCGCCGCCGCGAAGACGTCGGATTCCAAGACGGACACCCCGGCCAAGGGCGACAAGACGACTCCCGCCCCGGCGGCGTTCACCCCGCCCAGCCTGGCTCAGATCGGGCAGGCATCGCAGGGGCTCAACCAGTTCGGGCAGACGCTCGGCCAGGGCATGCAACAAATCCAGTCGCTGGCCCAGTCCGCCAAGGGCGCCGCGCCCGCGGCTGCCGCCGCCCCGGCCGCGGCTCAGGACGTCAGCGACGTCAAGGACGACGAGGACAAGAAGAAGGAAGAAGACGCCAAGAGGGACGCAGAAGCGGGCGCCGCCGCCGGTAAAGACGGTGGCACCGAGCGTGCACCCGTCGATGCCGCGGCACCTGCGGCACCGGCCGCCGCACCGGCAGCAGCCGGCCGCGAACGCGTCCTTTAGTAGCACTCGCGCGTCAAAAGCGCAGCGGGCCAACGCCATAGCGCAAAAATCGAACGTTAAGGAGACCGACCAATGGCGAATCTACTCGTATCACCAGCGATCCTCGAGACGCTGGCGACCAAACAGGAAGCCGCACAGAAGGACGCCCAAGCGGGGGCCGACGCCCTGAACGGCACCGGAAGCAACTGCTGGCTCACGCACGGCGTCATCAGCGGATGCTCCGATGGGGGCTTTGACACCATCGAGGGCATCCGCAAAAAGGCGGGCGAAGCCCTCGGAAACGCCAGCCTGCTGCTCGCCGCCAAGCTGCGCTCAGCCAAGAAAGCGTACGAGGGCGTTGACAGCGAGTTGGCCGGCAACCTCAACAAGCAACTGCTCGACAAATAATGTCGTCCGGTCCCCTTGCCGCCGGCCGCGCCGGCCTTGTTGACGACGTAGTCGGCGTCGAGGTGACCATCGACGGCATGCTGGTGATCGCCGACCGGCTGCAGCTGATCGAATTCCCGACGGCGCTTGGGATCCGGCACAACATCCCGCAAGACGATTTGCGCAAACTTGTCTGGGACCAGGTGGAGAAGGACCTCACCGAGCAAGGGGTGCTGAACGAACTGGGCCAGCCCCACCCGACCGTGGCGGCCATCATCGACACGCTCAGCAGGCCCGATCGGACCCTGGAAGGCCGGTGGTGGCGCCGCGACATGGGCGACGGCGTGATGGTGCGTTTCGCGGTGTGCCGCAAGGGCGATCGTCATGTCATCGCCGCTCGGCACGGCGAGCTGATCGCGCTGCAACTGGTGGCGGCGCAAGTGGGTCTGGCGGGCATGGTGACCGCCGTGCTGGGCCCGGCGACGCCGGCCAACGTCGAACCGCTGACCGGCGTGGCAAGCGAACTGGCCGAATGCACCACCGCGGCACACCTGGCCAACCTCGGCATCGCGCCGGCCACCGCCCGCGTCTACGCCGAGATCGTCGGCAACCCGGACAGCTGGGTGGAGATCATCGCCAGCGAGCGCCACTCCGGCGGCACCTGCACGCACACCGAGGTCGCTGCCGGCGTTCTCGACTCATCGCTGGGACGACTGGTGTCGCTGCCCCGCCGCGTCCACGGCGAGCTGTACGGAAGTTTTCTGCCTGGTTCCCAGGAAAATCTGCAACGGACACTAGACGGACTGCTGGAATTCCTCCCCGCGCGCGCCTGGCTCGATCACAATCCAGATGAAGAAGCCGCGCACTCCGACCACACTCACGCCTCGTACCGAGGCTGATTTCTGCCGCTACCAATGAAAGATGGATCCCATGTCCCAGCATGATGAGCACGACGATCTCTCCGCCTTGGACTTCTCCTCCTACCAGTCCGGATCCGACGACGACGGCCACGATCACGGGGATGCCCTGGACTTCTCCGCCGCCGACAACAGCGACGTGGAGTCCGCCGTCGACGCCTTGGACGCCTACGCGCCGACCGAGCCCGAAGAGGCCGACACCGAGCTGGAGGCCATCGCCGCGACAACCGAGGCCTCCGACGACGAAGAGGACGAAGAGGACGGCGCCCAGCAGTTCACCGTCACCAATCCTCCCGAGACGGTGTCGGTGTCGGCGCTCATCGACGGCCGCACTCAGCGGGTCACGCTGTCGCCGACCGCGACGAACCTGACCGAGGACGAGCTCGCCGACGAGATCGTCGTGCTGGCCGAGTTGGCCCGGCAAAAGGGGCTGGCCGGCCAGCGCACCTACGTCATGGACAGTGCCGCCGAGAACGCAGGGCTGCAACAACTCAACGACATGGGGTTGGACAGCACCCAGCTGCTGCGTGACTTCGTGGATACCGGCATGCGGTTGCCGACGGAGGAACAGGCTGAGACGGCACAGGCCGAAGTCTTCGCCGTGCGCTACACCGCCGATAAATGAGCGAGCATCTGGCCGGCCTGTTCGAAAGCGCGGTCGGCATGCTGCCGGTCTCGGAGTCGCGGGCGCTTGATCTGTTCACCGAGATCACGAACTACGACGAGACCGCGTGTGACGCATGGGTCGGCCGCATCCGGTGCGGCGACAACGATCGGGTGACCTTGTTCCGCGCCTGGTACTCGCGCAAGCACTTCGGGCAGCTGTCGGGGTCTGCCCAGGTCTCGATGAGCGCCCTGGGCGCCCGCGTTCCGATCGGCGGCCTCTACGGCGACATCACGTATCCGGTCAATTCGCCGTTGGCGATCACGATCGGTTTCGCGGTGAACGAAGCAATGGCGGGCAACTACGCGGATGCCCTGGAAGCCGTCGAAGCCAGCCCGACCTCCGGTGCCGAACACCTGTTGTCGTGGACCAAGGCGGTGGTCTACGGGGAAGGGCAGCGCTGGACCGAGGTCATCGACGAAGTCCGGGCCGCCGGCAAGTGGCCCGACACATTTCTGGCTGCTGCCGCCGGCGTCGCACATGGGGTCGCGGCCGCCAATCTCGGTTTGTTCACCGAAGCCGAGCGCCGCCTGACCGAGGCGAATTCCTCACCCGCGGGCGAGGCGTGCGCGCAGGCCATTGCCTGGTATCTGGCAATGACCCGCCGCGGCCAGGGCAACGAAGAAGCCGCGGTGGCCCTGCTGGAGTGGCTGCAGACGACCCACCCGAGCCCCAAAGTGACTGCGGCCCTCAAGGATCCGTCTTACCGCCTGGCGACCACCAGCGCCGAGCAGATCGCCGCCCGCACAGACCCGTGGGATGCGGGCAGCGTCGTGGCCGACACCTCGGGGCGGGAAAAGCTGCTCGCCGAGGCGGAGACGGAGCTACGCCGGCAGATCGGGCTGACTCGCGTCAAGGATCAGGTCGAGCGCTACCGCGCCGCGACCCAGATGGCCAAAGTTCGTGCCGCGCGCGGCATGAAGGTCGCGCAGGCGAGCAAGCACATGATCTTCACCGGGCCGCCGGGCACCGGCAAGACGACCATTGCGCGCGTGGTGGCCAACATCCTGGCGGGTTTGGGCGTCATCCAGGAACCGAAACTCATCGAGACGGCCCGTAAGGATTTCGTGGCCGAATACGAAGGACAGTCCGCGGTCAAGTCCGCGAAGACGATCGACCGCGCCCTGGGCGGTGTGCTGTTCATCGACGAGGCCTACACGCTCGTTCAGGAGCGCGAGGGTCGGTCCGACCCGTTCGGCCAAGAGGCGCTCGACACGCTGCTGGCCCGGATGGAAAACGACCGAGACCGTCTCGTGGTGATTATTGCCGGCTACAGCAATGACATCGATAGACTTCTGGAGACCAACGAAGGACTGCGGTCACGGTTCGCCACCCGTATCGAATTCGACTCCTACTCCCCCGAGGAGATTCTCGAAATCGCGAAAGTCATTGCAAAGAACAACGACTCGGAGCTCAGCGTGGAAGCGGCCGAAAACCTGTTGGAGGCTGCGAAGCTGCTGAGCCAGCGGACGGTACGCGGCAAAGCCGCGCTGGACGTCGCCGGCAACGGACGCTATGCACGGCAAATGGTGGAGGCCGCGGAGCAATATCGTGATATGCGCCTGACTCAAGCGGTCGACTTCGAGGAGCTCGACGCGGACTTCCTGCGTGAGATCAACGGTGAAGACATGGCCGAAGCGGTGGCAGCGGTCCACGCGCGGCTGGCCGTTACCGAGTAGCGCATGGCGGGAATTCGGCTCACCACCAAGGTCCAGGTCAGTGGTTGGCGCTTCTTGCTCCGGCGGTTGGAGCATGCCATCGTTCGCCGGGACACCCGGATGTTCGACGACCCGTTGTCCTTCTACGGGCGGGCGGCGGCGCTGGGCATCGTCATCTCGGTGGTGATCCTGGTGGGCGCCCTGGCGATGGCGTATTTCAAGCCACAGGGCAAGCTCGGCGGCGGCAATTTGTTCGTCGACCGCTCCACCAACCAGCTCTACCTGATGGTGTCCGGGCAGTTGCACCCCGTCTACAACCTGACATCGGCACGCCTGGTGCTGGGCAATCCCGCCGAGCCCACCGTCGTGAAATCCGCTGAGCTGAGCAAGTTCCCCAGGGGCCAGACGGTCGGCATCCCCGGCGCTCCTTATGCCACGCCGGTGGCGGCGGACTCTGCGTCGGTGTGGGCACTGTGCGACACCGTCACCAAGGCCGAGACCATCAATCCGACCGTCCAGACGTCGGTGATCTCAATGCCGCTGTCGCTGGACTCCTCGGTGGATGCGCTGCAGCCCAACGAGGCGCTGCTGGCCTATTACCAGGGCAAGGACTGGATCATCACGTCGACCGGCCGGCACGCCACCGACCTGGCCGACCGCACCCTCACCTCGGCGGTGGGCATACCCGTGAACGCCAAGCCCAGCCCACTGTCCACCGCCGTGTTCAACGCGCTGCCCGACGGTGGATCCTGGCAGCTGACCCCGATCCCGGAAGACGGTGCCCCCAATACCCTTGGGCTGCCAGACTTTCTGGTGATCGGGTCGGTGTTCCAGATCCATGCGCAATCGGGGCCGCAATATTTCGTGGTGTTGCCCGACGGCGTAGCACCCATCAACGCCAACACCGCGGTGGCGCTGCGCGCGGTCCAGTCGCACGGTCTGGTCGAGCCGCCGTCGGTGGTTTCGAGTCTGGTGGTCAGGATCCCCGAGCGCGTCTACAACTCACCGCTGCCCGACCAATCGATCAAGATCGTCAACCGGCCTAACGAACCGGTGCTGTGCTGGACGTGGGAACGCAAGCCCGGCGAGCAGAATCCCCGGACGGCGGTGGTGACCGGTCGGCATCTGCCGGTTCCGACATCGATGATGGGTCAGGGCATCAAGCAGATCCAGGGCCCGGCAACGGTTTACATCGACGGGGGCAAGTATCTGCAGCTGCAGTCCCCGGATCCCCGGTACGGCGAATCGTTGTATTACGTCGACCCGCAAGGCGTGCGGTACGGGATATCCGACCCGAAGGCGGCCGCCTCGCTGGGCCTGCAGTCGCCAAAGCCCGCGCCTTGGGAGATCATCCGTTTACTGGTCGACGGTCCGGTGCTGTCTAAAGAAGCTGCCCTGCTCGAGCACGACACGCTGCCCGCCGACCCGAGCCCTCGAAAGTTACCCGCAGCGCCCGGAGCTGGTTGATGTCGACACGAAAGTTCACCCCATCGGTCACCCGCGGCCCCCGCTTGACGCCGGGCGAGATCGCGGTCGTACCGCCTGAAGACCTCGGTGTCGACGTCCCACCCAGCTTTGTCCAGCGGGTCATGCCCTATGTGATGGGCGTGTGCATGCTCGGCATGATCGGCATCATGGTGTTCACCGGCACCAAGGCGCTGTCTCCGTACATGATGATGACGCCGCTGATGATGATCATGATGTCGTTGAGCATGGTGGGCGCCGGCGGAGGCGGCGGTGGCAAGAAGGTCCCCGAGATCAACGCCGACCGCAAGGAATACCTACGGTATCTGGCCGGACTTCGCCCCCGGGTGACGTCGTCGGCCACCGCGCAGGTCGCCTTCTTCAGCTATCACGCACCCCACCCCGACGATCTGCTGTCGATCATCGGCACACCCCGGCAGTGGTCGCGCCCCGCCAGCGCCGACTTCTACGCTGCCACCCGCATCGGGATCGGTGACCAGCCGGCGGTCGACCGGCTGATGAAGCCGTCGGTCGGCGGCGAGCTGGCGGGTCCGACCGCAGCACCTCAGCCGTATTTGGAGCCGGTCGCCAACATGTGGGCGGTCAAGTTCCTGCGCAGCCACGGTCTGATCCATGATTGCCCAAAACTGCTGCAGCTGAGGACATTTCCGACGATCGCCATCGGGGGCGACCCGGTCGGGGCCGCCGGATTGCTGACGGCGATGATTTGCCACCTCGCGGTGTTCCATCCGCCGGACCTGCTGGCCATCCGGGTGCTCACCGAAACGCCGGATGATCCGGAGTGGTCGTGGCTGAAATGGCTTCCGCACGTGCAGCATCCGACCGACACCGATGCGGCCGGGCCGGTCCGGATGATCTCCGCCCACCCGGAAAGCCTCTCCGATCTCGCCGCCCGCGGTCCGCACTCGCCGGACTCGATGCCGGGCGGACCCTACGTCGTCGTCGTGGATCTGACCGGCGGCAAGGCGGGGGTCCCGCCCGACGGCAGGGCCGGCGTCACGGTATTCACGCTGGGCAACCATCGCGGCTCGAACTATCGGATCAGGGTGGCGGCGGACGGGACGGCCGACGACCGCCTGCCCGGCCAGCAGTTCCGCCAGGTGACGGCCAGCACCGACCACATGTCGGCGCCGCAGGCGGCGCGCATCGCCAGAAAGCTGGCCGGGTGGTCGATCACCGGCACCATCATCGACAAGAAGGCCAGCACCGGTGGCACCAAGAAGAAGGTGGCGACCGAGTTCTACCAGCTGGTGGGCGCGAAGTGCGTCGAGGACATCACGCCGGCGCGTTGGAAGATGTTCGCCGACAAGGATCTCGATCGCCTCAAGATCCCGTTCGGTCACCAGCTCAAGACCGGCGAAATCATGACGCTGGACATCAAGGAGGGTGCCGAATTTGGGGGCGGGCCGCACGGCATGCTGATCGGGACCACCGGGTCGGGAAAGTCCGAGTTCCTGCGCACCCTCATCCTGTCGCTGGTATCGATAACGCACCCCGACCAGGTGAACCTGTTGCTCACCGACTTCAAGGGTGGTTCGACATTCCTGGGCATGGAGAACCTTCCGCATACGGCGGCGGTCATCACCAACATGGCCGAGGAAGCCGAGCTCGTCGGCCGGATGGGTGAGGTGTTGACCGGCGAGCTGGACCGACGGCAGAACTTGCTGCGCCAGGCCGGGATCCAGGTCGGTGCGACCGGGGCGCTGTCCGGCGTGGCCGAGTACGAGAAGTACCGGGAGCGCGGCGCCGATCTGAAGCCGCTGCCAACGCTTTTCGTCGTCGTCGACGAGTTCGCCGAGTTGCTGCAAAGTCACCCGGACTTCGTCGCGCTGTTCGACCGGATCTGCCGCGTGGGCCGTTCGCTACGGGTGCATCTGTTGCTCGCCACCCAGTCGCTACAGACCGGCGGGGCGCGCATCGACAAATTGGAGCCCAACCTCACCTACCGGATCGCGTTGCGCACCACCAGCTCTCACGAATCCAAGTCGGTGATCGGCACGCCCGAGGCGCAGTACATCACCAACAAGGAGAGCGGTGTCGGGTTCTTGCGGGTCGGCATGGAAGACCCAGTCAAGTTCAGCACGCTCTACACCGGTGCCACCTACGTTCCGCCGGTGCACGTCGAGACCAACGGCGAGGCCGAAACCGTGGACGGCGCCCGCCCGCGCCCCCGGGGTATACAGATTCGGCCGTTCACCGCGGCTCCGATCCTCGATGACCTCGAAGATGCGGGCACGCCTCCCACTCACGGGGGAGTGCCGGCATGAGCACCGAGGCGAAAGGGAAACCGCTGAGCGAGGTGATCCTGGACCAACTCAGCACCGTCGAGTCGCACGCATACAAGATGTGGTTGCCGCCGTTGACCCATCCCACCGCGGTCGACGAACTGGTCAAGCGCGCCAATCTGAAACCGTTGTACTTCCCGCTGGGAATCATGGACGAGCCGCGTCGGCACCTCCAAGAACCTTGGGGCGTAGACGTTTCCGGCGGCGGCGGCAACATCGGCATCGGCGGTGCGCCGCAGACCGGAAAGTCCACGCTGCTGCTGACCATGATTCTGTCTGCGGCCGTCACCCACACACCGCGACAGGTCCAGTTCTACTGCATCGACCTCGGTGGTGGCGGGTTGATGTATCTGGACAATCTGCCGCACGTCGGTGGGGTGGCCACCCGGTCGGAACCCGATCGGGTCATGCGCGTGATCGCGGAGGTGCAAGCCGTTCTGCGGCAACGAGAAGCCACCTTCAAGGAGCACCGGGTGGGCTCGATCGCGAGCTATCGAGAATTGCGCGCGGACCCGAGCCAACCCGTGGCCGCCGATCCGTTCGGCGATGTCTTCCTGGTCATCGACGGGTGGCCGGCCTTCGTCGCTGAATTCCCCGACCTGGAGGCGCACGTCCAGACCCTGGCCGCGCAGGGCCTGTCGTTCGGCATCCACACCATCATCACCACGCCGCGGTGGACGGAATTGAAGTCGCGGGTACGCGACTACCTCGGCACCAAGATCGAGTTCCGGCTCGGTGATGTCAACGACACCCAGCTGGACCGCGCCACCCGGGATATTCCGGCGAACCGCCCCGGCCGGGGCATGTCGGTCGAGAAGCACCACCTGATGATGGGTACGCCCAGGCTCGACGGCGTGAACAGCACCGACGGCCTGGTCGAGGCACTCACGGTCGCGGTGAACCACATTGCGTCCCACACCACCGAGGAAGCACCTCGGGTCAGGGTGCTGCCGGAGCGCATCCATCTCTACGAACTCGATCCGGAACCACCCGGGCCGGAGTCCGACTACCGCACTCGCTGGACCATTCCGGTCGGCATCCGCGAGACGGACCTGACGCCGGCCTACGCCCACCTGTACGCGGCGAACCACATCCTGATCTTCGGTGCGGCCAAGTCCGGCAAGACAACCATTGCTCACGCCATTGCCCGAGCCATCTGTGCGCGCAACAGTCCGGACCAAGTGCGCTTCATGTTGGCCGACTACCGGTCCGGACTACTCGACGCGGTGCCGGAGAGCCACCTACTCGCCGCGGGAGCGATCAACCGCAATGCTCAGTCGCTGGACGAGTCCATCAAAGCGCTCGCGGTTAACCTACAAAAGCGGTTACCGCCGTCCGACCTGACCGCAACTCAGTTGCGATCACGGTCATGGTGGACAGGATTCGATCTTGTGCTTTTGGTGGACGATTGGCACATGATCGTCGGCGCCTCCGGAGGCATGCCTCCAATGATGCCGTTGGCCCCATTGTTACCGGCTGCTTCGGATATCGGATTGCACATCATCGTCACCTGCCAAATGAGCCACGCGTATAAGTCGACCATGGACAAGTTCGTCGGCGCCGCCTATGGTGCGGGATCGCCGACGCTGCTGCTGTCCGGCGACAAGGCGGACTTCCCCTCGAGGGAGTTTCAGGTCAAGCGCCGGCCCCCTGGCCAGGGAATTTTCGTTACGCCGGACGGTAAGGACGTCATCCAGGCCGCCTACATCGACCCTCCAGAAGATGTGCACTGACCACCTGGAGCAGGCGGTTAGGATTATCCCAACGCTCGTTACAGGAGCCGGAACCGAAACGCGATAAACCGCGCCGGAGCCTGCATTGTGCGATTAGGATTTTCACTGCGACAAAACAGTTTTCGTTTACTCAGAATTTGATATTCGTTCACGTGTGATTCGAGGAGGGCCGACCAAAATGCGCCCCACCCCCGCATTGTTCGAACGAGCGAAACTTTCGCGTAACAGCAGACCCCGAGAACTAACGCACTACATACCTCGTACCAAGGGAGACCGAGCATGCTGTGGCACGCTATGCCACCGGAGCTGAACACCGCACGGCTGATGGCCGGCGCGGGTCCTTCGCCGATGCTCCAGGCCGCCGCGGGTTGGGAGGCACTGGCCACCAGTCTGGAGGCCGAGGCCGCCGAATTGGCCGCGAGCATGACCGCGCTGTCTGGAGCGTGGACCGGGACCGGCAGCGAGCGCGCGACGGCCGCTGCCACGCGGATGGTGATGTGGTTGCAGACCGCCGCGGCGGCCGCGCAGAAGCGCGGCATGCAGGCCGCGGCACAGGCCGCCGCCTACGTAAAAGCGCTGGGAATGACGCCGTCCCTGCCGGAGATCGCGACGAACCACATCACCCACACGGTCCTGACGGCCACCAACTTCTTCGGCATCAACATGATGCCGATCGGATTCAACGAAGCGGATTATTTCGTCCGGATGTGGAACCAGGCCGGCGGCGCGATGGACATCTATGCCGCCGAGACCGCCGCCAACACCGTCTTCGAGCCGCTTCCCGAGATGTCGCCGATCCTCGCACCCGGAATGGATGCCGTTGCCGAGGCTGAGGCCCAGGCCGGGACGGCCGGGCTGCTGAGCACGCTGTCCGACGATGCCTCCGCACCCGGAAGCTTGGGATCCTCAACGCTGCTCCGGGCGGCCAAGGACGCCGGTGACGACACCCCCACACCCTCTGGGATGGACCAGGTTTCGCAGTTGATGAACGGGCTGGGGCAGCTGAGCGGACCCATGCAGCAGCTGATGCAGCCGCTGCAGCAACTGACATCAATGGCCGGTCAGTCCGGCAGCATGGGCAGTTCAACCTTGGGCGACCTGACGGCGGGTGGCAGCAAAGTCGGCGGCGAGCTCGGTAAGGGTGGCGCGCAGCTGGGTCTGATCGGGGCACCGCCGTTGTCGTCGCATCCGCTGCTGGGCGGCTCGGGCCCGAGCGTCGGCATGGGGCTGATGCACGCGGAGCAGCTTCCGGGCTCCGGCCTGAGCGGACCCCGCACGTCGATGATGAGCCAGTTGCTCGACAAGCCCGGCGCAGTTGTCGCGCCTGCCGGCGCCGGCACCGGCTCGTCGGCGGGAACCGGCGCCGCGCCGCTCGGTGCAGGCGCCGGGACGCAGTCCGGCGCTGGTTCCAGGGCCGGGATGGCAGCCCCGGTTGCGCTTGCGCGCGAAGAGGAAGAAGGCACCAACCTCCACTACGACGAGCTACACGGCATCGACGATGGAGACGACTGGTGAGCATCCACCACAACAGACTTCCCGGCCGCCCGGGCCGGAAGACTTGCCATCACCTGGCGAGGACAGAGCACACAGAAAGTAGTTCAACATGGCAGAGATGAAAACTGATGCCAGTACCCTCAGCGCCGAGGCCGGGAACTTCGACCGGATCGGTGGCGAGCTTCAGGGCGTCATCAAGGGCGTAGAGCACACCGGCGGCGAACTCGCCAGCCACTGGACCGGCCAGGCCGGCTCGGCGGCCCAGTCCGCGCTGCAACGCTTCCAGGAAGCCGGCAACGCGCAGATCAAGGCGCTCACCGACATTCACGAGAAGATCAGCCAGGCCGGCGTCCACTACCAGCGCGCCAACGAAGAGCAGGCCTCCAACCTGCAGTCGACCGCCGGCAACATGGGCTTCTGAGCCCACCTAACCCCTCAGCATCAGAAAGAAACGGAGACAAATCATGTCGGAAGCTCAGTCATGGAATTTCAGCGGCATCGAGGCCGGTGCCAGCTCCATCGCGTCGTCAGTGCAGACCGTTCAGGGTCTGCTCGACGAAGGAAAGCAGTCCCTCGCCAAGCTTGCCGAGGCTTGGGGCGGTTCCGGTTCGGAGGCCTACCAGGCCGTGCAGCACGACTGGCAGACCAAGTCTGACGAACTCAACAACTCGCTGCAGTCGCTGTCGCACACCATCACCGAGGCCAGTGCGGCAATGGCCAGCACCGAGCACGGCGTCAGCGGCATGTTCGGCGGTTAGAACGGCAAACAACGTCGAAACACGGGATCGGGCGAGTTCAACCGGATGGGAGAACTCGCCTCTTCTCGTGTTTTCGGCGTCTGAATTGAATTGTTGAGAGGTTCTCATGGGGGCCGACTACGACCGGCTCTTTCAGCCGCCCGCGGGGGGCGAAATCCCGGACGACACAGCGGATTCGGGTTTCGATATCGATGCCGGCTTCGACGTCGATTCCCCCGCTGCGCCAGCACCCAAACCGGCGGGTACGGCCAAGCCCGACGCCCCGGCTCCGCCTCCGATGCCGGTCGCCTGGGACCACCCGGCACCGTCGGCCCGGCCCGAACCTCAGCGGCCGCCCATGCCGGTGGACTTGAACGAGCAGTCGGCAGCGGCCGAGCCCGAAACCCACCGCCCCCCAATGCCGGTCGACGAGGTCCACCCACCCCCGCCGGCGCGGCCCGGTCCCCAGCGACCCCCGATGCCGGTCAGCTACGACGAGCTCTTTGCGCACCCCGGGGGAACTGAATTCCCCGAGGCGGAATCCGACCTCGATCTGAATTCGGGCTTCGACTTGAGCGCTCCGCCGAAGCCGGTCGGCCCACCACAGCCCAATGGCCACGCGCCGCCGCCGATGCCTGTCGACTGGGAGGACCAGCCAGCACCCGCGCGACCCGAAACCCCCCGTCCCCCAATGCCCGTCGACTGGGAGGACCGACCAGCACCCGCGCGACCCGAAACCCCCCGTCCCCCAATGCCCGTCGACTGGGAGGACCGACCACCACCGGTGCGGCCCGAAAGCTCCCGTCCCCCAATGCCCGTCGACCGGAACGACCAGCGTCCGCCGGCCCGGCCCAAGCCGCCGCCGACCCAACCGCCGGGGGCGCCTCCCCCACCGCCACGCCGCGCGCGCCAGGCTCCTCGCGATCCCGCCGAGACCCGACGCGTCCCCACCGCAGGCCCGCCCCACGGCCAAGCACCTAACGCCGAGCAGCGCCGCGGAAAGTCTGGTCCGCCGCCCCGCCCGCGCGCCAACCCGACCGGGCCGGCGCCCCATGGTGCGCCGCCGCAGATGCCGCCTACGCAACGCGTTGCGGTGCAGCCGGATTCGGCCCCGACGTACTCGGTCGCCGATCAGCCAGGTGCGACGTCAAAGATCGGCGTCAAGCCCGCGAAGAAGTCGAAGACCCGGATGGTTTCGCGCCGAGGTTGGCGGCGGTGGGTCCACAAGCTGACGCGCATCAACGTGGGCCTGTCTCGCGACGAGAAATACGACCTGGACCTACGGAATCGCATTCGCCGCAGTCCCCGCGGTTCGTATCAGATCGCGGTATTGAGCCTGAAGGGCGGGGTCGGCAAGACGACCGTGACGGTCGCCCTCGGTTCGGTTTACGCCCAGGTGCGCCGTGACCGCATTCTGGCGTTCGATGCCGACGCGAGTTGCGGAAACCTCGCCGAGCGGGCTGGGCGTCAGTCCGACGCCACTATCGCAGACTTGTTGGCCGACAAAGACTTAACTCACTACAACGACATCCGCGCGCACACCAGTGCCAATGCGGTGAATCTGGAAGTACTTCCGGGCGAGGACTACAGCACGGCACGGCGCGCGTTCAGCGAGGCGGATTGGCATTACGCATCTGAGGCGGTGTCGAAGTTCTACAACCTGGTGCTCGCCGACTGCGGGGCCGGCCTATTCGACCCGGTCACCCGCGGTGTGCTCTCGACGGCGTCGGCAGCGGTGATCGTGACCAGCGCGTCGATCGACGCAGCCCGGCAAGCCGCGGTCGCGATCGACTGGTTGCGAAATCACGGACACCAGGATTTGTTGGCCCGCGCGTGTGTGGTGATCAACCATGTGTCGCCGGGGGATACCAATATCGCCGTCACCGAGCTGGCGCGGCAATTCGAGCAGTATGTCCAGCCGGGTCGGGTCATCGTGTTGCCGTGGGACAAGCACATCGCGGCCGGCACCGAGATCCAGTTAGGCCTTCTCGACCCCACCTACAAGCGTAGGATCCTGGAACTAGCCGCCGCACTGTCCGACGATTTCGACAGGAGTGAACGTCGTTGAGCGCGCCCACCGCTACTGATTCTGCTGCCGGTGCGGGAGCCGCAGCCGCTCCGGCCGCCGCGGGCACGGCCCCCGCCAAGCCCGCGACAACGCGGGTCACGATCCTGACGGGCCGCCGGCTGACTGATGTGGTGCTGCCCTCTGCGGCGGCGATAGAGACCTATATCGACGACACCGTCGCGGTGTTGGCGGAAATCCTCGGAGATACGCCGGCGGACGTCCTCGCCGGTTTCGACTTCGCCGCGCAGGGCGCATGGACATTTGCCCGCCCGGGCGCCCCGCCGCTGCCGGCCGATCAATCGCTGGATGACGCGGTCGTCGTCGATGGGTCGTTGCTGACGCTGGTTTCGGTGAGTCGCACCGAGCGGTACCGCCCCCTCGTCGAGGACGTCATCGATGCGATCGCGGTACTCGACGAGTCGCCGGAGTTCGACCGAAAGGCATTGAATCGCTTCGTCGGGGTGGCAATTCCGATCGTGACGATGGCGATGACCGGAATCGGCGCCGTGGCGTGGGTGGCCAACGGGCACCACCTGTGGTGGCCGGTCGGGTTGGGCAGTGCGGGGCTGATCGTGCTGATCGGCAGCTGGGCCGCCAACAAGTTCTACAAGAATCCGAACTTGTCGGAGAGCCTGCTCGCGACCGCGTTCCCGCTGATCGTGGTGGCCGTAGCGATGGCCATTCCACGGCCGCGCGGCATGACCAGTTCGTTCGGGCCGCCACAGCTCGCCGCCGGTGCCGCGGCTGTTCTGTTCTTGACGCTGATCACCCGTGGCGGCCCCCGTCACCGTACCGAGCTCGCGTCGTTCGCCGCGGTCACCTCGCTGACGCTCACCGCGGCCGCCTTCGCGTACGGATACGGCTGGAAGCAATGGGTTCCGGCACTGGCGATCGTGTTGGGATTGTTCACCGTGACGAACGCGGCCAAGTTGACGGTCGTCTTCGCACGCATCGCGCTGCCGCCCATCCCGGCACCCGGCGAAACCGTGGAACACGAGGAATTGCTCGATCCCATTGCCGGCGAAGAGGTACCCGAAGACAAAGAAACCCGGACCTGGCAGGCCATCATCGCGTCCGTGCCCGATTCGGCCGCCCGGCTGACCGAACGCAGCCAGGTGGCCAAGCAGCTGCTGATCGGTTTCATCACAGCCGGCACCCTGGTTCTCGTTGCCGGTGTCATCGAGGTCCTGGTGCGGGGACACTTCTTCGTGCACAGCTTGGTGGTGGCCGGCCTGGTCACGATGATGTGTGCGTTCAGGTCTCGGCTCTACGCCGAGCCCTGGTGCGCATGGTCGTTGCTGGCCGCCACGGTGGCCATCCCCATCGGGGTGACCATTCGGTTGAGCATCTGGTATCCGACGAGCGCGCGCTGGTTCGTGCTCATCCTGTTGGTGACGGCCCTGGTCGCGTTGGCGGTGGTCGGCGCGGCGACCGGGATTCGCCGTATTACGCCGGTGATGAAGCGGACGCTGGAATTGTTCGACGGCGCCGTGGTCGCGGCGATTCTTCCGTTGCTGCTGTGGATAACCGGCATCTACGACACTGTCCGCAATATCCAATTCTGAGCAGGACGGGGTCGCCGCGTGCCGGAAATATTGCTGCACTTGGCCTGCGGCTTCTTCGGTAAAATTTGTCTGATAGCCGGCACGTAAAGGGACCCGAACGATGACTGAACCACTGGTGGTTGATCCCGCTCGTCTCAAGGCTGCGGGCGTCGCCGTTCGCGACCAGCAGCTACCCGCGGCCCCGCCCCCGCTGACGGCGCCCGGCACGGATTCCGTGTCGGCCGCGATCAACGAGACGCTGCCGATCATCGAATCACCCGTGGTGAAGGCATTGCCGGAAGCGCAAGCGGCCCTTACCAATACGGGTTCGAAAATCGTCACGGCAGCCGACATGTACGCCCAGACCGACCAGCGGCTTGGCGAGAACGTCAGCAAGGTGCAGTTTTTGGCCGGTTCCGAACCCAGTGGGACGGACCAACCGGCAAGTGCGTCCAAACTGCTGGGCGCCCAGACAAACGACAAGAAGGCCGACGACAAAGACGGCAAGAAAGACGACAAGAAGCCGCGCCCGGCGACGCCGACCGACCTCAGCCAGTTCGCTGCCATGGGTCAGGCGATGCAGCCTCTTTCCCAGGGGCTGCAGACGGTCATGTCGACCGCGCAGCAGGCAGGCAGCGGCATGGGCAGCGCGACGCCGGCAAAGCTGGCCGACGACACCAAAAAGGACGACACCACCAAGCCCGACGACGCACCGGCCGGCGAATCGCGATTGGTCGACGCAACTACGAAGGATGCCGAAGGCGCCGCATCGGGCACGCCTGGCTCCGGTAGTGCTCCCGTCGAGGCGCCGGCCGCCGGCCGCCCGGAGACGACGCAATCCGAGATCGGGATCTAGCGACTGCCGCCCTTGAACTTTCGGGCCCGGGCTGACGCCGCGGGGCCGGTTCTTTCAGTTAACGGTCCTGCTACGCCGGCGCCAGCACGGGCGCCTCGGCCAAGGCGGCATTGATCAGCTCGCCGATGTACTTCCAGTACATCCAGTCGGCAACCGCGGTGCGCTGTTCGTCCGGGTCGATCGTGGTGTGCGCCTCCCTCAGGAGGACCTCTTCGGCGTGCGCGGCGTAGGCCTGGAAGGCCTGCAGATGCGCGGCCTGACGGCCGCTCGCATCGCTGGCCATGGGCTTCATCACCTCGAACCACAGCATGAAGCGATCGTCCGACGGTGCACCCGGGGCCGGCGCACCGGCATCGGCCGACGGGAGCGGCATCTGGGCGAGCAAGTCGCCCATTCGCACCCGCCCCGGACCCGGGGTGACGAGCACCTCCGCAACCTCGGGCTCGACCACTTCGGCGGATTCGGGCCGTGGTTCGGGCTGTGGCTCCACCGCCGGCTCGGCCCCCTCCGGTGGCGGCGGCAGCAGGTCGGCCAACCGCGTGTCGGGCGTGGCGGCCAGCCTTTCGGCCGCTTCGGAATCCACGACCGCCAGCCGGGGCCGGCCGATCATGTCGCCGGTGTCCGGGATGTCGTCGGGTTGCAGAACAATCGTCGCCACCCCGGCATCGGAGTTGGCCAACTGCTCTTCGGTACCGATGACCGCCCGCAACTCCATCTCGTGGTGGGCCGCCCAGCCCTGCACCGCCATCACCGGATAGGTTGCCCAGCGCGCCCGTTCGCCGGCGGGGATCGTCTCGTCGGCGCTGGCCAGATAGACCTTCTCCGGCAACTCCACCCCGTCGGGGATGTACGCCAGCCCGTAACTGTTGGCGACCACGATCGCGCCTTCGGCGGTCACTCCGGTCACCCAGAAGAACCCGAGGTCGTTACCGCCCATGTCCGGCGCATTGAGTGCGGCGCCGATACGGCGGGCCAACTGCAGCGGATCGGGCCCGGCACGACGGGCCGCGTCGGCCGTCGCGGCCGCGGCGAGTGCGTCGCGTTCGATGCGTGCTGCCGAAACCGGAATGGCCGCGGCCGTCGCCACGATGGCTTCCCCGACGTCGGCGCGGTCGGGATGCATCGGTTGCGCTCGAGGCTTGCTCTTGCCCGAACCCCGGGCGGTTGCTGCCGGTCGCGAACTGGCCGATTTGTCGGCGGCCTTCTCCGCGGCTGATGCGCCCGACCTGCCGCCCGGCCCGCCGCTGCCACCAGATCCGCCCGCTCCACCGGCTCCGCCGGCACCCATCGGGCCGGCCGGCACGCCACCCGCGCCGGCATGCGCGCCTGCCGCTTCCTCACCCGGCGCGACCGATGCCGGCATGACACCGGGCCCCGATGCCGAAGCCGGCGTCACGCCCTTGGGTCCGCCGGCCGGGCCCGCTCCAGGCTGTGGCAACCCGGCCGCCGGACTCAACGGCACCGCAGGAGCGGCCGGGCCCAGCGGAGCGGGCGGGCCGACGGGCCCGGCCGGGCCGACCGGCGCAGGCGTTGGCAACGGTCCAACCGGAGACGGCCCCGGAGACGGCTGCAGACCGCCGCCATCCAGCGGAGGCGTCAGCGGACCGAGCCCGCCACCACCCGGAGTCGGGGGGGTGAGCCCGCCACCACCCGGGGTGGGTGGTGTGAGCCCACCACCGCCCGGGGTGACAGGCGTGGGTCGCGGGGTGGGGAACGGGGACGGTGTCGGGGCGGGACCGTCCGGGATGTTGACCGGGGGTGGTGTTTTCTGGTCGAGCAGATCCTGTAGCGCGTTGGCCGGCGGCTTCCACGACTTGCTCACCATGATCTGCGCGGCGGTGCCGTCGACGATGCTGACATTGGCTCCGAGGGTGGTGGTGACCACCGTGTTGATCTGCTGGGTGCGCTCGGCTTCGTCCAGGCTGGAATCCTTCTCCAGGCTCGCGATCGTCCGATGCGCCTCCACCACGTTGTCGATGACGTCCGACTTGGCCTGCACGATCGTCTGGGCAACGTACTTGTGCCAGGTGATCACGGTGGCAAGACCGTTTTGCAGCGTCACCAATCCGTCGATCAGTGTGCCGAGTTGGCCGTTGGCGGCGCCGGCCGCGGTGCCCGACCAGGACTCCGCGTCGAAGAGTTCGGTCCGCTGAGACTGGCAGGCCTCCAAAACGTCGGTGACCTGCCGCAGCACCTGCAGGTACTCCTGGGCGCGATCGTAGTAAGCCTGCTCATCGACGTCGGGCCAGCCGCCCGGAACGAGCATCTGCTCGGCATATCCCCCCGTTGGCTTCGCGAGGCCCATCAGCTACTCCTCCGCAAGGCGGGACACTCTGCATCGGTGCCGCCAACCGCACGGGCGGTAGCGGCTAGCAGGTTGCCGGACATCATGAGTAATAAGCGTAATCGAGGTTGGGAGAGGCTAACTGCGGCAAAATTCCGGCTCGTCGACGACCGAAACGGGAGCGTCAACTGAGGGCGGACCGTCGTTTTGAATCATTGCTTTTCGGACGGTCCCTTGCGCGGACGATTACCGATCACGCCCTCCGTCCACGACCGCTCCTCGGTGTAGAGGGCGTCCTCGTCGGCTCCCGGTATGCGCTTGCCTTTGCCGCCACCCTTATCGCCTTGCCCACCCATCGGCATGCCGCCCATTCCGCCGCCCGCACCGCCGGCGCCCGGGAGCCCCTTGCCCAGGCCCGCGGTGGCCGGACCCGGGGCCGCCGCGGCAGCCGGGCGCGACGACGCTTCGCCTGCTCCGGTGGGGTCTTGCAGCGGCATCTTCGGCATCCCGCCCATCCCGCCGACCGACGCCGGTTTGATGCCTCCCGCGCCGCCCTTCGGGGCGCCTTGCTTCTGCATCGCCTTGTCCACCAGCGCCTGGGCGTCCGGGGTCGGCGGTGTTTGCGGCGTGCCGCCGCCCAGCCCCGACGGCAAGGTCGGCATGGCCGGCATCATCGGCATGTTGGCCGACGGGTCGGTGGGAACGTTGATATCGGGAACATCCGGAACATCCGGAACATCGGCAGGATCCGGTATGAAAAACGCGCCGAAAGGTGCGGTCGGGTTCGCCGGGGCCAGCGGAATTCCGCCGGTCGACATGTAGGTCTGCAGTGCGGTCTCCGACCTTTTCTGCAGGTTCTTGTACCAGTCAATGGCCATATACATGTACGGGCTTTTGTTCTGGACGTAGAACTTGTACCAATAGTCACATTGCGACACTTCGTAGGACGAAGGATGCTCGCCCTCCAGACCGTAGGGTTCCCGCCCACCCCATTCGCTGCCGCCGGAAGCCCTGACCTTTTTGTGGGCGTCAGCGACCATTTGAGCCTGCTTGGCCAGCGTCGTGAACTGCGTCACCATGCCGAATATCCACTGCTTCTGTTGCGTGAAATTCGACTCGACGGACGCCCTCGCGTCGCCCTCCCAGTTGACGAACGGCCGGAAGCGATAGGCAAGCTGCTGAAATTTCAGCTGGTAGCTGTTCCATTCCGCGGCGAACGCCCGGAACGCCGTCCCCTGGTCGGGCGATTCGATATCCGTCGCCGCCTGCCTCACCTCGTAATAGGGGTACTGGAACGGCGGGGGTGGTGGCGGCGGGGGTGGCGGCGCCGGGATGTAGTCCGGGTCGCACATCAGCGACGCCTTGTCGTTCGCCGACACCTTCGACGAGCCGCCGGACGACCCGTCCATGTTGATCGCGTTCAGGTCGTCGGCCGCTCCCTCGTCGGTCTCCTCGTACGCCTTGGCCGCGTTCCGTAGGGACTTCGCCAGCGAACTCCATTCCCGCTGGCACGCTTGGACGTACAACCGCAACGAGTCCGCGTTGATCGCGATTTGCACGGCAGCATCGCGGACAAATGACAGAGCGCACGGCGCCTGCGGGTTGCCCACGGGCATCTTCGGCAGCGGCGCCTCGATTTCGTCGGCCCTCGCCATGAGTTCTTGGTATTCGACGTTTACCGTCTGCGTCATATCGGCTCATTCTCCTCGTGCCCAAGCCACTGTGCTCGGTAGCTCACTTCCCTGGCGACACCGGCTCGATCGGCGAGGTGCGAGGCCAAAGGATGCCAATTCTGTTGTGCCGCTGTATTGTTCGTTCGGCGCGCGTGGCAGGGCGACGCTGTCATCCGAGGCGAGCGGCCCGCATCGCCGTCTCGCTTAGCAGCAAGATGCGGTGCAATCACCGGCCACCTCTTTCGTCTAGCGAGGACATGCGGCGGTCCAGCGGTGCTCCGACCACGACCGAATGCAATCGTAATGCACCAAACAGGGCCCACGTGCACCGATTTCGCACCCGATCATTGCGGCTCGTGCGGTTTCGCGGGACTATTCTTCGCGGCGGCAACCGGCGCTGGCGCGACGGGGTTCGGATTCAGGTCGCCGACATCACCCGTTAAGCTCCGGTCCCCTGTCATTCATCCACAGTCCATTTCTGTGGGCCGCTCGGCGGTCAATCGTCGCCGCGGAAAAATACGCCATCGGCTTGCAGCACTTGGCCGGTGCGGATATCGACGAAACCGGGCACCAATCCCGTCAGCAGGAAACCCAGCGAGTCCATCAGATCGAGTGCCTCTTGAGCCAGCATTCCGCCGTCATACAGGGGTTCGAACGACAGCTCTAATTCGATGCCGACACAACGGTCGTTGACGGTCACGACGCCGCCCTCGATCACCTGTTTCTCAAATCCCTGGACATCGATTTTAAGAAACGCCACCTCGTTTGGCGCTAGGACTTCCGATGCGACCGAGTCGAGCCGGGCCACGGTCACTTCCTCGGTGCCGACGTAGTTTGCCCGGGGGAACACGTCACGATGTCGCTGCAGCATCGCCAGGATGGAGCTACTTTCGCCCGCGTTGCCCGCGACATTCATCGAAATCGCGCCGTCGAAATCACCCAGCGCACAGCGCCGGCAATCCCACCGCGGGAGCTTCGAGGCGCTGCGCTGCAGGCGGGCAAACGGCCCGGAGAGAGGTTCGAACGAAACGATGCGGCCGTCGAAATCTGCCTCACGCAGCCGGCCGGCGTACTGGCCGGAATTGGCACCGACATCGAGAACGACGTCGACGCCTCGAGATTTGAGTTCGTCCACGAATCTGCGCCGCCACGCCAATTCGGAATGGTAGTTCTTCACCTCCTTCTCGGCCCGGTTCGTGATCCAATACAAACCCATTGCGTAACACTAACATTGGTCATTTTTTGCAACCGTATGGTTGCGACGAGCAGTACCCGCGGCCGACTTGGTCATTCCCGAAGCGCGATATGCCCCCGGCGGGGCCATTGATGGGTATATTTCGCATCGCCACGCCCATCCGCAATCAGGAGGGAACCACCGCGATGGTCAGGCCGGCAGAAATCGCGCTCACCGTGACCAAATTGGGCACCCATATCGGCGCGCGCATCGATGGGGTGCGGCTCGGCGGTGATCTCGATGCGGGCGTGGTGGACCGGCTGCACGCGGCGCTGCTGCGCCACAAGGTGATCTTCTTCCGGGATCAGCATCACCTCGACGACGAGCTGCATTTCGCCTTCGCCAAGCGGCTCGGCGCGCCGATCCGGGTGTTCGGCGCCAATGCGATTCCCGACGGCCCACCCGGGGTGTCTCTGGTCGACTCCCACCGGGGCAAGGCAACGCGCTGGCATACCGACCACACGTTCACCCTCAATATCCCGAGGGCCTCGATACTGCGTGCGGTGACCCTGCCCGGCTACGGCGGATCGACCTTGTGGGCATCGACCGCGGCGGCCTACGCGTCGTTACCCGCGCCGCTGAAACACCTCACCGAAAATCTCTGGGCACTGCACAGCAGCAACCGCTATGACCAGCTCGGCTACGTCGAGGGGGTAGGCGCCGTGTTGACTCCGGGCGGCACCCCGACCCCGTACCACGCGCTGGAAGACACCAACATGCTGAGCAACCAGTTGCAGGCCGCGCGCGAAGAGGAAGCCACCTTCCGAGTCGAACATCCGGTGGTGCGGGTGCACCCCGGGACCGGCGAGCGCGCGCTGCTGCTCGGGCAGTGGGCGCGCGGATTCATCGGCCTCGAGAATTACGAGTCGCAAACGCTGTTCGAGTTGCTGCAACGCCGTATCACGTTGCCGGAGAACACTATTCGCTGGGATTGGCAGCCCGGCGACGTGGCGATATGGGACAACTACGCCACCCAGCACCGCGCGGTCGACGACTACGACAACGAGTACCGCCTCATGCACCGTGTCGCGTTGATCGGCGAGGTCCCGGTCGATATTCACGGGCGGCGTAGCCGGCAGCTCAGCGGTGGGACACCCGAATCGATTTCGGACTAGGAAGCGGGGATCTCATGTCAGCGCAGGCGTCCGCGAGCGATCGTGAATTCATTGCCTACGAGCTGCACAGCGGGCACGGCATCGAGTTGGTCCCGGCTTCGCGCGATCGCGGCTGGATGGACTCGACGCGCGAGCGATTCGCCAATCGTTGCCTGCCCCTGCTAATGGCCAACCAGGCCGGCTGGCTTGTCATGAATACTGCGCGCGTGCGGGCGCGGTGGAATGGCGGGGCGGCGCAGGACTCCATCGAATTCGACTACGGTGATTGTGCGCCGACGTTTCGGCCGGCCAGCCACTTCGGGCACGGGATCATTACCTGGAGCCTGCCGTTCCTGTTCCGCACCCCGCCCGGCTTCAATCTGCTGGTCCGGGGTCCGGTCAACTGTCCGAAGCACGGTATCGCGGCTCTGGAAGGACTTGTCGAAACCGACTGGTCGCCTTCAACTTTCACGCTCAACTGGAAGTTCACCCGGCCCCGGGTCTGGGCGACCTTCGAAGAGGACGAGCCGGTCGGCATGCTGGTACCGCAACGGCGGGGCGAGCTCGACGAATTCGTGCCGAAGACGGTGTCGATCGCGGCGGCTCCCGATGAGTTGCGCACCGCCTATCACACCTGGTGGCAGAACCGCCGTGCGTTCAATGCGGATCTGCAGTATCCCGGGTCGTTCGCTCGCCAGGCGGGTTGGCAGAAGGACTACTTGCGGGGCAAGCTCCCCGACGGCTCGGCGGCACCGGATCATGAAACCCGCATGCGGTTACGGCCTTTCACGCGCGTCGAAGAGGAGATCTGCGGATGGCCGATTCCGACCCTGGTAACGCACCGCGACGGAACCCGCTGAGGTTCCGATACTTCTGATGGGCCGCACCGAACTCGCCGACTGGACGCCGATCCGATTGGATTTCTCCGGTCCGGCCCCGGCGGTCTGGTGGGCCGATCTTTCGGGCGAGCGGTTCACCGATCCGTTCTTCGACCAAACCGTCGCCCGCTGGGAATCCGGCCCGACGGCGCGACCGCTGGTACGCACCGGGCTCGACGAGCTCGAGGGTCTCGACGGCGCACCGTCACTCGATCCAGCGGGCATGATCTTTCATCTCTCGCGGTGCGGATCGACCCTGGTGTCGCGGCTGCTCGGAACACAGCCCGGCATCGTCGTGGTGGCCGAGCCGGCGCCGCTGAACTCGCTGCTCGGCCTCGATCCCGCACACGTCGACCCGGCCTCCCTGGTCAAGGCGGTGCGGCTGCTGGTGCGGGCGCTCGGCCGACGCCGACATGGCGACGAACGGCACCTCGTGCTGAAATGCACCAGCTGGAACATCGTCCGTCGGGAGGTGCTTGCCGCGGCGTTCCCTAAAACTCCGTGGATCTGGGTCCAGCGAGATCCGGTTCGCGTCCTGGCCTCGCTTCTCGCCGAACCGCCGGGTTGGCTGGCGCCCCGGGCCGACCTCGTTAAAGCCGCACCGCTATTCGGGATCGATCCGACTTTGGTACCGGGGATGCGGCGTGCCGAATTCGCGTCCCGCGCGCTCGCCGCAATGCTCGAGGCGGCAGCAGACCAACCCGCCGGGCGGCTTGTCGTTGACTATGCCGACCTGCCCGATGCCGTATGGGCGCGTGTGGCACCGCATTTCGGGCTCGAAATTGGTGCGGGCGCGATCGACCGCATGGCCGAACAATCCCGGTTCTACTCGAAGGACCCCACGCCTCGGCCCTTCGCCCGCGGTGCCGTCGAAGAGCGGCCGGTGTCCGAGACGACACGAGAGATTGCCGAGCAATTCGCCGGACCCGGCTATCGCGCACTGGATAGCGTGGAATTGACCCGAGCCACAGTTCCACGAGACGAGGGGTGACGAAATGGCGTTGTTGTGTGCCGACGTCGCTCTGGTGAGCCTCGGGATGTCGTGCCAGGGGGCAATCCAACTGCAGGTGCACCGCGCACTTGTGGCCGAGATGCTCGGGTCCGCGGCCGTCATCAAACGCACGCCGTTCGACTGGCTGATCTGCCCGCCGGCGACCGCTGCGACCATGATCTCAACCGATCGGTACTACCCGGAGCACGTCTCCGAATTGGAATGCCGCCCCGATGCGCCGCCGCGTTGGCCTGCCGTGGGTGACTGTTATTTCTGGCATGAGCCGAAAAACGTTGCATCGTGCCCTGGTTCATTCTCGGCCAAGTTTGCACACATATCGCAGACGCTCAGAGGCGTCTCTGTATTCAAGCGCCGGATCTTCTTCGTAGCCAACACCCAGGACAACCTCGCCGACGAAGTTCAGTCCGTCGCCGCGGTCCCGTACATATTCACCGACCAGGCGATCGACCGCCTCGCCGCGGCCGTATCACAACGCTTTGACGCGGCGCTCTATGTGGTGTCGACACCGATGCGCCACGAACTTACGGCGCCTGCCAACCTTGATCGGTTGCTGCTGATGGATATCACCCGGGGTATCCGCGGCTCCGATTCCGATTGGTCCGCGGTCTTTCGCACGATGCTGCGACGGTCCACGACATGAAACTGGACATTCACCTGCAGACCCATTCCGACATCAGCGTGCACGGTGCGCACCGCTACGTCGATGCGCCCAAAAGTGAGATCCTGTTGCGCTGTGCGCAATCGCTCGTCACGTCGATCAATCACGCCGAGGGCGACATCGTCTTGCGGGTGTTCGATGACCACTCGTCGCGCGAAGTGCTGCCGACGCTGCACCGGATACTCGAAACATGTAGCCATCCGGTCGAATTCATTGCGCTTGACGATCGCGGGTACAACGCCTCCTGTCTGTCCTCATTCTCCAGGGCGCGCGACGAAGGCCGCGAGCTCGTCTATCTCGTCGAAGACGACTACCTGCACACCCCCTCGGCGATCCAGGAGATGCTCGACGTCCACGTGTTGCTGCGGCAGCGACTCGGCGGCGGTGAGGTCGCGCTGCACCCGTATGACGATCCGAAGAATTACTGGAGCCCGATATTCAGCCGGGAGGACTGTCGCGTCGTATACGGCACCAAGAGGCACTGGCGCACCAACACGCACACCACGAATACCTGTTGGGTAGAGATCGAGACGCTGCGGCGAAACTGGGAGCTGTTCGAGCTGCTCGCCCGCCATTCGAGCACGCCCTATGGCCAACAGCACCAAATCTTCGAAGCGTCGACCATCAACAAGATCTGGCGAGAGCAAGTCACCCTGTATACCCCGATACCCTCACTGGCACTTCATCTTCAGTACGAGGAACACAAGGACCCGTACCTCGACTGGAGCCAATGGTGGGCAGCCGCGGCCTATTGATGCGTTAGGGGTCGTGGTCCTCGAACAGGTCGCAATAGCTTCGTTGAGCTGCCGACTTGAATTGCCGGTACACCTTGAAGCGCACCTCTCCGGCCTGCATGCGCGCGAGAAGCTGTTCGAGCCCACCGAACAGGTCGCCGTACTGCTCGTCGAGCACGGCCAGACGTGCGCCGGGCTGGTCGTCACGATTCGTGTGCACGATCCGCAGGGCAAGGACGGACAGCCGGTCGACGATGGTGCCGGGAGTTTCGGTGTGCAGCGGCGCATGTGGGTTCAGTTCGACGAGATCGAGCACGTTCGCGTCGATGTCTTCGATCGCCCCATTGCGCCGGGCATTGACGTCGTCGATGCAGCGTTTCCGGCGCGCGACCTCCTGGTCGTCGGTGCCGGGCCGACGAACGGCGTCTTCGTGATGCCACAGCGCGAAGTTCAGCGCGTGCAGGTGCAGGGCCTTCGCCGCGATGCCGTCGCCCACGGCAGCCTCGGGGGAGTCTTGCGTGTGCCAGCGCATCGCAATGTCGTGGAACCGACGCACGGCGGTGAGCAAGTCCGCGCTCGTTGAGTCGCGCACTGCGCCTTCGCCTAGCTCAGACATGCTCTGCCACAATCTCTTCCAGCGCCTCGAGCACTTCCTCCACGGTGATTTCCGTCATGGTGCTCCGATCGATGTGACGGTGCGGCCCGAATCGGAATCCCCATAGCGCTGGCCGGGTCGGTCCGAATAGGCCGACGCCGGGCACCCGTGCCAGATCGGCGGCGTGCAGCATCGCGGAGTCGACGCCGAGGAAAAGGTCCGCGTTCGCGACCATGCCCATGGCGAGGTCGAGTGGTAGCCCCAGATAGGGAAAGACGCGGTCACGCTCGCGCCCGACGTTCAGTTCCTCGTCGCCCATCCCGACCACCCACACTACAAAATCGCGGTGTCGTGACAAGAAACGGTCCAGCACATCGATGAACCTTGTTGCGGGCCAACGCTTGTCTGTCCAGCCGGCGTCGGCGTGCACCACCATTACCTTGGTACCGGCAGGTACGGCGGCGCGAATGGACCGGGCTTCGTCCCGCACCGATTGCGCGAGAGGCACGGGCTGGGCATAGCTTTCGATGCGCAGCGACGGATCGAACAGCCGGGCCAGCTTGAACGTCAGGTCGGCCGAGTGTGGCAGATCTCGCGGGACGATGATGTCGTAGTCGTCATCGGTGGGGAAGCCGATACTCGTGGTGGGAGCCAGGCGCCGCCACAGGGAGCGGACGAAAATGTTCGACGGGATGTCCCACGGGATGGCGTTGATAAAGACGTCGACGGCGCCGATGTCGGACACCAGTTCGTCGTAGTCGAGGGTCCGGCTTGCCTGCCGCCCTATCGGGGGTCCCCCCGGAGCCGTGCCGGTGATGTCGATGAAGCGCGGGCTGACCGCATGGAAGCAGAGGTCGAAGGCGTCCTTGGGACAGATCAATGTGAGTGGGGCGGTGAACATTTCGGCCAGCGCGCGCAGCGTGGGCAGGGTCAGGATCGAGTCCCCGATCAGGGTGGAGAAATACACCACCGGGGTGCGTGCCCGCAGCAGATTGGCGAGCACGTCAGGCTCAACGCTTGACGTGCGGCCGCCCCGCAGAACTGTAATTTCGTTCACCCGACCAACCTCCAGCGAGAGCTTAGACGGCCGGGCCGTCGCGTCGCACCACAATGTCATGGTCGACCAGCTCTTCCAGCGCGTCCAGGACCGCTTCGACCGTGATGTCGGCCATCGTGCTCGTATCGATGTGACGGTGTGGCGCAAACCTGAACCCCCATTCCTCGGCACGCGTTGCGCCGAAAAGCCCGACGCCGGGCACTCGCGCCAGATCGGCGGCATGCAGCATGCTGGAATCTATCCCGACGAAAAGGTCTGCGGCGGCGACCAAGCCCATAGTGAGGTCGAGTGGCAGTCCGAGGTGCGAAACCACGCGATCGCCGTGCCGGCCGACATTGAGGTCCTCGTTTCCCATCCCGACCACCCAGGCCACAAAGTCGGAGTGACGCGCCAAGAACTGATCCAGCAGATCGATGAATCTGGTGACGGGCCAGCGCTTCTCCATCCAATTGCTGTCCGCATGCACGGCGAGCACTTTGGTCCGGGCTGCAACCGCGGCCCGCATCGATCGGGCCTGCTGCTGCACGGACGCCGGGATGGGCACCGGCTGGGCATAGCTTTCGATGCGCAGCGACGGATCGAACAGCTGGGCCAACCTGAATGTCGAGTCCGCAGAGTGACAATCCCCTTTGGGGATCACGATGTCGTGCCCGGCGGTAAAGCCGATGCTCATCGTCGGCGCCAGGCGTTGCAGGAGGGGGTGAATGATGATGCTGGACAGCGAGCTCCACGGCAGCATGTCGATGAAGACATCGACCGGACCGATTTCCGCCGCCAGCGCATCGTAATCGGGAGGCCGCTGCGGACCTCCCGGCAATGGCGGCGGTCCTATCAGGGGCAGGCCCGTGACGTCGATGAGCCGCGGGCTTACCTCCCGGAAGCACAGGTCGAATGCGACCTTGGGACAGATCAATGTGATTGGTGCACTGAACATTTCGCCCAACGCACGCAGGGTGGGCAGCGTCAGCACGGCGTCGCCGACATTGGTGACGAAACAAAACGCGGGTCTTTGCGCCTGCAGCAGTTCACTTAACGCCATCCGCAGACCTGGTCAGTTGTAACCGAAGCGCTGCGCCAGGGCATCGACCTGGGACCAGGTCGGGTCGTCGGCATCGATGCGGGCCCGGCGCGATGGTGCCCGGCGAAGCGGCGCGAGGTTACCGGCCTTCCACGGCAGCGGGGCGCCACTACGGTAGAACTGGTTGTCGCCGACCGTCTCCGGGGCGTGATGAGCCGATGCGACCGCGTTGTCGGAAAACCTCAGACCCCACGGCTGCAAGGCGGTGTCGAGCGTCTCCCTGGGCTGAGCCGCAAAGGCTTCGTAGCGCAGCGTCACCAACGCTGCGTCGTCAGCCGCCAGCGGATCCAGGGAACCTTCCACCAGCGCGAGGGCGTCGGCAACCGTGTCCTTGATCCAGAAGTCCAAATCGGTGCGCTGGTCCGAATCCCGGTGCAGCAGATACGAGTTCACCACCTCACGCGGATCGCGCAGCACGAACAGGACGACAGCCTCGGGAAAGCATCGCCGCAGGCCCGCCAGCCGCATCGCATACCTCGGGTTCTTCTCGCCCCAGATCGGGCAGGGCCGGGCGATTTCGCTCATGATCGCCCGCAGGGCCTGGGCCGGGTCCGCCGTCTCCTGCAGGCGGCGCCGATAAGCCTGGTAGCGGTCACGCTCGAGCAGGAAGGCCGCCAAAGTTCCCACGACCGGCCCCCCGGACCGATCGACTTCGATCAGATCGATCTCGTCGAAGATCTTGATGTCTTCATGGTCGTTGAGGAACTGGGTGACGATGGTCAACCCGGACCTCGGCGGCCCCACGACAAACAGCTGCACGGCTTGACCGTATCCCCTGAACGGTCGCCCGCCGCAGCGAAAATGTCGGTTCGCCTAATCCTCTCCGGCGATCTTCTGCAGCGAATCGACGATCTTGGACAGCTTTTCGAAGGTCTCCGCCTGGCTCGCCTCGATGCTCGCCGCCGCCTCGGAGGTGGCCTTCGCGAGCGCCTCGTTGATGCGCTCCTGCACTGTTTCGGCGCCCAACCGCAGCAGGCCGTCCTCGATGTGAACCTGCGTCACACACATGTCACCGTTGATGACCACCTCGACGGTCTCCGATTCGTCCTTGGCCGTGAAGGAGCCGGTGCCCCGCTGCTTCAAGGCGCCCTCGAGGACGTCGCCGAACTTCTTGAACTCGTCCATGACCGCAGTGGCCTGCGGGTGCTCTTGTGGTTGCACGTCAGATCTTCCTTCGCGTCGGGGATAGCCGGCCTGCCTGGGCGAGTGCCTCGGCCACGCAGACTCTTAGTGTAAGGCGACCCGCAGTACCCCGAAGACAGTTAAATACCTGTTCATCTGGGCCAACCCGGTGCCCTGAGCTAGGGCGTCAGGAGCCTTCGCGCCTACCGGGCAGCGCGCTCAGATAGCGGCTTTCGTCGGGCTGGGAAACCGGTTGGATCGGCAATTGGCGGTGCCGTGGGGTGCTGATCACGTTGTTGCGCAAGATCACCCGGTCCACCCCGGAATGCCGGCCCAGATACGTTGTCGCGTGCGGCCACGACACCTTCGACTCCGGCCCGACGTTCGCGCCGATCAGATCGGCGAATTCCTGGAAATGCGCTGCGAGCGTCACGGTTCCGCCCGCGGCCGCCGCACGGACGGCGAATTGCATGAATGCCCGGGCATCACCCAGGTTGATGCTCGCGTCGACATCGTCGAACGGCATGTAGACCGGATACTGGCTCGCCGTCTCGCCGACCAGTACGCCCGCCGAGCCGATCGGCAGTTGCCAGTGGCGGCCGGAGACGACGGTCTGGCCTTGCAGCGCGGCACGCTGCCCACCCGATACGCGCGAAAAGCCGCGCGGTCTTTTCGCTTTCTTCGCCGTGGTCAGCAGCACCGTGGAGCGCGGCGCCATCCCCGCGGCGATGCGGACCCGGGTGATGGTGTGATCGGCCGGCGCCGACCACCACACATCCGGGCCGCCCGGCGCGATGTAGGCGGCGGTGAAGTTGTCCTGCCCCTTGATCTTCGACCACTTCTCCCGCACGAAGCTGATCTCGGTCGCGTGGTCGAAATCGTCGAAACTGCGTGCACATTCGGCATCGACGCCGTGGCTGGCCAACCGGTCGGCGATCCGCGTGGTCGACGCCACCAGGTAGCGGGCGATCCCCGCGGCGCCCTCGTCGCGCCGCCGCGCCGACGCCTGAGCGCGCAGCGGGTCGGCGCGCATCACGATCCAGGTCCGCCGGTACGCCGGCGCGGGGTCACGACCGATCACTTCCCGGTACAAATTCAGCACCTCCGCGGACGCCGTCTTGCCCACCCGGAAGCCGGCCGACACCACCTCGGCCTCCAAGTCGGGGCAGTGCACCGCGAGCAGTTGCTCGAGCAACCGCGTGTCGACCACATCGTCGGTGTTCGCCTTCCCGTCGACGACCACCGTCGGCGTGAACGGCCGCGGAATGAGCTCGATGACCGCGACCAGATGCTCGCCTTGCCAGCGCACGGCCACGTGGTCGCCGGGCAGGACGGTGGCACCGACCTCGGCCTCGGAGGGGAGTTCGAGTGACCGGCGATGCCGCAGCAGCCAAGCGAACATCGCCACCACCCAGCCGGTGAGCCGCCGGCCGCGGAAGGTGACCGTCGCGATCACGGCGCCGACCCCCACCAGGGTTGGGCCGGCCCACTCGTAGCGCGTCCCCATGAACAGCAGGATGCACAGCGGAGCCAGCGCGGCCGCCCACATCGCGTGACCGCTGCTGAACCGGAGTCGTAGTGATCGCATGGGCTTCGTCAGTCCCGTTTCAGTGCTCGCCCGACGAGCGCGGCCAGGCCCAGCGCGACGAGCAAACCCATGACCCCCATCGTGACAGCATCGATCGGCCCGTGATCGGGGCCCGGCACCGGCACCGGGGCTTGAATCGCTTTGACCGGATCCACCGTCGTCGGCGGCCCGGTGGGCACGTCCCAGGTGAGCGCCGCGACCGCATCGATGATGCCCGTACCGACGGCATCGTCCACGCCGCCCCCGGGGTGGCGCGCCGTCGCAACGATCCGGTGCATGACCTGCGCCGGCGTCAGGTCGGGGAATTTCTGCCGCACCAGCGCCGCCAGACCGGACACGTACGCCGCCGCGAACGAGGTCCCCGCGATCGGCACCGGGCCCTCCTTGCCCGACAACGCATCCACCGGGTCGCCGCCGGGGCCGAGCGCGATCACGTTGTCGGCGGCGGCGGCCACACTCACCCACGGTCCGTGCATCGAAAATTCGCTCGGTGCCCCGTTTTGCCCGACGCCCCCGACGGTCAGCACCAGTGGCGCGTACCAGGCCGGCGTGACAATCGTCTGAACCACTTGCCAGCCGCGGGGATCGGAGGGAATGGCCGCGTCGGGCGGCGGATTCTGCTGGCAATCCCCGCCGACGTTGCCGGCCGCGACGACGACCACGGCGCCCTTGACGTTGACCGCGTAGTTGAGCGCGCCACCCAAGGTGGTCTCGTCGACCTGCTTTTTCGCCTTGAAGCAGGCCGCCTCGCTGATGTTGATCACTCCGGCACCCAGATTGGCCGCGTGCACCACCGCGCGGGCCAAGCTGCGTACGGAGCCGGCGGCCGGCGTCGCGTTCGGGTCGCTTTGGTCGGGTTGGGAATCCTTCGGCTCGAAGGCCTCCGACGTCTGGCGCACCGAGACCAAACGCGCGTCGGGTGCGACACCGACGAATCCGTCGGTCAGCGAGGGCCGCCCGGCGATGATCGACGCGGTGAGCGTCCCGTGCGAGTCGCAATCGGAGAGCCCGTTGCCGTCCTTGACGACGAAGTCGCCACCAGGCTCGGCCGGAACCCGGGGCGAGGCGTCCACCCCGGTATCGATCACGGCCACCGTGACGCCGGCTCCCGTCGCGAACTTCTGGGCCTGGGTGATCCCGAGGTAGGTATTGGGCCACGGTGCGTCGTGGAAATTGGTGCCCGGCAGTGACAACGGCGCCTTACAGACACGCTTCTGCTCCAGGGGCTGATCGGGACCCGTCACATCGGGTGGAACCGCCGTCGAGTCGATCAACGGTGGCGATACCGCCACGGCGGGAGGTGCACTGACCATGGCTAGCAGCAACGCCACCGTGATCAGCAAGATACGGTGCACCGCCGGACGCTCCATTCGTCAGCCTTGTTTCGCCACCGCACTATCCCGGTCGCGGGCCTGCGTGCATCTTAAGCTTTCCGGCTGCGCCGACAACGGGTTTCCCGCAACGCTGGCACCTGCGCGCCCGAGCGCCTCCGCTCGCGGATCCGGGCTGATCAAAGCACTATCGGCACATGCTTTTCCGCACACGCGTCCCGCACCGCCGCAACGACGTCCTGGGTACGTAGCGTTTGCAGATCCTCGACGGTCACCGACCCTTTGTCGACACGGTGCTGCGCGGCCACCCGCGAGTCGCGCAACCGTTCCGCTCGCTCAACGACATTGCGCGCGAACCGGCCGTTGTGCATGACGTCGATACCGTGCTGGCCATCGGGTGCGCGGTACCCGCGTAATGTTGCGCAGGCGGCGCTCAGCGCCTCGGCGGTGGCGGGTTCGAGAACCGTGGCGCGCGGCTTGCCGTAGCGGACGGCGATTTCCACCAACTCATCGGGTGTGTAGGACTCGAAGCGCAGTTTGCGGTTGAACCGGCCCGCCAGACCCGGGTTCACGGTGAGGAATTCGTCGACTTCCTTTTCGTATCCCGCGCCGATGAAGCAGAAGTCGAACCGGTGCACCTCGAGCGCGACCAGCAGCTGGTTGACCGCCTCCATGCCGATCATGTCCGGCCGACCGTCCTGGTGGCGTTCCACCAGCGAATAGAACTCGTCCATGAACAGGATGCGGCCCAGCGATCGGTTGATCAGCTCGTTGGTCTTCGGCCCCGATGCGCCGATGTGCTCGCCGCAGAAATCCGCCCGCTTGACTTCGACGATCTCCGGATGACGCACGATGCCCAGCCCGGCGTAGATCTTGCCGAGCGCCTCGGCGGTAGTGGTCTTACCGGTGCCGGGCGGTCCGACCAGCAGCATGTGGTTGGTCTGATTGGCCACCGGCAGGCCCGCCGCCAGCCGTAGCGCACGAACCTCGATCTGGTCTTCGAGTTCGGCGACCGCGCGTTTGACGTCGGCCAACCCGACTTGGTTGTCGAGTAACGCGCGGCCCTCCTGCAGCAGTTCGGTGCGCCGCTCCTGGTGCTCCTCCTCCTGTCGCTGTTGCTCCGACAGCTCGGTGGTCACGTCCCATTTGTTGGTGCGCGAACTGATGGCGTCCTCGTCGGTGACGACCAACTGCAGCGCGGGGTCGGCCAGCGCTTGTTTGGCCGGCTCGATCAATGCGCCGTTGATCGTCGCCTTCGACAGCCAGATCTGCGCCTTGGGCTCCTCGCCGAGCTGGCGATGTGCCATCCCGCGCACGTAGGCGAGGTCGGCGGCGATCAACGGGAAGTCGGTGGGATCGACTGCGGTGACCGCGGTTTCGAGGTGCTGACGACGCGTCTCGGTCGGGACGCCGAACCCGGCGCGCAGCTCGACCCGGTCGGTCCATTCCAGCGCGACGCGAGCCTGCCCGAGATGGGCCGCGGCATGTGCCGCCAGCGTGCAGGTGGCCGCGGTGACCGCCGACATGATGATGGCCTGCGGTGGCAAGATGGCCGCGGCCACCGAGATGACATCCGGCCACCGTTGGGTGGCGAACATCAGGTAGGACTCGATGTACTGCTTCCACTGGTGGTTTTCCCAGGTGTCCAGCAACGTCGAATCACCAAGCAGCGCTTCGGCTTTCTCGTATTGGCGATCGTCGATGAGCGCACTCGCCAGCGCCAGGCCGGCATGCGAGGCCTCGGTCACCGAAATCGACAGATACGGCCCGGCTTTGATCGGGGCCGACAGTCGCGCACCGATCCGGTTGGTCTCGCGGTGCAGCCGGCTGCCGTAGTTGTAGAGCTGTTCGACGGTCGACAACGCCTCGTCACCCGCGGCGATCCGGCCCAGCCAGGCGTCGGCCATCGACGGGTCGACTTCGGTTGCCTCCCGAAACCGGGCCGTGGCCGCGGCGGGGTCGCTGTCGAGCAACGCCATCGCCGCGTCAAAATACTTTCGCGCGGCGGCCGGCGTCGTACTGCTGGTCATGGGGTGTCCACCGCTTCGAGATCAGGGGTTCGCAATGCCATCGGTTCCGACGATACGTACCTATTCTCGGCGCGGAATAGCTCGACTTCCACCTCATACAGGTGACCGTCGGCTGCGATCACATCGACCGTCGCCGGACCCGTCTGGGTGATCAACACGTTTGCGGTTCCCCGGTACGGCTCGCCCGGCGCGCCGATCGAGATCAGGGTGCTCGGTCGCGGCGCCGGCGACATGCTGCCGTCGACGACGCTGACCGTGGTGCCCGACACCGGCTTAGGCTGGTCGGTCACGGCGACGTCCGGCATCCGAACACTGGCCCACCGCTGCATGTTTCGAGTGTGCACCGTGATCCGCTCGCCGGCACCGGCCAGGCGGATGATGAACCGCTTGGCCAGCGCGTCCTCTGCGGCGACATGCACCCGGCTGAACTCCCCGGCGTCGTCGAGCGGCAGCAGCATCCGATTCCCGCCGGCGACCTTGCCGAGCAGCACACCCGACGGCCCGATCGGGAGGACGAGCGGACCGTGCAGCACCCCACGACGGATGCCGCGCAAAGGTGGCAGCGGTCCGCACAGACTCGCGGCGACGGCCTGTGCCTGCTCGCCCCGCAAGGTCTTCAGTCGCATGCTCAATGACGCCGACGGTGGCTGGGCGCTGCGTACGGTGACGGTGGCCGTCGCGGTGCCGTCACCGAAAAGCGTGATGTTCTGCACAATCCCGTCGACGCGTGCCGACCATGCTTCGGCCAGCGTCTCCGAGGTGATGTCGCCGGGCCGGTACCAATAGGTGGTCAACCACCCGCTGTCGCCGCGCACCGATCGCCACCGCCGATTCGAGACGTCCAGCGCGGAGCGGCCCAACCGCCGCTCCATCTCGACGATGTCGGTGGCGGTGGCGACCTTGGCGCGGATGCCGCGTTGCCGCAGCGCCGCGCCGATTCGCTGGGCGGCCGCGAGGGTGGCGGTGCCGAGCGAGGTGCGCCCGCGCAGCGCCTCGACATTGCCCAGGGCCGCGATGCGCACGATGAGCCACGTCTCGCGCTGGCCGGCATAGGGCGGTGTGCCGATCAGCGTGTCGTACACCCGCGGATAGTCGCCCGTGCTGCGACGGCGGGCGCCCACGGTGACCACGCTCAGCGAATCCAGGGTGAGGCCCAGGCTCTGGTGCAGCAGCGGCATCAGCTCGGTGACGTCGAAGGAGTTTTCGGTATAGGTCGCGGTCGAACCGGTGAACAGCGTTGGTGCGTGCGCCTTTCCGAGCAGCTGGACCGCGGCCACGGCGACGCCGTCCTGGCAGCGGATGCCGCCGCCGGCACGGTCATTGGCCACCGTGAGCGGCTCCGTCCACGCGATCGGGCGACGGCGCCGAAGCCACAGGATCAACCAGGACCACATCGGCTGGCCGCGCCATCGGATCACGCCGAGCGCGATCCCGATCACCAAACCCGCTGCCGCACCGGGGTATCCGCCGACCGCCCATCCAATCGTGGCGGCGATGAAGATGGCGAAGATGATCGTCAGCTTCGTGGCAGCGGTCATCGCTCGCGCCTCGCTCGAACGATCAGCGCGACGACCGCGATCGTCGCCGCCACCACACCGGCGAAGATCATTGCGACATTGCGGGCGCGGTGATCCGGTAGCGGTGGCGGCGGTGCCGGGTGCAGAACACGACTGGCGGCACCGGGTGAAAGCCGTTCCCCCGCAGGCACATCGAAGGTCAGCGCGGCCACCGGGTCCACCACGCCGTAGCCAACCTGGTTGTCCACACCGCGGGGTGGATTGTGCGCGGTCTGCAGAATCCTGTTGATGATCTGGTGTGCGGACAGTCCCGGATATTTGGCCCGCACCAACGCCGCCACCCCGCTGACATACGCCGCGGAAAAGCTGGTGCCCCAGAACGGCATGTTCTTCTCGCCCGGCCGGATCGGCGGGTAGGCGTTCACGGGTCCCCCGGTTTCCGGCGACAGACCCATGATCCCGACGCCCGGTGCCGCCGCGGCCACCCAGGGTCCGGCCAGGCTCTTGTTGATCGGTGCGCCGGTGTTGTCGACCGCACCCACCGACAACACGTAGTCGGAGAACCAGGACGGCGACGATACCGTCTTGACCTGGTGCCAGTCGCGCGGATCGGACGCGTTGAGCGGGTCGAAGGTCGGGTTTTGGGCGCAGCCTTCTTCGTTGTCATTGCCGGCCGCGGCGACGATGACCGCATCTTTGACCGTGGCCGCGTACCAGACCGCGGCGCCCATGGCGGTCTGATCCAGCGGGTCGGCGGCCGAAACACAGGCGGTGACACTGATATTGATCACCTTCGCGCCCATGTTGGCCGCGTGCACAATCGCGCTGGCCAGTGTCGCGATGGTGCCGGCCTTCTTGCGTCCCTCGAAGTCGCCGCCGCCGGGGTTCACCGGCTCGAAGGCACGCGAGGACTGGCGGATGGAGATGACGGTCGCGTGCGGCGCGATGCCCGCGACTCCATCGGGTGCGCCCGGGGGCGGTGGTGGCACCTCGGGATCGTCGGGCTGTCCGGGCGCGGGGTCCCCCGGCCCGTTCGATGGCGCGTCGGGTGGGGGCGGTGGCGGCGGCGGTGCCACCGTTTGGGTGATCGTCACCGGCGAGGGCGGTGGCGGAGGTGCGGGCGGCGGCGGTGGCCCGCCGGGTGGCGGTGCTGCCGCATCGGTTGCCGGCGGGCCCGCCGGTGGCGGGAAGGCGGGGGCGCTCGGCATCGGGGCCGGCATCGGAATGCCTTGCGGCGCAGCGCCAATCAAGGACGCCACGACGGTGCCGTGCGCGTCGCAGTCGCTCAGACCGTCACCGCCCATGATGTAGTCGCCACCGGCCACCACCGGCAGTCGGCGACTCGGGTTGATGCCGGTGTCGATGACCGCGACGGGCACCCCGTTGCCGGTCGAATACTGCCAGGCCTTGCTGACGTTGAGCATCGTGAAGCCGGGCGCGGGCAGGACCACGTTCGGATCGGCGACGGTAATCGTCCGTGCACAGGTGAAGGCTTGGCGCATCGGCTGATCGGACGCCGGCTTGCCGTCGGCCGGTACCCGGCCTGGATCAACTACTGGCGGTGGAATCGCTTGGGCCGCAGGTAGTCCCGCTATCAAGATAACCAGCAGGCACGTCAGCGCCGTGGCGGCGACCCGCTGGGTCAGTGCGCGAGCGGTGGGCGCCATCCGGGTCATCGCATGCGCACCCAGGTGAACAATCCGCCGATCCATGCGGCCAGCGGCAGGGCCGCGATGATCGCTGCGATCTCCACCCATTCGGCGGTCATCCGCACCAGCGGGGTGAACCGGGTGATCGGCACGAGTAGGGCGGACAGCAGGCCGGCGCCGCCGAAGACGGCCAGAACCAGGGCACCCCATAACAACCCGTAGCCCGACGAAGTCGGCTCGTGCAGAACGAATTTCGCGACGCCGACGCACAACGCCGCGGCCGCACCGCAGACCAGCGCGATCGCCTGTCGTTTGTCGGCGAAAGCCCGCCCCCGGCTGATGAAGATCACCACGAACAGGCCGGCCAAAACGGCGGCCGGCAGGCTGCGGTCATGACCCGGCATCAGGGTGGCCCACACCGCGACGGGCAGGGTCAACCCCGCTCCCACGCAGATTCCGGTCAGCACGTTGTTGGCATGGACCGCCGCGAGCGCGATCTGGGCACCGCGCGGCGTGGTGTCGGAATTGGCTTCGTCGTCGGCGCCTTCCTCGACGGGCGACACCGCGTCAGCGGGTAGGCCGGCGCTGCGCCGGAACAGATCGCGCCCGGTGATCGAGCCGAAATAGGGCGGCCGGATCCGCGCGACCCACAGCGCGATCGTCGGGGCCATGGTCAGCAGCAGGAGCAGGGCGACAAGCGCGCACATGCCCAGCCATTGCGCGGGCACGGGCCACCACATCCGGGCCGCGGCGGCCGCGCCGCCGAGCCCCAGTACGGTCACCACGGTCGCCGCCACATTCGCGTGACGCCCTGTCGCAGAAGCGATTCCACAGGTCAGCATCGCGCCCGCCAGAGCGGCGATAAATGCGTGCGCGGCCCCGACGGGCCCCGGCGCGCCGGACGCCAGGCTGGCCGTGAGCAATGGCAACGCGATCCAGCCGAGCCCGTCGACCATGTCGGTGCGGCCCGGCCACCATCGCCATACCGTGGTCGCGCCACCGGCGATCAGCAGACCGGCCGCCCCGGTCACGATGGTGGGCATCAGCGAGTCGGTGGAAACGCGTTGGCGCACAGCCAGTCCCAACAGGGTCAGGGAGACCATCGCCAGGATCACCAACGCGGTGTGCGCGGCGGTCTTGAGCGTGACCGGCTCGAACAGGGCCTTGCCGACCCGGGCCAAACCCGTCGACAACGACTCATACTGCGGCTCGAACGATTCGCCCGCTACCGCGGGGACCAAGGTGAGGGTGGCACCGTCTTCTACGCCGAGTTCGTCAAGCGTCTTGGTGACGTCCAGCCGTACCCCGTTGGCCTTGTGAAGTTCGTAGCCGATGCCGGACTCGAGGCCGATGAAACCCCGGCGTTTGAGTTCCTCGTTGACCAGCTCCACGACGTTGTCGATGAAGGCCTCGATCGGCACCGACGCCGGATAGACCTGCGAAACCAGATGTTCTCCACATACGACGGCGACCGCACAACGGGCTGGAAACGAGACCTTACCCACGTACGGGGTCATTTAACGCGGCCTGTCGGCATCTGGAATGTATTTGTCGGCCAATGCCGCGGTGATTTCGAATATGCGCAGGCGGGTTTTCTTCTTCAGTTCATGCCGGGTGTCAATGATCCCACCTTTTGCGAGGAATGGGTCGTACGGCATGAATTCGACCGTTGCGCCCGATTGAGCGAAACGCTCGGTGAGATAAGTGCGCGCCTCCGCGTCGTATTTGTCGCGACTGTCATTGAGGATGACCATGCTGCGCGACACCAGCTCGTGGTAACCCATCGAGCGCAGCAGGTCGATCGCACGGGTCACCGGCAACGAGGTGTCGGCGGTGAGACCGGACACGAACACCAGGGTGTCGCACGCGTCGAGCACCGCTTTCATCACGGGGTGCTCGAGGTCGTCGGAGGTGTCCACCACGATCACGGTGTGGGTGCGGCGCAGCCGCGACAGCACTCCGGAGAACATCGAGGCCACTAACGGCCGCGGCTGATCGGACGCGCGGTTGCCGGCCAGCACGTCGAGCCCAAGACTGTTCTGCCCCAAGTGTTCTCGGATATCGGCGTAGCCCTGCACGTCGGTGTCGTTGAGGACCGCCGCGTAGTCGCCCGGCGGAGATTCATCGATCCGCCCCGCCAGCGTGCCAAAGCCGGGGGCCGCGTCGATCGCGACGACATTTTCGGGCCGGCATTCGCGGAACACCGCACCGATGCAGGCGGTCATCGTGGTCTTACCGACGCCACCCTTTCCCGAGACGACCCCCACCACGTACTGCTTGCGGATGTGACGACGGATGCGCTCCTGCAGCTCGCGATAGTGTCTTTCGGACGGCGATTCGCCGAAGTTGATGACATGGCCCGACACCTGATACAGGAATTTACGCCAGCCTCCACCGGGCGGAATTTTGCGCGGGGCGACCATATCGGAAATGCGTAATGTTCCGGACACCGAATCTTGATTTTGGTACTGCGGGGCGGGCGCTTCTCGCCGCGTCGGTCCGCCCTGTTCCGGTGAATTGGATGAGCCCGTCCACGGATTCGTCACGATGCCGATGCTATCATTTTCGCACTGCCTTTCGACTACACGACTTTTCGGTACGAATGCCATTCTTCGTTGGCCGGAAGCCGCCGCACCATATGGTTGATCGCGGTACCGATGTTGTTCTTGGTCCCCGGCGCGATGATCATCCAGTTCTTGCCCCCGGACGAAACCTGTTCGGCGACGACACGTCCTTCCGTCGTATCGATGATCGTCACTGCGCCCGGTTCGAAGTGGGTCCGGGTCGCCAGGCCGGTTTCCACCCCGGACTGCAGGGCGACGATCGAGGCCTGGGCCGAGCGGCTGGGATCGGTGGCCAGTTTCAGCATGTGCACCTGATCGGCATCGAGGCCTTGACTGCCCAGGAACTCGTGCAGCGATCGCTCGTCGGTGGCGGTGGCGCGCATCGCATCCGCGTCCAGCGTGACCGGACGCAGCGGCGCAGGATCATTTGCGCCGCATAGTCTTTCGATTTGTGTGTTGAGCGCCGCGCTGGCGGTGCCCTCGTTGTTCGCGATGCCCGCCCCGCTGATCCGGACCAGGTCTCCGGATCGCTCGATGGCGACCCACCAGTGTGCGAACCTGGCGAGCAATGCGCGCGCCGGTTCGCCGTCGTCGGCCAGGCGGAAGTGCACCAGCAATCCGATGTCGCGGCGCGACAGCACGGTCAGCCATTCGACGATCGCACCGTCGACGGAGTCGGTTTCGTCGATCGCCCCGGCGGCGCGCAGCTCCGCGGTCACCGGGTGTGCCAGCGCCTGGTGTTTGGGCTCGACGCGGGGCAGATGCGGTCGCAGCCCCATCTCGGGAGCCAGGACCTCGATGCCGGTGAGTACTTGTAGGACCCAGAGGCCGTCTAGAGAGGTGGTCAGCACGGTCTTCCCTTAGAGCCAAGTGCGGGGCGCACGCTTACGTGCGCCCCGCCAAGCCGGGACTACGCCTGGTTGAAGAAACCGGCCGTCAAACTGTCAGCGTTTATGGCGGCCTCGTGCACATTGCCCACCGTGTGCCCGTGCAGGCTGACGGTTTGAATCATGTCCTGCAACCCGTGCAGCATCTGCTGTTGCGCGTCGAAGAACGACGTGGCGCCCTGGCCCTGGAAGAACTCGGCCAGCGACTGGGTGATGTGCAGCACGTCGTCGTGAATTTCCATCAATTGCGCGGCTTGGGTTGCGATGTCACCGGTGAGGCCGCTGACGACGGCGTGGTTGTAGGTGATCTGGTCTGACATTTTTGTTATTCCTTACGGTAGTTAGGCTTTTGGGGTTGCCGACTTAGGTGGACTGGACTCCGCCGAACACACCATTGAGGTTGTGGGCCGAATCGGCTTCGTGGTGTTCCATCAGCGTGGCCGTCTTGCCGAGGCCGTGCGCCAACCGGTTGCCGCCGGTCATGATCTGCTGCAGATCGTGCTGGATTTGGCCGGCGGTGTTCAGCGACGTCGTCCCGGCCTGGCCGGTCCACCCGGCGGCGCTGACGACGTTCTCGTGGCCGCTCAGGTATTGATTGGCAATGGCGGCTGCCTCTTGCAGTCGCGACTCGATCTTCTGCTGTGAAGCGCGCAGCAGTTCCGGTGTGACAACGGTTGAACTCGGCATTTTTTTCTCCCTCGATTTCCTCGGCCTCCCCGACCGGATATGGATAAGAGTGTAGACAGGGATCGGGGTCTGTCACTTCAGATGGTTTGCCTGCTGCACAGGCGTTGATTTACCCATTCGCGAAAGCCGTAAAACACCATGTCAAAGGCGGGCCGCGCCGTCTGCCGACCCGTCACCGTCGGTATCGGATAACCGGACATCCCACCGTCCGTCGCCGTCGGTATCCACATAACCGGTCACGCCGGTCTCGCCGGTGCACAGCACCCGGTCGGCCACCCCATTGCCGTCGACGTCCAGCAGCCGATCGTCCGGGCGCCCGAGCCCGTCGAAGTCGACCAGCGGCCCGCCGGTGTGTTCCACGCCGTCGAGCCCGTACCAGCGCAATCCCCCGGCCCGGTCCATCGCCACCGCCCAGGTTCCCGATCCGTCATCGGTGAAGTACGCCTCGGGCGTGCCGTCATTGTCGAGGTCGAGCACCGCGTGATCGACCAATCCATCGCCGTCGAGGTCCGCCAACGCGTCGTCGCGCATGCCGTCATGGTCGAAGTCCAGTGCGATTGATTCGAGGCGGCCGTCGTGATCGAGGTCGAGGTCGGGTTGGCCGTGCCACATCGCCGCGCCGTTATCGCCTGCCAGGCAGTAGTCCATGACCGTTCCGACGCGCGTCGACCGTGGGTGGTTCCGAGACTGGGTCAGCTCCCTGGGTTGCGAAACCAGACCGGTGGGTCTTTGGTCAGGTCGACGTGGCTGTCCTGCACGGTGACGGTGTCCCGGAAAATCGTCGGTTTGCCGTACTGAATCACCTGCGCCCGGTAGTTGAAGACTCCCGAGACATGAACCGTCATGGCATTGGGGTCCAAGTCGTAGGTCATGCCTTGCGTGTTCTCAAGGTCCTGGAGTGTCTCGCTGTCCGGCTCGACTCCAGGAGGCGGGGCAGGTTGGGGCTTGCAGCCATCTTTGGGACAGCACTCCGGCGGCTTGGGGCCGCTTTTGAAACAGATGCGGAGCTGGGCATCCACGGCGGCCATGGCAGCCTGGCGCCCGGCATCATTGAGTGCGACGGTCGGGTGGATGACCGGCCGGTTGGCCGCCGGTGCGGTGAGCGCCTCGAGCAGTACTCGTTCCGGCGGTGCGGTGATATCGATGTACCGATTGGTCGATCCGACCTGAACGACGCCCGGAAATACCGTGATGGGATTGGAGCCGTTCGTGCCCACGCCATACACGGCAACGGTTTTCATCGCTTCGACCGCATCGGGTGGACTCTCCACAGCTAGCGCGGCGGTGGTGGTATCGAGCTTCCACTGACCATCTTTCTTATGCGCCCAGATCACGACCTGGGTGGGCGTGACGCCGAATTTCGCGGCCAGGACCAACCGCTGGGCGTCGGATGGAGCGCCCGGGTCCGGGGCCGGATCGGTGGTGACCTTGATGTCGGCGATTGGGGTGGTGGCCAGTTGTGCGCGCAGCACCTTGTCCGTCAACAACTGCGGTGTGGCCGGCTGATCTCCTGCCAGCGACTGTGCAGTGCGGGCATCGCCGACCGCCAGCGCCTCCAGGTAGTGCTGCCCGGCCAACCGGGCGGCTTCGCGGTCCTGATCGGCGCGTTTCGTGGCGTCGCCCGCGATGATCCTGCTGGCCGCGAAGATCCCCACTCCTGCTACCACGGCCAGCACGGCCAGCACCGAAAGGACTAGCGTCACAGTGCGTTTCCGGCGCCGCGGCGGCGCGGGTCCGGCATTGAACGGCGGGCCCCACGAAGGCTGCGGTGGCATGGGTGGGGCCGGATAGCCGCCCAGGGTGGGCGGCGGGTACTGAGGGCGCGGTGGCGAGATCGGACGGGTGACCTCGGTCGCTGCCGCGTCGACGGGCGCGGTCTTTTCCGATGCCGGCACCGGGCTCGGCGGGGTGGGCGCCGCGGCGTGGCCGGGCGGCAGGTGTGCGGCCAGGGCGGCGGCGAAATCGCCGCAACGGTCGAACCGCTCGGCGGGGCTTTTCGCCAGTGCCCGTGCGAAAACCCCGTTGGCGCTGGCCAAATCGGGACGCAACCCACCGAGTAGCGGCGCGGGCAGCGTCAGGTGAGCGTTGATCACCGCCACCGGATTGACGTGCGGAAACAATTTGGCGCCGGTGAGCAGGTAGTAAGCGGTGGCGGCGAGCGCATACTGGTCGGCGCGACCATCCAGGGCCTGACCCGACAGTTGCTCGGGAGCGCAATACGGCACGGTCCCCACCGTCATATTGGTCACCGTCAGACCCGTGGTGTCGTCGACGGGACGAGCGATACCGAAGTCACACAACAGAATTCGCGGCGGGCTGCTGTCGTCCGGCCGGCTGATCATGATGTTGCCCGGCTTGATATCGCGGTGCAGCAGACCGCGGTGATGCGCATGGTCCAACGCCGCGCCGACCGCAGTCACGATCGCCAGCACTTCCTCGGCCGGCATCCGACCCGGGTATTGCTGGTCCATCAGCGCCTCGAGGTCGGCCCCGTCGACGTAGTCCATGGCGATCCACAGCCGGCCCTCGAACTCGCCGCGGTCCTGCACGCCCACGATATGGGGGTGCCACAGCCCGGCCGCGAGTTCGGCCTCACGGTTAAACCGTTGCTGGTAGCCAGGATCCGCCGACACCTCGGCGCCCAACACCTTTAACGCTTCAAAACGCGGCAATCGCGGGTGGCGCACCAGATACACCTCACCCATACCGCCGGCCCCCAGCAGCCGTACCACGGTATAGCCCGCGAATTGTGCCCCCTCACTTAACGGCATGCGCTGCATCCTAGGCGCGCCGAGCGACGGACGACCGGTGTTTATCCATGCTTTTCCGTGCGCACATATACCGGGGGTTCCTTAGTTAGGTCGACGATGCCGAGGGGTTTCTCCGTCACCGTGTAGTCGGGTACGCCGGCCGCGTGTCCCTGGTAGACGATGGTGCCGCCGATCGCGACCACCATCCTGCTGGCGTCGAAGTTGAAGGTGGCCTTGCTGAAATCGCCGGGGCCATCCGTGGCGATCGTAGGGTTGTCGGGGCTCAAGCGCGCGCAATCGGCGGTCGGTTCGACGCCGTGGTAGCAGTTGTGGGTCCACGTGTCGAACGCCGCCTTGGCGGCCTGGTTCCCCGCATCGTTGAGCGTGGCCACCGGCTTGATGGTCGGACGGTCGGTGGCGCCGCCGAGTGCGTCGAGCAGCACCGGTGGGGTCTGTGCCGCGATGTCGACGTAGCGGTTGCTCGACGACACCGACAGGCCGCCGGGGAAGACCGCGACCGGTGACGCACCGTCGGTCGGAACACCCCACAGCGCAACGGCTTTCAGCGACGCGTCAGTGCTTCCCGTCGTTCCGATATCGACGGCTACGGTCGCATTGTCGAGCTTCCATTCGTCGCCCTTGCGGTGCACGGCGATGCGGGCCTGTGACAGCGTCGGGCCGAATCGGGCGGACAGCATCAGGTGCTGCACCTGCTGCGGGTCGTCGCCGGCGGGCACCGGGGCCGCCGTGGCGGTGATGTCGGTGATGGGCGCGGCCGCGAGCTGGGCACGTAATACGTCACTTGTCGCGAATTGTGGTGTCGCCGGCGGGTTTACGCTCAATGCGAGTGCGCCGGCGGCATCGCCGCGGGCCAGCGCCTCGAGGTAGTGCTGTCCGGCCAGCCGGGCGCCTTCCGCCAGTTGCGGCGCCGACTGCGCGGGAGGCCCGTGATCGATCAGTCGTGGGATCGCAATGGCGGCGACGACGCCGATGACGGCGACCCCGGCCGTGATCAAAGCGGCGGTGCGCCATCCTCGCCGCCGTTCACGCCTTTTCGGACCCTGCGATGGAGCTGCCTGCGGCCCCGGCCAAGCGGGTGGCGCGAGTTGCATCGGCGGGGCCTGCGTCGGCTGGGCAACGGGTGCCGGCCGAGGAGGCTCGGCGGGCGGGGCGTGGTGCGACTGGCGGGCCATTGCCGCGGCGAATTCGCCGCAACGGGCGAACCGCTCGGCGGGGTTCTTGGCCAGCGCCCGCGCGAAAGCCGGATCGGCGGCGGCCAAATCGGGACGCCGCGCACCGGGCAGTGGCGGCGGCGCCGTCAGGTGCGCGCTGATGACCGCGACCGGGCTGGCACCGGTGAACAGCTTCGCGCCGGTCAACAAGAAATAGGCCGTCGCCGCCAGCGCGTACTGGTCGGCGCGGCCATCGATGGGGTGGCCCAGCAGCTGCTCGGGAGCGCTGTAATCAACGGTCCCCACCGTCGCGTTGGTCACCGTCAGGCCGGTGGTGTCCTCAACAGGTCGCGCAATACCGAAGTCACTCAACAGAATTCGCGGCGGACTGCCGTCCTCGGGCCGGCTGATCATGATGTTGCCCGGTTTGACGTCGCGGTGCAGCAGACCGCGGTGATGGGCATGGTCCAGCGCCGCGGCAACCGCGGTCACCACCGCCACCACCTCACCCACCGGCATCCCACCCGGGTGCTGATCCATCAACGCGCGAATATCAGGCCCGTTGACATAGTCCATCGCGATCCACAACTGGCCGTCGAATTCACCACGATCGTGGACGCCGACGATATTGGGATGCCACAGGCTGCCGGCCAGTTCGGCCTCACGGTTGAACCGCTGCTGAAAGTCGGGATCCGCCGACACGTCGGCCCGCAGGATCTTCAACGCTTCAAAACGGGGCAGCCGCGGGTGGCGCACCAAATACACTTCGCCCATACCGCCGACGCCCAACGGCCGTAGCACGGTATAGCCGGCGAATTGCGCCCCCTCAGCCAATGGCATGGGCAAATCCTAAAACTCATCGGCTGCGCCCACGGCCAGAGTTAAGTGTTGCCGCGCGTCTTCCACCAGGCCAGCAGCTCCGCGGTGGCTTCTTCGTCGGTCAGCGGCCCGCGGTCCAGGCGCAGCTCTTTCAAGAACCGCCATGCCTCACCGACCTGCGGCCCGGCCGGAATGTCCAGCAGCTCCATGATCCGATTGCCGTCCAGATCGGGACGCACCCGCGCCAGATCCTCCTGGGCGGCCAGCTCGGCGATGCGCGCCTCGAGCCGGTCGTAGTTGGCCTGCAGCCGCGCGGCACGGCGCTTGTTGCGGGTGGTGCAGTCGGCGCGGACCAGCTTGTGCAGCCGCGGCAGCAGCGGCCCGGCGTCGGTGACGTAGCGGCGCACCGCGGAGTCGGTCCACTTCCCGTCGCCGTAGCCGTGGAAGCGCAGATGCAGATACACCAACTGGGAGACGTCGTCGACCATCTGCTTGGAGTACTTGAGCGCCCGCATCCGCTTGCGGGTCATCTTGGCGCCGACGACCTCATGGTGGTGAAAGCTCACGCCGCCGTTTTCTTCGTGGCGTCTGGTGGCGGGCTTGCCGATGTCGTGCAGCAACGCCGCCCAGCGCAGCACCAAGTCGGGGCCGTCATCTTCGAGCTCGACGGCTTGGCGCAGCACGGTCAGCGAGTGCTGGTAGACGTCCTTGTGCTGGTGGTGTTCGTCGATGGCCATCTGCATGGCGCCGACTTCGGGCAGCACAACTTCACCCATCCCGGTCTGCACCACCAAGTCGATGCCGGCGACCGGGTCGGCGCCTAGGAGCAGCTTGTCCAGCTCGGCGGCCACCCGTTCGGCGCTGATCCGGGCCAGCTGCGGGGCCATCTCCTCGATCGCCGTGCGCACCCGGGGGGCGACGGTGAACCCAAGCTGCGAAACGAACCGCGCGGCGCGCAGCATCCGCAGCGGGTCGTCGCCGAACGACACCGACGGTGCCGCCGGGGTGTCCAGTACGCGCGCCTTGAGCGCCGCCAAACCGCCGAGGGGATCGAGGAATTCGCCCGGGCCGGTCGACGTGATGCGCACGGCCATCGCGTTTGCGGTGAAATCGCGGCGCACCAAGTCGTCTTCAAGGCGGTCACCGAACTTCACCTCGGGATTGCGTGACACCTGGTCGTAGCTGTCCGCGCGGAACGTGGTGATTTCCAGGCGGTGCTCGTCCTTGCCGACGCCCACGGTGCCGAATTGGATGCCGGTATCCCAGACCGCGTCGGCCCAGCCCCGAACCATCTGCTGCACCTGCTCGGGCCGCGCGTCGGTGGTGAAGTCCAGATCGGGGCTCAACCGGTGCAGCAGCGCGTCGCGCACCGATCCGCCGACCAGATACAGGTCGTGCCCCGCGGCCTCGAACAAGGCGCCCAATCCGCCCAGCACGGCGGCGTGCTGATTCAGGGCAATCCAAGCCGACGTCAGCAGCTCTACATCGTCGGCGGCTTCAGACACGTTCGATCAGCCTAGTCGTGTGACGATGCGGGCAGGGACGGCCCGCTAAGGAGCGCGACAATTCAACCTAGTCGTGTGACGATGCGGGCAGGGACGGCCCGCTAAGGAGCGCGACAATTCAGCCTAGTCGTCCGCGGGCCGTCGTCGCGCCCGCACCAGCGGCGAGTGTGTCCGGAAGAACAGCTCGTGCCAGCTACTATCGCTTGGGTGTCGGATGGCGAACAAGCCAAACCACGTCGACGTCGGGGGCGCCGTCGCGGTCGTGGCGGTGCAGGCGCGTCCGAAAACGACGCCGACGCCAAGGTGACCGCCGACTCGGCGACAAACAACAGGCGCCGGCCGCGCCCACCCCGCCGGGTGCCGGAGCGGCTGCGGACCGTGCATGAAACGTCCGCGGGCGGCCTGGTCATCGACGGCATCGACGGCCCGATGGACGCCCAGGTCGCGGCGCTGATCGGGCGCATCGATCGGCGTGGACGGATGCTGTGGTCGCTGCCCAAGGGGCACATCGAACTCGGCGAGACCGCCGAGCAGACCGCCATCCGCGAGGTCGCCGAGGAGACCGGGATTCGCGGCAGCGTATTGGCCGCACTCGGACGCATCGACTATTGGTTCGTCACCGACGGTCGCCGGGTGCACAAGACCGTGCACCACTATTTGATGCGCTTCTCCGGCGGAGAGTTGTGCGATGAGGACCTTGAAGTCGCCGAGGTGGCGTGGGTGCCGATGCAGGAGCTGCCGTCGCGGTTGGCCTACGCCGACGAACGTCGGCTCGCCGAGGTCGCCAACGAGCTGATCGGAAAGCTGCAGACCGACGGTCCCGCCGCGCTGCCCCCGCTGCCGCCCAGCACGCCCCGGCGCAACCCGCAGACCCATTCCCGAACCCGGCATTCCGACAAGCCCCGCGGTCGTAAGAACGGTCACGGTCCGGGGCCGTGACCGCGCCACGACTCTGCTGGGCCGCCTTGTTGCGCCTTGCCGTCGTGATCGGCATCGTGGCCGGTTTTGCGATGGTGCTCACCGGCCCCATCGGCGCGCCCCGCGCCGCGGCCGACGAACCCGGATCGACGCCCTTCGTCCGCGTCCGCATCGACCAGGTGACCCCGGACGTCGTCACCACGACGAGCCCGCCGGTCGTCACGGTCAGCGGAACGGTGATCAACATCGGTGACCGCCCGGTGCGCGACGTGATGGTCCGGCTCGAACACGCCGCCGCGGTCACCACATCCGCGGGCCTGCGCACCTCGCTGGACGGCGGCACCGATCAATACCAGCCGGCCGCCGACTTCCTCACGGTGGCGCCCGAACTCCAGCGGGGCCAAGAAGTCGGTTTCACCCTGTCCGCGCCGCTGCGCTCGCTGGCCAAGTCGTCGCTCGGGATCAACCAGCCGGGCATCTATCCCCTGCTGGTCAACGCCAACGGCACCCCCGACTACGGCGCCCCCGCCCGGCTGGACAACGCACGCTTCCTGCTGCCGGTGATCGGGGTGCCGCCCGATCACGCCGATGCCCTGGAATCCGCGGTCGCGCCGGATACCTCGAAACCCGTATGGGTCACCATGCTGTGGCCGCTGGCCGACCGCCCCCGATTGTCCCCGGGCCAACCGGGCGGCACCATCGGAATCCGGCTGGTCGACGACGACCTGGCCTCCTCATTGGCCACCGGCGGCCGGCTGGACATCCTGCTGTCCGCGGCCGAGGTCGCGACCAGCCACGACGTCGACCCCGACGGCGCCGTCGGCCGCGCGCTATGCCTGGCCATCGACCCGGACCTGCTGGTGACCGTCAACGCGATGACGGCCGGCTATGTCGTGTCCAACTCTCCCGACGGGCCGGCCCAACAGCCGGGCACCCCGACGCACCCGGGCACCGGGCAGGCGGCGGCGACCGGCTGGCTGAACCGGTTGCGCGCGCTGGCCAGGCGCACCTGCGTCGCACCGCTGCCCTACGCGCAGGCCGATCTCGACGCGTTGCAGCGCGTCAACGATCCGGGCCTCAGCGCGATTGCCACGACCAGCGTCGGCGACATTGTCGACCACATCCTGGACGTCTCCTCCACCCGCGGTGCCACGCTGCTCCCCGACGGCCCGCTGACCGGCGACACGGTCGACCTGCTCAGCGCCAACAACAGCACGGTCGCGGTGGCCGCCGGCGAGCTGGTCGCCCCGGATCCGCAGACGTCGTCCGGGCCCGACGCCGTCGACACCGCACCGCGTCGGCTGTCCCCGCAGGTAGTGGTCGCGCCGTTCGACCCAGCGGTCGGCGCGGCGCTGGCCGGGGCGGGCAACCGCCCCAGCGTGCCGACCTACCTGGACCCGTCGCTGACGGTTCGGCTCGCGCATGATTCCAACACCGCGCGCCGCCAAGACGCCCTGAGCTCGATGCTGTGGCATGCGCTGGACCCAGCCGCCCCGCCGCGCACCCAGCTCCTGGTTCCGCCGGCGACGTGGAACCTGGGCGCCGACGACGCGCAGGTGATCCTGACGGCGCTGGCAACGACGATCCGTTCCGGTCTGGGGGTGCCGCGGCCGCTGCCGGCGGTGATCGGCGAAGCCCAAGCCGTCGACGCGGCCCGCGCCGAGCCGACGCAACCGCTGGACGTCGCCGCCCCCGAGCGCGGCAGGTTCGGCGAGAACGTCATCGCCGACATCAATGGCCAGGCCGGCCGGCTGTGGAAACTGACCTCCGCGCTGAGCACCGATGAGCGCACCGGCCTGACCGGCGTCCAATACACCGCTCCGCTGCGTGAGGACATGCTGCGCGCGCTGAGCCAGTCCGAACCACCCGATACCCGCAACGGGCTGGCCCAGCAGCGGCTGGCGGTCATCGGTAACACGATCAACGACCTGTTCGGTGCGGTGACGATCGTCAACCCCGGCGGGTCCTACACCCTGGCCACCGAGCACAGTCCCCTGCCGTTGGCGCTGCACAACGGCCTCGCCGTGCCGATCAACGTCCGCCTGCAGGTCGACGCCCCGCCCGGGATGACCGTGACCGACGTGGGGCAGATCGAATTGCCGCCCGGCTACCTGCCGCTGCGCGTGCCCATCGAAGTGAACTTCACCCAGCGCGTCGCGATCGACGTCACGCTGAGAACCCCGGACGGCACGCGGCTGGGCGACCCGGTGCGCATGTCGGTGCACTCCAACGCCTACGGCAAGGTGCTGTTCGCGATCACCCTGACCGCGGCGGCGGTGCTGGTGCTGCTCGCCGGGCGCCGGCTGTGGCACCGGTTCCGCGGCCAGCCCGACCGCGCCGACCTGGACCGCCCCGACCCGCCCCACCACCATCCCGCCGACGCAGGGCGCGAGGTCGGCGGTCGCGTCGACGAAGAGCACCGCGTATGAAACCCGCCTACCGGCGGTCCCATCCTCAGCAACCGCCGCAGCGGCAGCACCCGCCAGCACGACCGTCCGGGCCGCCGGGCCGGATTCCGCCGCCGACGGGGCTAGCCCCCGCGGGCGCCCCGGGCACCCAAGACCTGCCCACGCGGCGGGTGGAACTGTCCGACGCCGCCCTGGTATCGCGGTCGTGGGCGATGGCGCTCGCGACGCTGGTCAGCCGGATCACCGGGTTCGGCCGGATCGTGCTGCTGGCCGCGATCCTGGGTGCGGCGCTGTCCAGCGCTTTCTCGGTGGCCAATCAGCTGCCGAACCTGGTCGCCGCGCTCGTGCTGGAGGCGACCTTCACCGCGATCTTCGTGCCGGTGTTGGCCCGGGCCGAGCAGAGCGACCCCGACGGCGGCGCCGCGTTCGTCCGGCGCCTGGTCACGGTGACCACCACGCTGCTGGTGTTCGCCACGCTGGTGTCGGTGGCGGCCGCGCCGCTGCTGGTGCGGCTGATGCTGGGCCGCAGCCCGCAGGTCAACGAGCCGCTGACCACCGCGTTCGCCTACCTGCTGCTGCCGCAGGTGCTCGCCTACGGCCTCACGTCGGTGTTCATGGCAATCCTGAACACCCGCAACGTTTTCGGGCCGACGGCGTGGGCGCCGGTCGTCAACAATGTCGTCGCGCTGGCGACCCTGGCGGTGTATCTGGTCGTCCCCGGTGAGCTGTCGGTCGACCCGGTCCGGATGGGCAACACCAAGCTGCTGGTGCTCGGTATCGGAACCACGCTGGGCGTGTATGCGCAGACCGCGGTACTGCTGATCGCGCTGCGCCGCGAGCGCGTCAGCCTGCGCCCGCTGTGGGGAATCGACGCGCGGCTCAAGCGGTTCGGCGCGATGGCCGCCGCGATGGTGCTCTATGTGCTGATCAGCCAGCTCGGCTTGGTGGTGGGCAACCAAATCGCCAGCACCGCGGCGGCCTCCGGCCCGGCGATCTACAACTACACCTGGCTGGTGCTGATGCTGCCGTTCGGCATGATCGGCGTCACGGTGCTGACCGTCGTGATGCCGCGCCTGAGCCGCAACGCGGCCGCCGACGACACCCAGGCGGTGCTCGCCGACTTGTCGCTGGCCACCCGGCTGACGCTGATCACGCTGATTCCGATCGTGGCGTTCATGACCGTCGGCGGGCCGGCGATCGGTAGCGCGCTGTTCGCCTACGGCCACTTCGGCGGGGTCGACGCCGGATACCTGGGCGCCGCGATCGCCCTGTCGGCGTTCACGCTGATCCCGTACGGCCTGGTGCTCCTGCAGCTGCGCGTGTTCTACGCGCGCGAGCAGCCCTGGACGCCGATCGTGATCATCCTGGTCATCACGGCCGTCAAGATCGCCGGTTCGGTGCTGGCGCCGCACCTGACCCACGACCCTCAACTGGTGGCCGGCTACCTCGGGCTGGCCAACGGGCTCGGGTTCTCCGCCGGTGCGCTCGTCGGCTACTACCTGTTGCGGCGCACGCTGCTGGCGGCCGGCGGGCAGCTGATCGGGTCTGCGGAGGTACGGACGATCCTGGTGACGATCGTCGCGTCGATGCTGGCCGGCCTGATCGCCCACATCGCCGACCGGCTGTTGGGGCTGGCCGCACTGACCGCACACGGGGGCGCTGCCGGTTCGCTGCTGCGGCTGTTGCTGCTGGGCTGCATCATGGCGCCGATCATGGTGACGGTCATGGTTCGCGCGCGGGTCCCTGAGGCGGTCGCGGCGATGGGGGCCGTCCGGCGCCGGATCGGCGGTCGCGGCGCCAGGCCGGCCACGCCCCTGGAATCCCGGCCGCCCGCTGCCCAACGGGGATCGTCTCAGCCGGGCCCGGTCACGTACCCTGAGCAGAGGAATTCGTCCCCGCCGGGGGTTAATGCGGTCCAGGAGCCGATCCGGCGCAGGCCTGCGGATCGAGCGGGCGACGCCCGGCTAGCGAAAGGACCGGAGGTGACCGACCGCCCCTTGGAGAGCGCTGCCTCGGGCCCTGGGTCCGGATTGGGTGCAGGCGGCGATCGACCCGCTCAAATAACCAGGCCGGCTGCCGACGACTTCCAGCCCGACATTCCGGCCGGGCGCAAGCCCGAACCATCCGGGCCGCCGCCGTCGGAGCCGCGCAACGGCGATTTTGTCCGCGAACGTGCGGCGGAATCGTCGGGCGATGACGTCCATTTGGTTCCCGGCGCCCGGATCGCCGGGGGCCGGTATCGGCTGCTGGTCTTCCACGGCGGTGCACCGCCGCTGCAGTTCTGGCAGGCACTGGACACCGCGCTGGACCGGCAGGTGGCGCTGACGTTCGTCGATCCGGACGGCGCCCTGCCCGAGGACGTCCTGCAGGAGATCCTGTCCCGCACGCTGCGGCTGAGCCGGATCGACAAGCCCGGCATCGCCCGCGTGCTCGACGTCGTCCGCTCCACTCATGGCGGCCTGGTCGTCGCGGAGTGGATCCGCGGCGGCTCGCTGCAAGAGGTGGCCGACACCGCGCCGTCGGCCGTCGGCGCCGTACGGGCGATGCATTCGCTGGCCGCCGCCGCCGACACCGCTCACCGCGCCGGCGTCGCCCTGTCGATCGACCACCCCAGCCGGGTTCGGGTCAGCATCGACGGCGATGTCGTGCTGGCCTACCCGGCGACCATGCCCGATGCCAATCCCGAGGACGACATCCGCGGCATCGGCGCCACGCTGTACGCGCTGCTGGTCAACCGGTGGCCGCTGCCGGAGTTCGGGGTACGAAGCGGGCTCGCGCCGGCCGAGCGGGACGCGTCGGGCCTACCCGTCGAACCCAACTCCATCGATCGCGACATTCCCTTCCAGATCTCGGCGGTCGCCGTCCGGTCGGTTCAGGAAGATGGCGGAATCCGCAGTGCGTCAACGCTTTTGAACCTTTTGCAGCAGGCCACGGCGGTCGCCGACCGCACCGAGGTGCTCGGCCCGATCGACGACTCCCCGCCACCTGAGGCCCCGCATGCGACCGGGCACGAATACGCGACGTCGGCCCGCCGGCGCCGCAACCTGATCATCGGCGGCGCGGCGGCACTCGCGATCATCGTGGTCGCGTTGTTGGTGCTGGCGTCGATCGTGAGCAAGATCTTCGGCAATGTCGGCGGCGGCCTCAACAAGGACGAGCTCGGACTCAACGGGCCGAGCTCGTCGAGCACGTCGTCGCCGAACCCCGCCCCGGCGGGCAGCATCGTCAAACCCACTCGGGCCACGGTCTTTTCGCCCGACGGCGATGCCGACAATCCGGGTACGGCCGGGCAGGCGATCGACGGCGACCCCACCACCGCCTGGGCGACCGAGGTCTATACCGATGCCGTGCCGTTCCCCAGCTTCAAGCAGGGCGAGGGGCTGATCCTGCAGCTGCCGAAACCCACGGTGATCGGCCAGGTCAGCATCGATACGCCGAGCACCGGCACCAAGGTCGAGATTCGCGCCGCGTCCACGGCTTCGCCCTCGAAGCTGGACGACACCACCGTGCTGGCCCCGGCGTTCACCCTGAAGCCCGGTCATAACGTCATCCCGGTCAAGGCCGGCGCCCCGACGTCGAACCTGCTGGTGTGGATCTCCACCTTGGGAACCACCAGCGGCAAGAGCCAGGCCGGCTTCTCGGAGATCACCGTTGCGGCCGCGTCCTGAGACTCACACCCACACCGTCGGGTGAAGTGCCGCAGGGCAACCGATTGGATACTGTCCGGCCGTGGGCGTCGGGGGGTATATCCAGCAGGAACGCAGTGATGCCGAGCTGCTGGCAGCCCATGTCGCCGGTGACCGCTATGCGTTCGGCGAACTGTTCGGGCGCCACCGGCGCCAGCTGCACCGCCTTGCGCGGCTGACCACGCGCACCCCCGAGGACGCCGAAGACGCGCTGCAGGACGCCATGCTGTCGGCACACCGCGGCGCCGGCTCGTTTCGGCATGACGCCGCGGTCGGCAGCTGGCTGCACCGGATCGTGGTCAACGCCTGCCTGGATCGGCTGCGGCGCACCAAATCTCACCGGACCGCACCGCTCGAGGACGTTTATCCGGTGCCCGATCGCACGGCTCAGGTCGAAACGGCCATGCTGGTGCAACGCGCGCTGATGCGGCTTCCGGTGGAGCAACGCGCCACCATCGTGGCGGTCGACATGCAGGGCTACTCGATCGCCGATACCGCCGCGCTGCTGGGCGTCGCCGAGGGCACGGTCAAGAGCCGATGCGCCCGCGCCCGGGTGCGGCTGGCCCATCTGCTCGGCTATCTGGACGCCGGCGCCGACAACACCCCCGACCGCCCCGCCGGCCAGCGTTAACGGGCCGGGCGCGACCGTCGGCCCGGGCATGACGGACACTGGGGCGGATGGGCGACGCGGAGAACGAACCGGTGGATCACGATCCGGATCCTCGGCATCCGGCAGCGGACCCACCGCCGACGATCGAGTCGCTCGCCGACCTGCAGGCCGGTCTGCTGGATGACGAAGCCGCCGCCCGGCTGCGCCGGCAAGTGCGGCAGGACCCGGACGCCCAACGGGTGCTGAGGGCGTTGAACCAGGTGCGCCGCGATGTCGCGGCAGTCGGCGCGGATCCGGAATCGGCACCCGAACCACCGGCCGAGACAACGGGCCGGATCGTCGAGGCGCTGGGGGCGGCGGCCCCCGGTACCACGGCGAGGGCGGCGACTCACTCCGCACGCCCGCACATCCGCCCTGCCCGGGTCGCCGCCGGGGTGGCCGGTGTCGGCGCGGTGCTCGCGGCGGCCGGTTTCGGCACGGCGGCCCTGCTCAACGAGCCCGAACCCGCGCCGAGCGCCCCTACCACCGCCATGCACATCACGGTGTCGACTCCACCGATGGCGATCCCGCTGTCGGCGTCCGAAATCGTCGCCCTGATCGGCCGCGCCCCCGATTACGGTCCGCTCGGCGACCCCGGCCGGCGCGCCTCCTGCCTGGGCGGTCTCGGCTATCCCGCTTCCACGCGGGTGCTCGCCGCGCGCCCGATCGAGATCAACGCTCGCCCCGGCGTGCTGCTGGTGCTGCCCGCCGATAGTCCGGGCGAGCTGGCGGTCTTCGCCGTGGCCCTGAACTGCAGCGCCGCCGATACGGGGCTGTTAGCCAGCACCCAGGTCCCCCGCCCTTAAAGTGGAGCCACGTGTGGTGCGACACGGCCGGGAACACCCGCGCCTAGGCTGGCGTTCGACACGATTGAGAAATCTGTATCTTCGAAAGGCTCGCATGACCGACACCGCTCATGACAAAGTCCACGACGTCATCGTCATCGGTTCCGGTCCGGCCGGGTATACGGCAGCCCTCTACGCGGCGCGTGCACAACTTGCCCCGGTGGTCTTCGAAGGCACGTCATTCGGCGGCGCGCTGATGACCACGACCGAGGTGGAGAACTACCCCGGCTTCCGCGACGGCATCACCGGCCCGGAGCTGATGGACCAGATGCGCGAGCAGGCTCTGCGCTTCGGCGCGGACCTGCGGATGGAAGACGTCGAATCCGTTTCGCTGGACGGGCCGGTCAAGTCCGTTGTCACCGCCGAGGGTGAGACGTTCAGGGCGCGCGCCGTCATCCTGGCCATGGGCGCCGCGGCGCGTTACCTGCAGGTGCCCGGCGAGCAGGAATTGCTGGGCCGCGGGGTCAGCGCATGTGCCACCTGTGACGGATTCTTCTTCCGCGACCAGGACATCGCCGTGATCGGTGGCGGCGACTCGGCGATGGAAGAGGCGACGTTCTTGACCCGGTTCGCCCGCAGCGTGACGCTGGTGCACCGTCGCGACGAATTCCGGGCTTCCAAGATCATGCTCGAGCGTGCGCGCGCCAACGACAAGATCAAGTTCCTCACCAACCAGACCGTGCTCGCAGTGGACGGCGACACAACCGTGACGGGATTGCAGTTGCGCGACAACGTAACTGGTCAAGAAACCACACTCCCGGTCACGGGTGTGTTCGTCGCGATCGGCCACGAACCGCGGTCAGCTCTGGTGCGCGACGTCATCGACGTCGACCCGGACGGCTACGTACTTGTCGAGGGGCGCACCACAAACACCACACTCGAAGGTGTCTTCGCGGCCGGCGACCTGGTGGACCGCACGTACCGGCAAGCGGTCACCGCGGCGGGCAGCGGCTGCGCGGCGGCCATCGACGCCGAGCGCTGGTTGGCCGAGCACGAAGAGACGAAAGTCGCCGGCGAAACGACGGTGGCCGGAAATGCGGACGATACCGATTTGATTGGAGCACCAAGATGAGCGACGCCGAAAAAGCCGGGGCCACAAAGGAAGTCTCCGACGCTTCCTTCTCCGCGGACGTGTTATCCAGTAATAAGCCTGTGTTGGTTGACTTTTGGGCGACGTGGTGCGGACCGTGCAAGATGGTCGCGCCCGTTCTCGAAGAGATCGCGGCCGAGCGGTCGGATCAGCTGACCGTCGCCAAGCTCGACGTCGACGCTAACCCCGAGACGGCGCGCGACTTCCAGGTGGTGTCGATCCCCACGATGATCCTGTTCAAGGACGGCCAGCCGGTGAAGCGCATCGTCGGCGCGAAGGGCAAGGCGGCGCTACTGCGCGAGCTTTCCGACGCGGTGCCCAACCTCACCTGATCGCGATCCGGTCTAGCGCGGCGCATCGCCGTTCAGCCTGGGGTTTTCCGGAAATTGAGAAGAGTCTGCGACAATACCGGTTAGCTGTAGTGCGTTTGTCAGCCTGTCAGTTTGTCCCGGAGGGCCCTTGGTATGTCGAGTCCGCGCCGCGAAAACGGCGACGCTCTGCGCTGTGGTGACCGCAGCGCAGCTGTGACCGAAATCCGGGCCTCGCTGGCTGCGTTGGGGCTGCTGGACGGCGCTGGTGAAGATATGACGACGGGCCGGCATGTCGCCCTCGAGGTCTTCGACGCCCAGCTTGATCAGGCCGTCCGCGCCTTCCAGCAGCATCGTGGCCTGCTCGTTGACGGCATCGTCGGCGAGGCGACTTACCGGGCACTGAAAGAGGCGTCCTACCGGCTCGGCGCGCGCACGCTCTACCACCAATTCGGCGCTCCCCTCTATGGCGACGACGTCGCGACGTTACAGGCCCGGCTGCAAGATCTCGGTTTCTACACCGGCTTGGTCGACGGACATTTCGGCCTGCAAACTCACAACGCGTTGATGTCGTACCAACGCGAGTACGGGATGTCGGCGGACGGCATCTGCGGACCGGAAACCTTGCGCTCCTTGTACTTTCTGAGTTCGCGGGTCAGCGGCGGTTCGCCCCACGCCATTCGCGAAGAAGAACTCGTCCGGCGCTCGGGTCCGCGACTTTCGGGCAAGCGGATCATCATCGATCCGGGTCGCGGCGGTGACGACCATGGTCTGATCGCACACGGACCGACCGGCCCGGTCAGCGAAGCAGATATCTTGTGGGACTTGGCCAGTCGGCTGGAAGGCCGGATGACCGCGATCGGCATGGAGACCTTCCTGTCCCGCCCGACCAATCGCAGCCCGTCGGACGCCGAACGGGCCGCTACCGCCAACAACGTCGGCGCCGACCTGATGATCAGCCTGCGCTGCGAAGCTCAGGCCAGCATTCCCGCCAACGGCGTGGCCTCGTTTCACTTCGGCAACTCGCACGGGTCGGTGTCGACGATCGGCCGCAATCTCGCCGACTTCATCCAGCGAGAAGTGGTGGCCCGCACCGGGTTACGCGATTGCCGGACGCATGGTCGGACCTGGGATCTGCTGCGACTGACCCGGATGCCCACCGTCCAGGTCGACGTCGGCTACATCACCAACCCCGGTGACCGGGACAGGCTGCTCTCGACGCAAACACGCGATGCGGTGGCCGAAGGCATCCTCGCCGCGGTCAAGCGGCTCTACCTGCTGGGCAAGAACGACCGGCCTACCGGCACCTTCACTTTCGCCGAGCTGCTTGCTCACGAATTGTCGGTCGAACGGACGACCCGCCTCGGCGGGACTTAACCGTTCTGCTTGTTCTGCAACGTATTTCCCGCTGTCGATCCGGCGCCGACCGGTTGCTGAAGCTCAGCGTTTTGCAGTAGACGCTCCAGGGCCGCTTCCACCTCGGCCTTCCACCCCAGCCCCTTGTCAAGCTCGAGGCGCAGCCGCGGGAAGTACGGATGTGGTGCTACCACAACGAAACCCACGTCTTTCAAGAACTCCGCATCAATGATGCAGCGGTCCACCGAGCAATCCCCGAGGGCCTCCAGCACCGGCCGGACGTCGGGGTCGGCGAGCTGGGGATCCAAGGACTCCGACGCCGCCGGAGTGCGACCGAAGGCTTCCAGCGCGCGGACCCCACGACGCATCAACTCGTCGATCACCCGGGCCAGCAGATCATGTGGCAGGTCGTCGGAGGCGTGCCCGAGTTCGACACCCATCGAAGTCAGCAGCACCGCGTCCGGAGAGACCGGCGCGGTAGGAAACCGATGCGCGCGCGGCACCGCACCCGGCGGCGCGTACAGCACATAGCCCAGACACGGCGGATCGGTGACGCTTTGCTCGTCGGGAATCGCGGTCGCGACCTGACCGCACGACCCCCACTCCAGCATCACCATCGACAGCCATGCTTCTTTCTCGAATTCCGGATCGGCGAGGTGGTCCTGATCGCCGAGGGTCGCGGGATCGACCTCCCAGAAGACACAGCGGCGCGCATGCTTGGGCAGCTGCTCGAAGCCTTCGAGCCGCAGGGGCGTGATTCGAGCAGTCACTGGCCTCCTGGCTTCCGTGCGTATCGCAGCCCATTGCCGCAAGCCCGGCTGTACCTAGGCTGGCGTGCACCACCAACCGCTCCAGGATAGGAGAGTTTGTTGTTCTCGGGCCAGTGTTGACCCGGCCACGTCGGTGTCGCGGCCCAAACCCGCCGAAATGCGCCGCCGGCGACGGCCGGGCATCGAAAAGGCCTGTTGGACAACGGATCTCCGCGCTCGAGCGGATCAGATACGCGGTCTGAATTCATCCGTTGTCACAGTGACGTAATTACACAATGTAACTGGTCATGCCTTCGGCGGGGCCATGGTGTCGATAATCCGCTGTAGGTCCTCGACCGAAGCGAACTCCACCACGATCCTGCCCTTGCGCTTGCCCAGGCTGACGGTTACCCGGGTGTCGAATGCGTTCGACAGCCGATCGGCAACATCTTGCAGACCGGGCATCTGGATCGGCTTGCGCCGCGGCGCCGCCGGGGCCGCCGCATCGCCGCGATTGGCCAATGTCACGGCCTCTTCGGTGGCGCGCACCGACAGACCCTCGGCGACGATCCGGCTCGCCAGCTCCTCCTGCGCCGCCGGCCCGGCTTCCAGCGACAGCAGTGCCCGGGCGTGACCGGCGGACAGCACTCCGGCAGCGACTCGGCGCTGCACGGCGATCGGCAGCTTGAGCAACCGGATCATGTTGGTGATCAACGGCCGCGACCGTCCGATTCGCGAGGCCAGTTCGTCGTGGGTGACCCCGAACTCGTCGAGCAGCTGCTGGTATGCCGCCGCTTCTTCCAACGGGTTCAGCTGTGCCCGGTGGATGTTCTCGAGGAGGGCGTCGCGCAGCAGGTTGTCGTCGGTCGTCTCTCGCACGATGGCGGGAATGGTGGCCAGCTGCGCCTCCTGGGCCGCCCGCCAGCGCCGCTCCCCCATCACGATCTGGTACCGCGCGCCGCCCGGTGCTGGGGTGACCGCGCGCACCACGATGGGCTGCAAAAGGCCGAACTCGCGGATCGAGTGCACCAGTTCGGCCAGCGCCTCGTCGTCGAACACCTGCCTGGGCTGCTTGGGGTTGGGCTCGATATCGCCCGGCGAGATCTCGCGATACACCGCGCCCATCTCGTTGGCGGTCGGCGCCGGCCCGCCGATCAACACATCGGCAGCGGCGTCTCCCATCCGCGGACCCAGCGTCGCGGGACCCTCGTCGCCCTCGGCGGGTCCGGTGGGGATCAGCGCAGCAAGACCTCGGCCGAGCCCGCCCTTCTTCTTGCCCGCAGTCGTCATTGTCGTCCCTTCACGAATGGTGGTTAGTCGCGCTGCGCGAGTTCGCGGCTCGCGTCGAGATAGCTCATCGCCCCGCGGGATCCGGGGTCGTAGTCGATGATCGTCATGCTGTAGCCGGGCGCCTCCGACACCTTGACGCTGCGCGGGATGACGGTGCGTAACACCTTGTCGCCGAAGTAGCGACGCACCTCCTCCGCGACCTGATCGGCGAGCTTGGTCCGGCCGTCGTACATCGTCAAAATCACCGTCGTCACGTCCAACTGCGGGTTGAGATGCGCCTTCACCATCTCGATGTTCCGCATCAGCTGTGACACCCCTTCGAGGGCGTAGTACTCGCACTGAATCGGGATCATCACCTCGGGAGCCGCCACGAGTGCGTTGATCGTCAGCAGTCCGAGCGACGGCGGGCAGTCCACGAAGACGTAATCGAAGTCGAAGTGGTCCAGCTGCGCCAAAGCGTTACGCAATCGATTCTCGCGCGCGACCATGCTCACCAATTCGATCTCGGCGCCTGCCAGATCGATGGTGGAGGGAACGCAGAAGAGTCGGTCGCTGTGCGGGCTGCGGCGCAACGCGGTCTCGATCGTCTCCTCCCCGAGAAGCACTTCGTACGACGAGGGCGTGCCCGATTGCCGGTCGGTGATGCCGAGTGCTGTGCTCGCGTTGCCCTGTGGATCGAGATCGATGACGAGGGTCTTGAGCCCCTGCACCGCGAGCGCGGCGGCGAGATTGACGGCGGTCGTCGTCTTGCCGACGCCGCCCTTCTGGTTGGCGACGGTGAACACCCGGCGATGGGCCGGCCGGCGCAGCGGTGGATACGTCGTATGCAGCACCCGCATGGCGCGCTCGGCCGCGGCGCCGATCGGGGTGTCGAATTCATCCGATGTTTCACGTGAAACATCCGCTGCGGCGTCGCTCGGCGATTCGTCCGCGAGGGGCACCGCCTCGTCCGGCGCGAGTGGCGGCGCCAGAGGTGCCGGCGCCAGCTGTGGGTGCTCCACACCTGAACCCGAGCCTTCGGAACGATCCCGGGGCGAACTCATCGCTTTCTCCTGTCCGCCCTTGGTGCCGACCCGCGTCGCGACCGTGTCGCGCGCTGCGCTACCACCACGGTTGCGGGCGGACGCAAATAGCTCGCGCCACATGTCACCACCCTGACATCAACTGCCTCCAGCGTGGCCATCCCACGCCGGTGTTCTTCGACCTCGTCGGGAGCGCGCTCCCCCTTGATCGCAATCATCCGTCCGCCCGGCCGTAGCACCGGCATGCTCCACTTCGTCAACTTGTCCAACGCCGCGACTGCTCGCGAGACCGCGGCATCGCTGTCGCCGAAGCGCTTACGTACCCCTGGCTCTTCGGCGCGACCGCGCACCACTTCGACGGTTAACCCTAGTTCGGCGACGACCTCTTTGAGAAACTCGCTGCGGCGTAGGAGCGGCTCGAGAAGCACGATGTCCAAGTCGGGCCGCGCGATCGCCAACGGTATGCCCGGCAACCCGGCCCCGCTACCGATGTCGACCACCCGCTCGCAGTCGTCGAGGAGTTCGGCGACCGCCGCACTATTCAATAAGTGGCGGTCCCACACACGGTTGACTTCGCGGGGCCCGAGCAGTCCGCGGGCCACACCGGTTGTCGCGAGGATCTCCGCGTACGCCTCCGCCATGTGCAGACGCGGCCCGAAGATCTCCGCCGCGGCGGTCGGTGCGGGGCCCGGGCCGGCGGATCGTGTCGAGCCGGGCGGCGCCTCGGCTGGCAAGCCGGGCTCCGCCGACTCCCCCGCTACTGCCGATGCCTCTGCCCGCTCGGATCCGCCGACATGTTTCACGTGAAACATTCCTCCGGTCCTCGGACCCACAGCACCGTGCGCGGGGTGAACTACACCGTTGTAATGCCGTCCCGACTAGTCGTGCAGGACGACCACGCGCCGGCTCGGCTCCACACCCTCGCTCTCGCTGTGGACTCCGGCCACCGCCGCGACGGCGTCGTGGACGATCTTTCGCTCGAACGGGGTCATCGGCTTGAGCTCTTCACGCTCGCCGCTCTCCAGCACCCGTCGCGCGACCTTGTCGCCCAGCGCGGCCAATTCCTCGCGACGGCGCCGCCGCCAACCCGCGATGTCGAGCATCAGCCGGCTGCGCACTCCGGTCTTCTGGTGGACCGCGAGTCGGGTCAGTTCCTGGAGTGCATCGAGCACCTCGCCGCCGCGGCCGACCAACTTGTTCAGGTCGTCGCTGCCGTCGATGCTGACGACCGCGCGGTTGCCCTCGACATCGAGATCGATGTCGCCGTCGAAGTCCAGCAGATCCAACAGCTCTTCCAGATAGTCGCCGGCGATCTCGCCCTCGGCGACCAACCGCTCCTCCAGGTCGTCGCCTTCGTCGGCACCCGCCTCCGCCGATTCGTCGGTCTCGTCGGCCTCATCCTCGATCGCCACTTGGGTGTCCAACTCGCGTTCGGTGGTGTCAGCGTCCGTCATTTTCTCTCCCTCATCCATGGGTCCGTCCCTGTCTCATTCGGATCACTCTCCGGAGACGGCCCGGTAAAGCTGTGGCGCTATTCGTCAGCGCTTCCGTCGTTTCGGTCGAGCCCCGGGGCGGGGCGTGCGGTTGGCCGAACCGTCTGCGCTCCCGGCCGTGTCCGGTTTGTCCGGTACAGCGCCAGTTGTCTTTCCTTCGGCCGCGCCGCCCCCGGCATCCGTCTCCGGTGCGCTGTCGTCGTCAGCCGGTGGTGCCCCGTTACCACTCGCCGGCGCTGCCTTGCGCTTCGGCTTGGCTCCCGGCGCCGGTGCGTTGGCCGCGCGTCGTTGCAGCACCTCTTGCTTCTTGGCCTCGTCCTCTTTCTCAATCATGTTGAACACGTAGTGCTGCTGGCCGAAGGTCCAGATGTTGTTGGCGAACCAGTACAGGATGATGGCCAGCGGTAGGAACGGGCCGCCGACCACGACACCGAGCGGGAACACGTACAGCGCCATTTTGTTCATCATCGCGGTCTGCGGATTGGCGGCGGCCTCGGGACTCTGTCGCGCCACCGATGCGCGGCTGTTGAAGTAGGTGGCGATGCCGGCCATGATCATCACCGGAGCGCCGACCAAGATGACCGAGGGCCGGCTGAAATCAATGAAGGCGTCCAACCCGGTGCGCTGCGTCATGGACGCCCCGATCGGCGCGCCGAACAGATTCGCATCCAGGAAGTGCCCGACGTCCATCGGGCTGAACACGTAGTTGCCCGTCGCCCGGTTCTGGACTACCGACATCTGCGGCTGTCCGAAGCCGCCGGTCGTCCGGTTGAACGAACGCAGCACGTGATAGAGCCCGAGGAACACCGGGATCTGGGCGAGCATCGGCAAGCAGCCGAGGATCGGGTTGAACCCGTGCTCCCGTTGCAGCTTCTGCATCTCGAGCGCCATGCGCTGCCGATCCTTGCCGTACTTCTTCTGCAGCGCCTTGATCTGTGGCTGCAGTTCCTGCATCTGGCGAGTGGTGCGGATCTGCCGCACGAACGGCTTGTAGAGCAGCGCCCGCAGCGTGAAGACCAGGAACATCACCGACAGGGCCCACGCGAAGAAGTTCGAGGGCCCCAGCAATGCCGCGAACAGCTTGTACCAAACCCACATGATCCACGACACCGGGTAGTAGACGAAGTCGAGGCTAAACAGATCAAACGACAAAAGATTCACTCTCCCCTCGCGGCGCCGGGATGTCCCCGGCGGCGCTGGTGTCTGCAAAGTCCATCCGGCAGCCCCGGCGTTCTGAGGCGCGTTCCGGTATCGGGTCCCATCCTCCCCGATGCCACGGTCCGCACTTGGCGAGCCTGACCGCCGCCAGCCAGCTCCCGCGAATCAACCCGTACTCGGTGAGGGCGTCCACGGCGTATTGACTGCAGGTCGGCACGAAGCGACATGTCGCCGGCCGCAGCGGCGACACCATGTGCCGGTACAGCTGGATGAGGAAAACCAGGCCGCGCACCAGGGTCCGACTGGCGCCGCCCATTCCCCCGCGCACCGGCGCCGTGACGGTCACCGGTCGGTCCCCGCACGTTCGAAGGCGCGCCGTAGACCTTTGCGCAACTCCTGCTCCAATCGCGCCGACGACACCTGCCGACTACTCGGCAGCGCCCGGATGACCACCTGGTCGTGTTGATGAAGATCGGGCAGCATGCCCCGGACGGCGTGGCGAAGCCGGCGTGAGACCCGGTGGCGATCGACGGCCGAGCCGACCGACTTGGCGACGATCAGCCCCACGTGTGGACCCGATTCGTCATCGTCTCCCCGGCGCACATGGACGACAAGATCGGGCTGCGCGGTGCGCATCCCGTTCTTCACTGTCGCGTCGAATTCCCGTGACCGCCTCATGCGGTTGCGCGCGGGAAGCACCGCCAGCACGCCTGTCGGTCAGATCAGGCAGATAACGCGCGGCGGCCCTTGCGGCGCCGGTCAGACACGATGGCGCGCCCGGCCCGAGTGCGCATCCGCAAGCGGAATCCGTGCACACGAGCACGGCGCCGGTTGTTCGGCTGGAAAGTCCGCTTGCCCTTGGCCACGGCGTTCTCCTCGTTCTGTCTCGCTAGAAGCTTGTCCCCGCCATTCGGCCGTTCACGTTAGCTCAGCTACATTGCGTCGTGAGTCGGTCGAAAAGTGGTTCTCGCTGCTGGCCGGCGCGGTCCCCGGGCGAATAACTCCTGGGTCGCAGCCGTATCGCCGACTTTCGGGCGACTGTATGAGGGTACTGACGAGCGTTCCCTGGGTCAAACTTGGTCTGCCCCAACGAACCCACTGACACCCGAGCTGAAATTCTTGACTGCCGGCGCAGGCCATCGGCAAGACGTCGGCGACACGCCGCAGCACGCCCCGATGAACACCAAAGAACGCGACTGGAATGCAACAGAACTGTTGGCAGCCGCACGGAAAACTGTTAGCTTCGGGCAATGCCGTTTCAGACCGGAACGGCGCTCGACAACGAAGCATGATGGCGGATCTACTCGCTGTGCAGACGGCCTAGCTCGGGTTGTCTCCAGCCCGTGGATCGCGAGCCGTCGCCGGTAGGTTGCGGCCCGCATACGCCTATCCTGTCCACACCTGTGTATAACTATGTGGACAGTTGCTTTGTCGCCAAGCGTGGGTATACCTCGACCCCGGATCGTTCTAGGACCAGGGAGATGCGTCGTTGACCGATGACCCCGGTTCTGGTTTCACGACAGTGTGGAATGCGGTCGTCTCTGAGCTCAACGGCGAGGCCGACGCGGATGGTGCGGCCGGTAATCGCACGACGCTTGTCACCCCGCTCACTCCTCAACAGCGGGCATGGCTGAACCTTGTTCAACCGCTGACCATCGTTGAGGGCTTCGCCCTCTTGTCAGTGCCGAGCAGTTTCGTACAAAACGAAATCGAGCGGCATCTGCGCACCCCGATCACCGACGCGCTCAGCCGCCGGCTCGGTCAGCAGATTCAACTCGGTGTCCGCATCGCGCCGCCTTCCGACGACGCCGACGACCCGCCCTTTCCGCAGGGCGATACCTTCACCGATGACATCGGTCTAGAAACGTCAAGTGACGCCGACGAGGCCGACGAAAACGGTGAAGCAATCGGCGTCGAACAGAACTGGCCCAACTACTTCGCCGAACGTCCGCACAGCAACGACGCGGCCGCGGCCGCCGGCGGGACCAGTCTCAACCGGCGCTACACCTTCGAGACTTTCGTCATCGGTGCCTCCAATCGCTTCGCTCATGCCGCGGCCCTGGCCATCGCGGAGGCGCCGGCGCGCGCCTACAACCCGTTGTTCATCTGGGGCGAGTCCGGCCTCGGCAAGACCCACTTGTTGCATGCCGCAGGGAATTACGCGCAACGACTGTTCCCCGGTATGCGCGTCAAGTACGTGTCGACCGAGGAGTTCACCAACGACTTCATCAACTCGCTTCGCGACGACCGCAAGGTCGCGTTCAAGCGCAGCTACCGCGATGTCGATGTCCTGCTGGTGGATGACATTCAGTTCATCGAGGGCAAAGAAGGTATCCAGGAAGAGTTCTTCCACACCTTCAACACCTTGCACAATGCCAACAAGCAGATCGTCATCTCGTCGGACCGGCCGCCCAAACAACTCGCCACCCTGGAAGACCGGCTGCGAACACGGTTCGAGTGGGGACTGATCACCGACGTCCAGCCGCCGGAACTGGAAACCCGCATCGCGATTCTGCGCAAGAAGGCACAGATGGAACGACTTGCGGTTCCCGACGATGTCCTCGAACTCATCGCCAGCAGCATCGAGCGCAACATTCGCGAACTCGAGGGCGCCCTGATCCGGGTCACCGCGTTCGCCTCGCTGAACAAGACGCCGATCGACAAGTCATTGGCCGAGATCGTGCTGCGCGATCTGATCGCCGATGCGAGCACGATGCAAATCAGTGCGGCGACCATCATGGCCGCCACCGCCGAATACTTCGACACCACCGTCGAGGAGTTACGCGGTCCGGGCAAGACCCGGGCCCTGGCTCAGTCACGCCAAATCGCAATGTATCTGTGCCGGGAGCTCACCGATCTGTCATTGCCCAAGATCGGCCAAGCGTTCGGCCGCGACCACACCACGGTCATGTACGCGCAGCGAAAGATCTTGTCCGAGATGGCCGAGCGGCGTGAAGTGTTCGATCACGTCAAGGAACTCACCACTCGCATCCGTCAGCGCTCCAAGCGCTGATTCCGCGGTTTCGGCCATCGCGCGCCAAATTTTTTCAAAAAACTTCCCGCACGTCTGCAACTCCAGTCACAGCTGAAGGATGTGCGCAGCATTGTGTACAAGCGTCCCAAACAACAGTGCAGCAATCCGCCGCGACGTGCACACCGCCGACCCATCCCCAGTGGCCCAACATCGACTGCACAGTTACCAACGCGGTCATCCACAAGCCGATCGACGTGCTAGCTGCGCCGAACCGGACCTGTCCCCAGATTGCACAGCCCTTAATACTGGTACTGAGATCTATCCGTTATTTCTTCTTTGAAGAACAGCTTTGGGGACGCGTCGCCTCACAGCACTCGCGGACCTCTCGTCGACTCGGCTTGTCGGCCTTAACGATTAGCTTTCAAGATGGGCGCAGAAGCTCTACGGTTGTGATTCGACTCCCGTTGTCGACGTCGTGGCATGTAACTCACCTCGGCGTTCGGTGCGGGCCCCAAGCTAGCGGGGCGGGAAGCTAGCTGCCGGATTTTGGAACTTTGGGTAGGTGAAGGGACGCTATGGACGTGGCGACGACAAGTGCTGGTCTCACCGATCTGAAGTTCCGCCTGGTCCGAGAATCTTTCGCCGACGCGGTGTCGTGGGTTGCGAAGAATCTGCCGAGCAGGCCGGCGGTCCCTGTTCTTTCCGGCGTGCTGCTGACCGGTTCGGATGAGGGCTTGACGATCTCGGGATTCGATTACGAAGTTTCCGCGGAAGCACAGATTCCTGCCGAAATAGCTTCTCCGGGAAGCGTTTTGGTGTCGGGCAGGCTGTTGTCAGATATCACTAGGGCGTTGCCGGACAAGCCGATCGACTTCTACGTCGACGGCAATCGTGTCGCGTTGACATGTGGCAGCGCCAAGTTTTCGTTGCCGACGATGGCGGTCGAGGATTACCCGACGCTGCCGACGCTGCCCGAAGAGACCGGGAGCTTGCCCTCGGATTTGTTCGCCGAGGCGATCAGCCAGGTCGCCATCGCCGCCGGCCGGGATGACACGTTGCCGATGTTGACCGGCATCCGGGTCGAGATCTCGGGTGAGACGGTGGTTTTGGCCGCGACCGACAGGTTCCGTCTGGCGGTTCGTGAGCTGACCTGGTCGGCGTTGTCGTCCGACATCGAGGCGGCCGTGTTGGTGCCGGCGAAGACGCTGGCCGAGGCCGCCAAGACAGGAACGGACGGTTCCGAGGTTCGGTTGTCCTTGGGTGCGGGCAGCGGAGTCGGCAAAGAGGGGCTCCTCGGGATCAGCGGCAACGGCAAGCGCAGCACCACGCGACTGCTGGATGCGGAGTTCCCGAAGTTTCGTCAGCTGCTGCCGGCCGAACACACCGCGGTCGCGACGATCAACGTCGCCGAGCTGACCGAGGCCATCAAGCTCGTTGCGTTGGTGGCCGACCGGGGTGCACAGGTGCGCATGGAATTCGCCGAAGGCCTGTTGCGTCTGTCGGCCGGCGCCGACGATGTCGGTCGCGCCGAGGAAGAACTCGCGGTCGATTTCTCCGGCGAACCGCTGACCATCGCATTCAACCCGACCTACCTGACCGACGGACTGGGCTCGGTGAAGGCCGACAGGGTGTCGTTCGGTTTCACCACCCCGGGCAAGCCGGCGTTGCTGCGTCCGGCATTCGACGACGACAGCCATCCGACGGGCACTGGTCCGTTCTCGGCGTTGCCGACGGAGTACGTCTACCTGCTGATGCCAGTTCGGTTGCCCGGATAGGTGTACGTCCGGCATTTGGGGCTGCGCAATTTTCGGTCCTGGGCACAAGCCGACCTCGAGCTCGAACCGGGCCGGACGGTGTTCGTCGGTCCGAACGGTTTCGGGAAGACGAATTTGGTTGAGGCACTTTGGTATTCGACCACTTTGGGATCACACCGGGTCGGAACCGATGCCCCGCTGATCCGGTCGGGCGCCGATCGGGCGGTGGTTTCGACGATTGTGGTCAACGAGGGTCGGGAATGCGCGATCGATTTGGAGATTGCCGCCGGACGCGCGAACAAGGCTCGGTTGAACCGCTCGCCGATGCGCAGTACCCGCGAGGTGGTGGGGGTATTGCGCGCGGTGCTCTTTGCTCCTGAAGACCTGTCGCTGGTCCGGGGTGATCCCGCGGACCGGCGTCGTTATCTCGATGATTTGGCGACCGTGCGCCGCCCGGCGGTCGCCGCGCTGCGCGCGGATTACGACAAGGTGCTGCGACAGCGCACCGCACTGTTGAAGTCGCTGGCCGGATCTCGCCATCGTGGCGACACCAGCGCGTTGGACACGCTCGACGTGTGGGACAGCCGACTGGCCGGGCACGGAGCCGAATTAATGGCCGCCCGTATCGATCTGGTGAACCAGCTGGCACCGGAGGTGGAGAAGGCTTACCAGCTGCTGGCGCCGGGATCGCGGCCGGCGGGGATCAATTACCGAACGAGCATCGACGGTTTGGGTACCGACGGGGCGCAAGACGGCGCGGGCATCGACCGCGAATTTCTGGAAGCCGCGTTGCTCGCCGCGCTGGCGGCCCGCCGCAATGCCGAACTGGAACGTGGCGTGTGCCTGGTGGGCCCGCACCGCGACGACTTGGAACTTCGTCTCGGGGATCAACCAGCGAAAGGCTTTGCCAGCCACGGTGAATCGTGGTCTTTTGCGATCGCGCTGCGGCTGGCGGCGTATGAGTTACTTCGCGCCGACGGCAGCGAGCCGGTGCTATTGCTCGACGATGTCTTCGCCGAACTCGACGCGGCGCGCCGCCGCGCCCTGGCCGCCGTAGCGGAATCGGCCGAACAAGTGCTGGTAACCGCGGCGGTACTGGAAGATATCCCGGCAGGCTGGGACGCTAGGCGGGTGCACATCGACTTGCAAGACGATGACACCGGCCGGGTTTCGGTGATGCAACCATGACCGACGACGAATCAGACGCGGCACCGCCGGAACCAGCAAGCGGTCCCACCAGCGGGCTCAGCGGTATCGACTTGGTGCGGCGCACTCTCGAAGAAGCCCGCGCCGCGGCGCGCGCCCAGGGCAAGGACGCCGGCCGCGGCCGCGGAAGCAATCCGGTTCCGCGCCGGGTCGCCGGGCAGCGCCGGAGGTGGTCGGGTCCGGGACCCGATGCTAGGGACCCGCAACCGATGGGCAGAGTTGCCCGCGAAATCGCGAAGAAGCGCGGCTGGTCGGGACGTGTCGCCGAAGGCACGGTGCTCGGTCACTGGACGGCGGTGGTCGGCCATCAAATCGCGGATCACGCGACGCCGACCGCGCTCAGCGATGGCGTGCTCAGCGTGACGGCCGAATCCACCGCCTGGGCCACCCAATTGCGGATGATCCAGTCGCAGTTGTTGGCCAAGATCGCCGCGGCGGTGGGCAACGGCGTCGTGACATCGCTGAAAATCACCGGGCCCGCCGCTCCGTCTTGGCGGAAGGGACCCCGACACATCTCCGGACGGGGCCCGCGCGACACCTACGGTTGACACAATTGAGGGGTTCACGTACGTCGGGGACATGTGCCGACAAGGCGTCAAGGTTAACCCTCTCAGATCCGCGAGAACGAAACGGACCCCCGCCGCGCACGTCCGGACGCGGCGTCAATAGAGAAATTGAGCGCACGGCGCGTCCAGATAGGTAGAAACGCGCCCAGAAAATCGGTCCAGACCCCCGCTCACGGTAGAGTGGATTGATGCGACTGCTGCGGTGACTGGAACCGCCCGCATGAAACCCCGAGGAGAGCATTCCGACCGTGGCTGCCCAGAAGAAGAAGGCGCAAGACGAATACGGCGCGTCAGCGATCACCGTGCTCGAAGGGCTGGAGGCGGTTCGTAAACGTCCCGGCATGTACATCGGGTCCACCGGCGAGCGCGGTCTGCACCACCTCATCTGGGAGGTGGTGGACAACTCCGTTGACGAGGCGATGGCGGGCTACGCCAACCAGGTCGACGTGCGCATCCTCGACGACGGCAGCGTCGAGGTCGCCGACAACGGCCGCGGTATTCCGGTCGCCATGCACTCCACCGGTGCGCCAACGGTCGACGTTGTGATGACGCAACTGCACGCCGGCGGCAAGTTCGGTGGCGAGAACAGCGGTTACAACGTCAGTGGTGGTTTGCACGGCGTCGGTGTGTCGGTCGTCAACGCACTATCGACGCGGCTCGAGGTCGAGATCTCCCGCGACGGCCACGAGTGGTCGCAGTCCTACGACCACGCGGTGCCCGGAACCCTCAAGCAGGGTGAGGCCACCAAGAAGACCGGAACCACGATCAGGTTCTGGGCCGACCCCGACATCTTCGAAACCACCGACTACGACTTCGAGACGGTGGCCCGCCGGCTGCAGGAAATGGCATTCCTCAACAAGGGATTGACGATCAACCTCACCGACGAGCGGGTGACCCGGGAAGAGGTCGTCGACGACGTCGTCAGCGACACCGCGGATGCACCCAAGTCCGCCGAGGAAAAAGCCGCCGAGTCGAGTGCCCCGCATAAGGTCAAGCACCGGACGTTCCACTACCCCGGCGGCCTCGTCGATTTCGTCAAGCACATCAACCGCACCAAGAGCCCGATCCAGCAGAGCGTCATCGATTTCGACGGCAAGGGGCCCGGCCACGAGGTCGAGATCGCCATGCAATGGAACGGCGGCTATTCGGAGTCGGTGCACACCTTCGCCAACACCATCAACACCCACGAGGGCGGCACCCACGAGGAGGGCTTCCGCAGTGCGCTGACGTCGGTGGTCAACAAGTACGCCAAAGACAAGAAGTTGCTGAAAGAAAAGGACGCCAACCTCACCGGCGACGACATCCGCGAGGGCCTGGCCGCGGTGATCTCGGTCAAGGTCAGCGAACCGCAGTTCGAGGGCCAGACCAAGACCAAGCTGGGCAACACAGAGGTGAAGTCGTTTGTGCAGCGGGTCTGCAACGAACAGTTGACGCATTGGTTCGAGGCGAACCCCTCCGAGGCGAAAACCGTTGTGAACAAGGCGGTGTCATCGGCACAGGCCCGCATCGCGGCGCGCAAGGCGCGGGAGTTGGTGCGCCGCAAGAGCGCCACCGATCTGGGTGGGTTGCCCGGTAAACTGGCCGATTGCCGCTCCACGGATCCGAAGAAATCGGAACTGTATGTGGTGGAGGGCGATTCGGCCGGCGGCTCGGCCAAGAGCGGCCGCGACTCGATGTTTCAGGCCATCCTCCCGTTGCGCGGCAAGATCATCAACGTCGAAAAGGCCCGCATCGACCGGGTGCTGAAGAACACCGAAGTCCAGGCGATCATCACCGCGCTGGGCACCGGTATCCACGACGAGTTCGACATCACCAAGCTGCGCTACCACAAGATCGTGCTGATGGCCGATGCCGACGTTGACGGCCAACACATTTCGACGCTGTTGCTGACGCTGTTGTTCCGCTTCATGCGACCGCTGATCGAACACGGCCACGTGTTCTTGGCGCAGCCGCCGCTGTACAAGCTGAAGTGGCAGCGCAGTGAACCGGAGTTTGCCTACTCGGACCGCGAGCGCGACGGCCTGCTGGAGGCGGGCCGGGCGGCGGGCCGAAAGATCAACGCCGAGGACGGTATTCAGCGTTACAAAGGTCTCGGCGAAATGGATGCCAAGGAGCTGTGGGAGACCACGATGGACCCCTCGGTCCGGGTTTTACGTCAGATCACGCTCGACGATGCGGCCGCGGCCGACGAGCTGTTCTCCATCTTGATGGGCGAAGACGTCGAGGCTCGGCGAAGCTTTATTACCCGCAATGCCAAGGACGTTCGCTTCCTGGATGTCTGAGTGATCAGACCCGCCTCAGACCAGCCACCGCTGACCGACCGACGAGGAACAGATGACTGACACCACTTTGCCGCCGAGCGACGCAACCGGCGACCGCATCGAACCGGTGGACATCCAGCACGAGATGCAGCGCAGCTATATCGACTACGCCATGAGCGTGATCGTGGGCCGTGCGCTTCCGGAGGTGCGCGACGGCCTCAAGCCGGTGCATCGCCGGGTGCTCTATGCGATGTTCGACTCCGGCTTCCGGCCGGATCGCGGGCACGCGAAATCCGCACGCTCGGTTGCCGAGACGATGGGCAACTACCATCCGCACGGCGACTCGTCGATCTACGACACCCTGGTGCGGATGGCCCAGCCGTGGTCGCTGCGGTATCCGTTGGTCGACGGTCAGGGCAACTTCGGTTCCCCGGGCAACGACCCGCCAGCGGCGATGCGGTACACCGAGGCCCGGCTGACTCCGCTCGCGATGGAGATGTTGCGCGAAATCGACGAGGAGACAGTCGATTTCATTCCCAACTATGACGGCCGGGTGCAAGAGCCGACGGTTCTGCCCAGCCGTTTCCCCAACCTGCTGGCCAATGGTTCGGGTGGTATCGCGGTCGGCATGGCGACCAACATCCCGCCGCACAACTTGCGTGAACTCGCCGAAGCCGTGTACTGGTGCCTGGATAATCATGAGGCCGACGAAGAAGCCACCCTCGCGGCGGTCTGCGAGCGGGTCAAGGGCCCGGACTTCCCCACCCATGGTCTGATCGTCGGATCACAGGGGATCAACGACGCCTACACGACGGGCCGTGGCTCGATCCGGATGCGTGGAGTCGTTGAGGTAGAGGAAGATTCGCGCGGACGCACCTCGATCGTCATCACGGAGTTGCCCTACCAGGTCAACCATGACAACTTCATCACCTCGATCGCCGAGCAGGTGCGCGACGGCCGACTCACCGGCATCGCCAACATCGAGGACCAGTCCAGCGACCGGGTCGGCCTGCGCATCGTCGTCGAGATCAAGCGCGACGCGGTAGCCAAGGTGGTGCTGAACAACCTCTACAAGCACACCCAACTGCAGACCAGCTTCGGCGCTAACATGTTGTCGATCGTCGACGGGGTGCCCCGCACGCTGCGCCTCGACCAGATGATCCGCTACTACGTCGAGCATCAGCTCGATGTCATCATCCGGCGCACCACCTACCGGTTGCGCAAGGCCAACGAACGCGCACACATCTTGCGCGGTCTGGTCAAAGCCCTCGACGCACTTGACGAGGTCATCGCCCTGATCCGTGCGTCGGAAACCGTCGACATCGCTCGGACCGGGTTGATCGAACTACTTGACATCGACGAAATCCAGGCGCAGGCCATCCTGGACATGCAGCTACGCCGGCTGGCCGCCCTGGAACGCCAGCGCATCGTCGACGATCTGGCCAAGATCGAAGCCGAGATCGCCGACCTGGAAGACATCCTGGCCAAGCCGGAGCGGCAGCGCGCGATCGTGCACGACGAGCTCGCCGAGATCGTCGAGAAGCACGGCGACGACCGTCGCACCCGGATCATCGCGGCCGATGGCGATGTCAACGACGAGGATCTGATCGCCCGCGAAGACGTCGTCGTCACCATCACCGAGACCGGATACGCCAAGCGCACCAAGACCGACCTGTACCGCAGCCAAAAGCGCGGCGGCAAGGGTGTGCAGGGCGCTGGGCTCAAGCAGGACGACATCGTCGCGCACTTCTTCGTGTCCTCGACCCACGACTGGATCCTGTTCTTCACCACCCAGGGCCGGGTGTATCGGGCCAAGGCCTACGAACTGCCGGAGGCATCGCGGACCGCGCGCGGTCAGCACGTCGCCAACCTGCTGGCCTTCCAGCCCGAGGAACGCATCGCCCAGGTGATTCAGATCAAGGGCTACGAGGATGCGCCGTACCTGGTGCTGGCCACCCGTAACGGCCTGGTCAAAAAGACGAAGCTGACCGACTTCGACTCCAACCGGTCGGGCGGGATCGTCGCCGTGAACCTGCGCGATGGCGACGAGCTGGTCGGTGCCGTGCTCTGCTCGGCGGACGAAGACCTGCTGCTGGTCTCGGCACTGGGTCAGTCGATCCGCTTCTCGGCCACCGACGAGGCGCTGCGGCCGATGGGGCGCGCCACCTCCGGGGTTCAGGGCATGCGCTTCAACGAGGACGACTACCTGTTGTCGCTCAACGTGATTCGTGAAGATACCTATCTGCTGGTCGCCACGTCCGGGGGTTACGCCAAGCGCACCGCGATCGAGGAGTACCCGGTGCAGGGCCGCGGCGGCAAGGGGGTCCTGACCGTCCAGTACGACGTCCGGCGCGGCAGGCTGGTGGGGGCGTTGATCGTCGATGACGACAGCGAGTTGTACGCGATCACCTCGGGCGGCGGTGTCATCCGCACCACGGCGCGCCAGGTCCGCAAGGCCGGACGGCAGACCAAGGGCGTGCGGTTGATGAACCTGGGTGAGGACAACACGCTGCTGGCCATTGCGCGCAACGCCGAGGAAAGCGCGGAGGACGACATCGAGGAAGTCGACGGCGCCGAGGAGCCGCAGAGCTAGTTCGGGTGCGGCAGTGCCTGCCAAAGGACTGCCGCCGGGCACGGGCAATTAGACTCAGCCCGACCAGAGACAATGCGCGGGCCACCGACCGGGCGGCCCAGGCAGCAGAGGTAAGGAGTCGGGGTGACCTCACCGAGCGAGCCGGGTGCCCCCAAGAAGGGCGACAGCCAGAACGGGGACGTTTCGGCCGAGCGTGCCGGTGCGCACCCGCGCGGGACGCCCGCCCAGGCGGGTCGTGCCCAGGAGGGCGGGGATTCGCCGCCGTGGCAGCGCGGGGCAGCCCGGGCCGCCAATCCGGGAAATCGTCCAAGCGAACCGTCGACGGAGTCCCGGCCGCAGGGCCCGCCGGCGGGTGTCGACGCTCGCGTGAACCGCTTCATTTCCGGCGGCAACGCTGCGGGGCAGGGTCCGTCGCGCCGGGACGACTTCGACGCGCCGAGCCGTGGTGACGGGCCCACCCACGAGGCCTATGCCAGCGAATTGCCGGACCTGTCCGGCGGGATTTCCCGCGGATCGCAGCGCAGCACCACGCCGGAGCGCAGCTCGGAGTCGTCGCAGCCGGCCGGCTCGGCGCGCTCGACGAGTACGGAATCGCGGGAGAACCGGGACAGCCTCATTCAGGTCTCGCGGCGCCGCGGGGGCCCGGTCCGGGCCAGCATGCAGATCCGCCGGATCGATCCATGGAGCACCTTGAAGGTGTCTCTGATGCTTTCGGTGGCGCTGTTCTTCGTCTGGATGATCGCCGTTGCGTTCCTCTACCTGGTGCTCGGCGGCATGGGCGTGTGGGCCAAGCTCAACAGCAACGTCGGCGACTTGCTGAACAACACCAGCGGCAGCAGCGGCGAGCTGGTCTCGAGCGGGACGATCTTCGGCGGCGCCGTGCTGATCGGCTTGGTCAACATCGTGTTGTTGACGGCAATGGCCACGATCGGTGCGTTCGTCTACAACCTGACGACCGACCTGATCGGTGGCGTCGAAGTCACGTTGGCGGACCGGGATTAGTGCGGGTTTTGGGGTGGGGCGACGATTGCGGTAATCTCGTCGCTCGGCCGTACGCGAGTACGGGCCTATAGCTCAGGCGGTTAGAGCGCTTCGCTGATAACGAAGAGGTCGGAGGTTCGAGTCCTCCTAGGCCCACAACCATGTGCCCGTCAAGACGTTGTGTGAGACTTGCATTGCCGTTGGCACTGATTGCGTTGGTGGCGGCGGTACTGCGGTCACGGCGCGGGGTCGAGGTCTGGCACGTGGCGGTAGTTGATCCCACACCTGTTGGTGAGGGGCCTTAGCTCAGTTGGTAGAGCACTGCCTTTGCAAGGCAGGTGTCAGGGGTTCGATTCCCCTAGGCTCCACAAATTCAAATTGTGTTCGCCCGGTAGTCGTATTCCGCTAGTGCCAGAAATTGAAATGGCGTTCGGTTGTTGCGGGACCATCTTGGTGCGGTACGCGGGGTGGAACTCGGAAGTTTGAGTGCGGCGCCGAATTGCCGACTCCCCCATGCATGTTCGCCGCTTGCCCGGGTGGATCGCAGAGCTCCGCGTCATTTGCTCCGACCAAGTAAAATCATTCGCCAGACGAGGCGACAGCCGCAACTATTGGCTGTATCCTGCGGCTCATGATGAAATCAGCGCGCGTCGCCGGAACCGCGGCGCTGGGAGCGGCACTAACAGTCAGCGGAATTGGAATTGGCATCGCAATGGCTCCGCCCGCGTCGGCGGGCTGTCAGGGCACCGTAATCCCGGGCGAGTCTTACTGCGATAAGCCGATAGGCCCGAACGGGATCTTCGAGCGGTGCCATCAGGCGCCCAGCTACCCGGTCTTTGGCGGTCGGGGCGTGATCGAGGACGTGACGCCGCCGCCCGAGTGCTACCCGGTTGACCCCGCACAGCCGGTGCCGCTTGGGCAGCCGCCGAACCACATCGACGACTAAAGCCGAGTACATCAAAAGGCGGTACCGCATCATCGCGGTACCGCCTTTTGATGATCCGGGCGGACTTACTGGGTCGTAATTTGCGTCGGTGCAGGCGTGTTGGCGCATCCCGTCGCAGTCACCGACATCGCGGCGCCGATCAGGATCGCACCGGCGATCGCCTTCATGGTTCGACGAGACATATTGACAGCTCCGTTCATTTCGGCCCCCTGCGCGAAACGCTAAATCTGACAACGATGATTAGCCAGATCGCCTGTCGCAACGGATGGCAAACGGAGACACTGCAATTGGTGAATATTCGCCGCTACGGCGGAGACTCCTACGGGCGCGGCTGCACATCCACGCTAGGCGGGCGCGGCGACTCGGGGCTATCACGATTGACCGAGCGCCGCACGATGCTGAATGCGGCCGCGCCGCCGGCCAGCACCACGACGGCGACGCCCGCGATCAGCAAGGGCCGCTTGCCCCGGCGGCGTTGGGATTTGCGCGCATTCTGCAGCGCCTGTGGCAGGCTGGAAACCACCTCCTGCGCGGCGGCCAGTTCCTGCGCAAGGGTTTCCTGCGCTGCGGCGATGTCGCGAGCCAGTTGGCCCTCGCGGTAGCGGCGGTGCAACTCCGATGCCGTCGACTGCACCGAGTGGGCCCCCAAACCAATGGCACCGCGCGCGACGTCCACCGGTCCTATTGCCGAGTAAGCCAGGCCCCGGGACAGTCGCTGCCTAGGGGTCAGCTGGGATTCCGCCTGCGCGTTCATCTGCCGCCTTTCCGTACCGGGTCGTGGAACCTACAGACTGCCACCATGAAAACACCGGCGCTCCTATTGCCGCGTGGCGGCGGGATTTTCGGCGTCCGGCCGCGTCGAGCGACACCCGGTGCGGGCGGGTCTGTAGGGAATGGCAGACTCTGGTGTCGTGACCAACAGCCCGCACCAGACTGCCACTGCCACACTGCACACCAACCGCGGCGACATCAAGATCGCCCTGTTTGGAAACCATGCCCCCAAGACCGTCGCCAACTTCGTTGGCCTGGCGCAGGGCACCAAGGAGTACTCGACCCAAAACGCGTCGGGCAGTCCTTCCGGTCCTTTCTACGATGGCGCGGTCTTTCACAGAGTGATCCAGGGCTTCATGATCCAGGGCGGCGACCCGACCGGTACCGGCCGTGGCGGCCCGGGCTACCAGTTCGCCGACGAGTTCCACCCCGAGCTGCAGTTCGACAAGCCCTACCTGCTGGCGATGGCCAACGCCGGCCCGGGTACCAACGGCTCGCAGTTCTTCATCACCGTCGGGCAGACGCCGCACCTGAACCGGCGCCACACCATCTTCGGCGAGGTGACCGAGCCCGAGTCGCAGAAGGTGGTCGACGCGATCGCGACGACGTCGACCGACGGCAACGACCGTCCGACCGAACCGGTCGTCATCGAGTCGATCACGATCTCCTAGCCGATCGAGGCCTTTCTAGGCCGTTTCTAGGGCCGTTTCCAGCTACTCCGACTCGGCACCGTTGCGACCGGCGTAGCCGGCGTCGGTAAGCGCGTCGAGCACGTCCAACGGCTCGGTGCCGAGGTCCCAGCGGGAAAACAGCACCAGGCTGTCGTCGGCCGTTTCCACTTCGAGGAACCGCACCTTGCGTCCCATGCGGCGGAACTCGGTGATCCGAATGATCTTGATGTCGGAGTGCTGCAATACCTGCGTCCGGAACCATCCCCGAATTACCAAACCGGCGGGGGTAATTGCCAGCTTCGGGCGCGCGCGCCATGTTGCGCCCGCAAACAAGAGCAGACCCGCCCCGGCAATCCCCACCATGAGGCGGCCCGGCAGGTCTGTGACCACGGTCACACTCGCGATAGCCATGAACAACCCGCCGAGGCCACAACCAGCGACTCCCGCCGAGCGCGGCTCCCACCGTGTTTGCTGCATGCCGTACTTAGCCCCTCCCACCACTGCCGATGCAGTTATCCACATCAGCTATCAACAGTGGGGATAAATCACACGCGTGTGATTGGGTACTCACAAGGTTGCTGGCTTAGCCTCGGATCGACCCCAAGATGAATCCATTCGGTAGTTGATCTTGGTTAGTGCCAGCGCATCGTGAGCAACAAACCGGTGATCATGAAAGCGAACGCGATCGCGTAGTTCCACGGGCCAAGATGCGCCATCCAGTTGAGGGCGGTCGGCGCCTGGCTTCCGACGGCGGCCAACTGGAACACCATCAGCCAAACCAGACCGATCAGCATCAGACTCACGAACAGCGCGACGAACCACACGCTGGACGGTCCGACCTTCACTTTCACCGGCGTCCGGCTGACCGCGCTGACGGTGAAGTCGTTCTTCTTGCGGACTTTGGACTTGGGCATGATTACCTCGGGATCACGGTGAGCGGGACGGGGTGCAACGATAGCGGTTGTAGCTACCCGCAGGACTTGGCTACGAGATTAACCCACCTGGCCCCCCGACCAGGAAATTGGAGACTCGATGATCCAGACCGGCCGGTCACCTTGGCGCTTCGGTGTCCCGTTGGTTTGCCTGCTGGCCGGACTGCTGCTGGCGGCCACCCACGGGGTATCCGGTGGCGCCGAGATCCGCCGCAGCGATGCACCCCGGCTGGTCGACCTGGTGCGCGAGACCCAGGCCTCGGTGAATCGCCTCAAGGCCGAACGCGACGAACTGGAAGGCAAGATCGACTCGACGCATCTGCGGTCTTCCGATGCCGCATTGACGGCCATGCTGCGTCGTTCGGCCGAGCTGGCGGCCGAGGCGGACATGACCCCGGTGCATGGGCCCGGCCTGGTGGTGACACTCGATGACGCCCAGCGTGACGCCAACGGACGCTTCCCGCGCGATGCCTCCCCCGACGACCTGGTGGTGCACCAGCAAGACATCCAGGCCGTCCTCAACGCCCTGTGGAGTGCTGGCGCGGAGGCGATCCAGATGCAGGATCAACGGATCATCGCGTCGTCGGTGCCGCGCTGCGTCGGCAACACGCTGCTGCTCAACGGCCGTACCTACAGCCCGCCCTACACGGTCACCGCGATCGGTAATGCCACGGCCATGCAGGCGGCCCTGGCCGCCGCTCCCCTGGTGATCCTCTACAAGCAGTACGTCGTCCGGTTCGGGCTCGGCTACCACGAGGACGCCAAGCCCGACGTGCAGATCGTCGGCCACACCGAACCCGTCCGGATGCATTTCGCGCAGCCGGCCGGCCCGGTCGGCTACTGAGGGCCCACTGAGCACTGACCAGTGGTCGGCAGGGCGGTAACCTGACACGATGCGCATCCTGGTTGTCGACAACTACGACAGCTTCGTGTTCAACCTCGTGCAGTACTTGGGGCAACTCGGAGTCGAGGCTGACGTATGGCGCAACGACGACGCCAGGCTCTCCGACCCACCAGACAGCCACGCCGCCATCGCCGCGCGGTTCGACGGTGTGTTGCTCAGTCCCGGACCGGGCACCCCGGAGCGCGCGGGTGCGTCGATCGACCTGGTCCGCGCGTGCGCCGCGGCGGCCACCCCGCTGCTGGGCGTCTGCCTCGGGCACCAGGCCATCGGCGTCGCGTTCGGCGCCACCGTCGACCGTGCGCCCGAATTGCTACACGGCAAGACCAGCAGTGTCCACCACACCAATGTCGGTGTGCTGCAAGGGCTTCCGGATCCTTTTACTGCGACTCGCTACCACTCGCTGACGATCCTGCCCGAATCGCTGCCGCCAGTGCTCGAGGTGACGGCCCACACCCGCAGCGGGGTCATCATGGCGGTGCGTCATACCGAGCTGCCGATCCACGGTGTGCAGTTCCATCCGGAGTCGATCCTCACCGAGGGCGGTCACCGGATGCTGGCCAACTGGCTGGCCTATTGCGGGTGGTCGCGCGATGACACCCTGATCCGCCGGCTGGAGAACGAGGTTCGTTCCGCGGTGCGGCCGTATTTCCCGGCCGAACCGGCGGTTACTGACCGAACTTCAGCGTGATGATGCCGTCCCGGTTGACCCCGGCGCCGGCGGGCGGGTTCTGATACACCACCTTGTGGGACTGCGAGCCGCCGGCGTCGACGTCGGCGCCCTTGTCCAGGACTCCGGTCCAGCCCAGCGCGCGTAGCCGTGGTTCGGCGTCGGTCCAGAACATGCCCGTCAGGTCGGGCATCAGGAACTGATTGCCCTTGGACACCTGCAGCTCGATGATCGAGTCCACCGGAACCGTCTGCCCCTTGGGTGGATTGGTCCCGATGACCTCGCCGGCCGGCCGCGGGCTGTCCACCGGCGTCTGGGTGAGCTTGGTGAAGCCGTAGACCGTGAGGTTCTTCTGCGCGATGTCGACGGTCTGACCCGCGACATCGGGCACCTGCTTGGTCTCGGGTCCGGAGCCCACGATCACGGTGATCAAGTTGGTGATGGCCGACGTCTGGTTGGCCGGCGGGTTGGTGCCGATCACCTTGCCCAGCAGGTCCGGGGTCGACGGCGAGTTCGCCTGTTTGAACTTGGTGAACCCGGCGGCTTTCAGCTTGCTCACCGCGTCGGAGTAACTCATCGAGGACACGTCGGGCACTTCGCGCTGTTCGGGTCCGGTCGAGACGTTGATCGTGATCTCGTCGCCAGCCGCCACCGACGCATTGGCGCCGGGGTCGGTGTTGATCACATGGTCGGGCGGGATCGACGAATCGGGCTTTTGCAGCGTGCGGGTCTTGAAGCCGCGGTTCTGCAGGGCCGCAACGGCATCGGCGGACACCTGACCTCGCATGTCGGGCACTTGCACGTCGCGGGTCGAGCCGCCGAACGTGTTGAACGCGATGACGACGACAATCGTCAGCACCGCCAGCACGGCGACCGCGACGACCCAACGACCGATGGGACCGCCCATCCGATCGGGGTCGGTCTCGGTGAGGCGTTGGCGAGCCATCGGGTCGGTGCGCGGACCCCCGTGGCCGGACCCCGTCGAGGCCATCAGCGAGGTCCGCTCGGCGTCGGTGAAAACCCGTGGTGCTTCGGGTGTTTCACCATTGTGCACCCGCACCAGGTCGGCGCGCATCTCCGCCGCGGTCTGATACCGGTTGTCCGGGTTCTTGGCCAACGCCTTGAGTACGACGGCGTCGAGGTCGGGCGAAATGCCCGCATGCCGTTTCGATGGCGGCACCGGGTCTTCCCGGACATGTTGGTAGGCAACCGAAACCGGTGAGTCGCCGGTGAAAGGTGGCTCTCCGGTCAGGATTTCGTAGAGCACACAACCCAGCGAGTAGACATCGGAGCGGGCGTCGACGGAATCGCCGCGGGCCTGCTCCGGCGAGAGGTACTGCGCGGTGCCGATCACGGCCGCGGTCTGGGTGACGCTGTTGCCGCTGTCGGCGATGGCCCGCGCGATGCCGAAGTCCATCACCTTGACCGCGTTGGTCGTGCTGATCATGATGTTCGCCGGTTTGACGTCGCGGTGGATGATGCCGTTCTGGTGGCTGAAGTTCAGGGCCTGGCAGGCGTCGGCGATGATCTCGATCGCGCGGCGCGGCGGCAGGGGCCCGTCGTTGTGCACGATATCGCGCAGCGTGACGCCGTCGACGTATTCCATGACGATGTAGGGCAGCGGACCCGCGGGCGTCTCGGCCTCGCCGGTGTCGTAGACGGCGACGATCGCCGGGTGATTGAGCGCCGCGGCGTTTTGCGCCTCGCGACGAAAGCGCAAGTAGAAGCTCGGATCGCGCGCCAGATCGGCGCGCAGCACTTTCACCGCGACGTCGCGGTGCAAGCGGACGTCGCGGGCTAAGTGAACCTCCGACATACCGCCGAAACCGAGGATGTCGCCCAGTTCGTAACGGTCGGACAGGTGCTGAGGGGTGGTCATTGCGGTGTCTCGTATCGGGCCGCCGACCGGCTGGGCGTCGAGGGGGTAGCCCAGCTCAGTTCGGGTGGCCTGCGGTGGAGTCCAGAATTACTTATCCCGGCGCGATCCGTCCAATCCAGTCGCAAACTGGGGCCGGAACCGCTGGGGGTCTTGCTCGCGGGCGGCGTCCCGGTGTCGGTGACCGTCGGAGGCGGAGGCTGCTGCTGGGTGTCGCCGCGGGAATTGATGACGATCAGCACCGCGATGATGATGGCGAGCGCGCCCAGCACTCCGGCCGCCCACAGCAGCGCGCGCTGCCCCGACGAAAAGGTGCGACGGGCCGGCGGTGGACGACGACTGCTCGTGGCCGGCCGGGACCGGCTGGGTGCACCGGCCCGCGCACTGGGCGCGGCGGTCGTGCGGGCCTGCGGGCTGGACGGAATGGCCGCCGGCGCGGCCCGTCCGGGCGGCGGTGACTGGCTGGGCCGCGGCGGACGGCGCCCGGCGCGGACCGCGGCCACGGCGTCGGCGAACGGGCCCCCGCTGCGGTAGCGCATGCCGGGGTTCTTCACCAGCGTGATCTCGATGAGTTCGCGCACGTTGGGCGGAAGTTCGGGCGGCAGCGGCGGCGGTGGCTCCTTGATGTGCTTCATCGCGACCGTCAGGGCGCCGTCACCGGTGAACGGCCGTTTGCCCGAAACCACTTCGTAGCCAACAACTCCCAGGGAGTACACGTCGCTGGAGGGGGTGGCGTCATGGCCCAGCGCCTGTTCGGGCGCGATGTATTGAGCGGTGCCCATCACCATGCCGGTCTGGGTGACCGGGGCGGCGTCGACGGCCTTGGCGATGCCGAAGTCGGTGATCTTCACCTGGCCGGTCGGGGTGATCAGGATGTTGCCGGGTTTGACGTCGCGGTGGACCAGCCCGGCGGCGTGCGCGATCTGCAGCGCGCGGCCCGTCTGCTCGAGCATGTCCAAGGCGTGCCGCAGGGATAGCCGGCCGGTGCGCTTGAGTACCGAGTTCAACGGCTCGCCGTTGACCAGCTCCATCACCAGATAGGCGGTGCGGCCCTCGCCGTCCATCTGGCTCTCGCCGTAGTCGTGCACGGCGGCGATGCCGGGGTGGTTGAGCATCGCGGTGGTGCGCGCCTCGGCGCGGAACCGCTCGATGAACTCGGGGTCCTGCGAAAACTCCGCCTTGAGAACCTTGACGGCCACGCGCCGGCCCAGCCGACTGTCCACCGCCTCCCAGACCTGGCCCATGCCGCCGGTGGCGATGAGTCGCTGCAGCCGGTACCGGCCCGACAGCGTCACTCCAACTCGGGGGCTCATGGCTTGCCTCCCGCGCGCTCCGGTCCTCGCACGTTCCGTGCTGCGATCCTCACGTGCGCTCGCCTGCGGAAGCTCATGGGCCCCCCTGCAGTGCGGCCTGGATGACGGCCCGTCCGATCGGCGCCGCGAGCGCCCCGCCGGTCGCAGCGAGGCGGTCGGCACCGTTCTCCACGAGCACGGCCACGGCAACCTTCGGTGCCTGCGCGGGCGCGAACGCGATGTACCACGCGTGCGGCGGAGTGTTGCGCGGGTCGGCGCCATGCTCTGCGGTACCGGTCTTGGATGCGATCTGCACGCCGGGAATGGCCCCTTTCTGCTGTGCAGCCTTCTCGGCACCGACCATGAGCTCTGTCAGCTTAGCGGCGATCTGCGGCGATACCGCGCGACGCTGCTGATAGGGCGCAGTCGTGCTGATGTTGGCCAAGTCCGGTCCCTTGAGGCTCTCGACCAGGTAAGGCTGCATCGTTACGCCGTCGTTCGCGATGGTCGCGGCGATCTCCGCGTTCTGCAGCGGGGTCAGCGCCACGTCCTTCTGCCCGATGCTAGACATCCCGAGAGCGGCGGCATCCGCGATTATTCCAACCGTCGATTCCGCGACCTGAAGCGGAATCACGCTCGGGCTGCTGTCCAGGCCGAACGAATGCGCCATGCTGCGCAGCGCCTCGGACCCGGTAAGGATGCCCAGCTGGACAAATGCGGTGTTGCACGACTTGGCGAAGGCTTCGCTGAGCGACACGGTGGGTTGGTCGCCACACGGCGTGCCACCGTAGTTCTCCAATGTCGCGGTGCTGTTGGGCAGCGGGATCGTCGGCGCCGCGGTCAGCTGCTCGTCGTCCTTGGCACCGGCCTGCAGCGCCGCCGCGGTGGTAATCACCTTGAACGTCGACCCGGGTGGATAGGTCTCCGAGATCGCACGGTTGGTGAGCGGGTTGTCCGGATCGTCGCGCAGCCGCTGCCATGCCTGCGCCTGCACCTCGGGGTCGTGCGAGGCCAGCAGGTTGGGGTCATATGACGGCGAGGACACCATGGCCAGAATCTTGCCGGTGGAGGGCTCCAGGGCCACCACGGCTCCCTTGCACGGCGGCCCGCCGCAACCCTGCTGCATCCCGTCCCAGGCCGCCTGCTGCATCCGGGGGTTGATCGTGGTGTCGACATTGCCGCCGCGGGGATCGCGGCCGGTGAAGAAGTCGGCCAGCCGGCGCCCGAACAGTCGCTCGTCGGAACCGTTGAGCAGCGCGTCCTCGGCGCGCTCCAGGCCGGAGCTGGAATAGCGCAGCGAATAGAAGCCGGTGATCGGCGCGTACACAGCGGGGTTGGGGTACACCCGCAGGAAACGGAACCGGCTGTCGGTGGCCACCGAGTAGGCCAGCAGCTGGCCGCCCGCGATGATCTGGCCGCGCTGACGCGAGTACTCGTCGAGCAGGACGCGCTGATTGCGCGGGTCGGCCCGCAGCCCGTCAGCGGCGAACACTTGCGTCATGGTGGCGTTGAGAAGGAGGAGCACGATCAACGCCATCACGGTCATTGAGATCCGGCGGAGAGAGGTGTTCATACCTTCTGGATCACCTCGGTGCCGGCCGCAGCGAGCGGCGACGTGTCACGAGTGCGGGAGCGCAAGGGGTGTCGGGCGCTGTGCGAGATCCGCGCCAGGATGGCCAACAGCACATAGTTGGCCAGCAATGAGGATCCGCCGTACGACATCCAGGGCGTTGTCAGTCCGGTCAGCGGAATGAGCTGCGTGACACCGCCGACGACGATGAACAGCTGGATCGCCAGCGTCGATGCTAGACCCGCGGCCAGCAGCTTGCCGAAGCTGTCGCGGGTCGCGATCGCCGTGCGCATGCCCCGGACGATCACGATGGTGTACAGCATGAGAAGGGCCGCCAGACCCACTAATCCAAGCTCTTCGCCGAAGGCGGCGATGATGAAATCGGTGGACGCGGCCGGCACCGTGTCGGGCTGGCCGTTGCCCAGACCGGTGCCGAAGATGCCCCCGGTAGCAAAGCTGAACAGTGACTGCACGATCTGGTAGCCGCTGCCGTCGGGGTCGGAGAACGGGTCCCACCACATCTGCACGCGAGTCCGTACGTGCGCGAAAATGAAATACGCGACAACGCTTCCCGCGGCGAACAACACCAGCCCGATGATCACCCAGCTGAACCGCTGGGTGGCCAGGTAGACCACCACCAGAAACGACGCATACAGCAGTAGCGATGTGCCGAGGTCTTTTTCGAAGACCATCACACCGATCGAGATCACCCACGCCGCCAACAGCGGTGCGAGGTCTCGGGCGCGGGGCAGGGTCATTCCCATCAGGTGCTTACCGACGCTGGTGAACAGGCCGCGCTTGGCGACCAGCACCGCGGAGAAAAAGATCAGCAGCAGAATTTTGGAGAACTCGGCGGGCTGAATTGAGAAGCCCGGCAAGCGAATCCAGATCTTGGCGCCGTTCTGCTCGGACAGCGAGGCCGGCAGGAGGGCGGGGACCGCCAAGAAGACCAGACCCGTGAGCCCAAAAATGTAGCCGTACCGCGCAAGCTGGCGGTGGTCCTTGAGGAACGTGACGACGAGCGCGAACGCGGCGACGCTGACCAGGGTCCACAGCATCTGCTGGGTTGCGCTTGCGTGATGACGACCGCTGAGCTCGCTGCCGACAAGGTCGAGCCGGTGGATCATCACCAAACCAAGTCCGTTGAGCAGCGCCACAATCGGGAGCAGGAGCGGATCGGTGTAGGGGGCGAAGCGCCTGATGGTCAGGTGCGCGCCGCCGAACAAGGCCAGGAAGGCCAACCCGTAGCTGGCCACACCCCAGCGCAGGCCGCGTTCCTGGTTGGCGTCGACGATCAGCAAGGCGGCGACGGTGATGACCGCGGCGAAGCACAACAACAGGAACTCGGAGTTGCGCCGAGTCCGCAGCGGCGGCGTCACCGTGACCGGCGGTTGGACCTGTGTGGTCATGCAGCCGCCCGGCAGTCGATGCCCGGCTGAGGTGGGGGTGGCGGGAGCGTAGTCACCGTCGGGGAAGGGGTCGTGGGCGACGGGGTCGCGGGCGGTGCTGGCGGGGTACTGGCGGGGGCGGTACTCGGAGCTGTGCTGCTGGGTGGGGGGCCGCTGGACGGGGTGGTGGGTGCGGGGGCACTCGGCGGTGTCGTACCGCTGGTCGCCGGGCTCGGTGACCCGGGTGGTGACGTCGCGCGAGGCGGCGGGCAGGGCGGCAGGAGGTTGTTGGCCGACAATTCCTTCAACTGCGACTCGGCCTCATCGAGCGTCCCGGCCGGAAGCCCGGCCAGCACTTGCGCGCGCGCGGCGGGGCGCAGATCCTGCAACTGCATGAGCCGGCAGTCGAGGTGGCCACCGGACTGGCTGAAGCTGATGATCGATAAGTCGTTGCGTGCGTTGAGACAGCCCACCAAATAGGGTTCGTGCAGGGACATGCCCAACAGTGACCCTTGAATCCCCTTCATGATCGAGACCATGCCGTTGTATTCGGCGACGTAGTAGTTGCTCCGGATGATGGCTCGCCCGATGGCCAGGCCGGTGAGTGCCAGCAGTACCACCAGCGTGACGACGATAAACATCCGCCGCCACGCAAAGCGTGGCCGGGGCGCTGGCTCCTCTTGTGGCACAACGCGTTTGGCGGCCTCTTTGCGGGGACCGATCGCGGAAGCCCGGCCCGCCGAGGTGTTGGGCAGCGTCAGCTGGTCTTCCTCACCGGATACCGCACCGGCAAGAATCGGCTGGGTCTGGCCGTAGTCGTAGTCGACGACATCGGCGACCACCACCGTCACGTTGTCGGGACCGCCGCCGCGCAGCGCCAATTCGATGAGGCGGTAAGCACTTTCGGCTACGTCCGGAATCTGCAGCGCCTCGTGGATGGTCTCGTCGCTGACCGGATCGGACAGCCCGTCGGAGCAGAGCAGGTAGCGGTCACCGGCGCGGGCTTCGCGCATCGTCAAAGTGGGCTCGACCTCGTGGCCGGTCAGCGCCCGCATGATCAGCGATCGCTGCGGATGGCTGTGCGCCTCTTCCTTCGTGATCCGCCCTTCGTCGACCAAGGTTTGGACGAAGGTGTCGTCCTTGGTGATCTGGGCCAGCTCGCCGTCGCGGAGCAGATAGCCGCGCGAGTCTCCGATGTGCACCAACCCAAGACGGTTGCCCGCGAACAGGATTGCGGTCAGCGTGGTGCCCATCCCTTCGAGGTCGGGCTCCATCTCTACCTGGGCGGCGATGGCCGAATTGCCGGCGCGCACCGCGGCATCGAGCTTGGCGAGCAGGTCGCCACCGGGTTCGTCATCGTCGAGGTGAGCCAATGCGGCGATCACCAACTGGGACGCGACCTCGCCGGCCGCGTGGCCGCCCATGCCGTCGGCCAGGGCCAGAAGTCGAGCGCCGGCGTAGACCGAGTCTTCGTTATTGGCGCGCACCAGGCCGCGATCGCTGCGCGCGGCATATCGCAGGACCAGGCTCACGAGCGCCACTCCTCGATCCCGGCGATGCCGGGATCATCGTCGTCGGCGCGGCTCACGGGCGCAGCTCGATTGCCGTCTTGCCGATCCGGATCGGCGTTCCGATAGGAACTCGTACCGCAGTGGTCACCTTCGCCCTGTCAAGGTAAGTGCCGTTGGTCGATCCTAGATCCTCGACGTACCATTCGGAGCCGCGCTGAGACAGCCGGGCATGCCGCGTCGAGGCGTAGTCGTCGGTCAGCACCAGCGTCGAGTCGTCCGCACGTCCGATCAACACCGGCTGCCCGCTGAGCGTGATGCGTGCACCTGCCAGCGCTCCTTCGGTCACCACCAGATAGCGGGCGGCATGGCGGCGCTGGCGAGACGGCAGCAACGTGCCGCGCAATACCAAACCGCGGCGAACCATGACCGCACCGGTTGGTGCGTAGATGTCAGTCTTCAAGATCCGGAGAACGGACCAGATGAATACCCATAACAGCATTAAAAATCCGGCGCGCGTCAGCTGCAGTACCAGTCCCTGCATCTGGCGTCCTTTCCGTCCTGGCGCCGCACCTCATGAAACCAAGCAACGTCACGATACTTGGAGGGTGGTCGACGCGGGGCGAAGCACGGCAGCTTATGCCCGGTGCGTTCAGTGGATCCGAACGATGATCTCCGAGTGGCCCAAACGGATCACGTCGCCATCGGCCAACTGCCACTCCTGTACCGGCGCGTTGTTCACAGTCGTGCCGTTGGTGGAGTTGAGGTCGGACAACAGCGCGACCTGTCCGTCCCAGCGGATTTCCAAGTGGCGCCGGGACACACCGGTGTCCGGCAACCGGAACTGGGCGTCTTGTCCGCGACCGACGATGTTGGAGCCTTCGCGAAGCTGGTAGGTGCGGCCGCTGCCGTCGTCGAGCTGCAGCGTGACCGCCGCCCCGGCGGACGCATAACCGCCCTGGCCGTAACCGCCGTAGCCGCCGCCGGCCTGCTGGGCATAGTCGGCCTGCTGACCGTAGTCGGCCGGCGGGCTGTACTCGCCCGGTTGGCCGTACTCGTAATCGCGGTGGGCGGTCTCGGGGTATCCACCGCCGGCCGGCTGGCCGTATCCACCGGGCGGGACGTTCTCCGCGTACTGCGTATAGTCGCCGCCACCGTACTCCGGCTGGGCGCCGTAACCCTGGCCACCTTGCTGGTAACCCTGGTCGTATCCGCCGCCCTGCTCGGGGTAGGACGGCCGCGGCGGTTCGGGCACGCTCGGGGCGCCTGGAGGGGCGTAGCCGCCTTCGTCGGGACGAGCCGGCCCGCGACCGTACTCGCTGTAACCGCCGCCGTAGCCCTGCTGGCCACCGGCGGGCTGCCCGCCGGGCTGACCGTAGCCGCCGCCACCTTGCCGGTAGCCCTGGTCGTAACCTTGCCCGCCTTGGTCGTAACCTTGCCCGCCTTGGTCGTAACCCGGGCCGCCATATCCGCCACCACCGGCAGGCGGACGCTGCTCATACGACGGTGGGTAGCCGCCCTGACCCTGGTCGTAGCCGCGACCCTGGTCCGGGTAGCCGCCCTGACCTGGGTAGCCACCCTGCGGCGGATAACCGCCTTGTTCGGGATAGCCCCCGCGCTGGTCGGGGTAGCCGCCCTGCTCGGGGTACCCGCCGCGCTGGTCGGGGTAGCCGCCCTGGTCGGGGTGGCGAGGCGCCTGGTATCCGCCCTGCGGCGGGTAGCCGGCCTGCTCCGGCGGATATCCCCCGCGAGGGTCGGATCCGCCCGGGGGCTCCTGGCCGCCGCGCTGGTCGTCTTGCGGACGCCCGTAACGCTCGTCGTAATACTCGTCGCCGGGACGCCCCTGCCCCTGACCGCGGTAGCTCGAGTTGTCAGTCATTGGTGGTACTCCTGGTTCTGCGCTGAACGCCTGACTTGATTGTGGCCGGGCGGGGTCATTGAACTTCGTGCGGGGCTCGACATCGGGGTTGACAGCACCGCGGGCGCGAAACTGTCCGGTATGCAGGCTCGGCAACTGCTCGAACCGAACGACGACATCACCATACGTTTCCCACCCCTGTTCATGGATATAGTCGGCCAGGTATCTGCCGAATGCGCTCGACGTCAGATCCGGATCGGCGCCCACCTTCTCGAAGTCGTGCACACCGAGGGTAATGACGTATTCGTTAGGCGCCAAAAAGTGATTCCCGCGAAGCGCTTGCAGGCCGTCCTCGGCTTCACGGCGCAATAACGCCTCAACCTCCTGGGGGACAATCGAACCCCCGAACATGCGGGCAAATGCGTCGCCGACGGTCGACTCCAGCCTGCGCTCGATCCGGGCAGCGAGCCCCCGTTGGCTACCCACGCTTCAGCGCTCGCCCGCACTTGTCGCGGTATATCGCCGGCGCAAGGCAAACCACTCGCCTGCGTGTCGCATCACCCATGCATGTTATCGGGACACGGTGAGGCTCCGTCACCGTGAGAATTCTGAGAATCGCATCCATGCAGGTCAAACCGGTTTCATGGCGCTGCCGCCGGGCACCGAACAGGCTCGTTCGGTCACCGGAGCGGTTAGGGCGAATGGCCACTACAGTGATATGGTCCATCGGTTGTTTTCCCCGGGCGAGTGGCGGAATGGCAGACGCGCTGGCTTCAGGTGCCAGTGTCCTTCGGGACGTGGGGGTTCAAGTCCCCCTTCGCCCACCACAGCGGTTCGATGAATCCGCAGGCGTAAAGGCCACGAACTCTGCGAGTGTCGTGGCCTTTTCCAATTGCCGGCCATGGCACCGCGATTAGCCAATCGGGTGACTACCCCGTCGGCATTGAGGTCGGTAGAACTTGAGCCATGACCGACACAGTCAAGGTCACGATCGATCGCAGCTCGGTGGCGATGGGAGACGATGTCGAATCCCATCGAGAATTTTGGATATTCCATGACGAAGCGACCGTCGACGATCTTCTGGTTGAGATCTCGGCCCACTACATCCCGGGGGTTGCGGGGCCCGCGGGGTGGCGCGTCGACGTCAACACGGATGAGTTGAACCGCCGCAGCGACATCGGCCTGATCTACACCCGTGACGACCTCCGCCAGGAAGACCGAATCTGCCGATTGGTGCCCGGCAAAACAACATTGGGTGACTTGGTCCGACGCGCCAATTCTGTGGAGCTCGATGTCCGTGCCAGCTATATGACCTGGGACATGGGGCGCCCACTAACTTTCAGCGAGGTGACGGCCGGAAGCACCTTCACCGGTTCTCAACCGGTGAAGCTGGAATCCGAAGCAGCAGCCGAGGCCAAGCGCGACTGGGTTCTGCTCCGTGAACTGGATCGGCGAGCCGCGGCCGTCACCGGCACGCGGCGGGACTGGATTCGCAACAACATCGTCTGGGCGGCACCGCCGCCGCCTGGCTCCGAAGCCTTCGTCGCCCGCAGTTTTCACTTCCTCACCAGGCTGCACTGCCCCGCCAGCATGAAGGTCGCAGCTGCGCTGCTGGGAACCGACGACGCCGAGTACGAGGACTTGGAGACGCTGGTCGATATCGACAGTCGGCCCGCAGCGGTGATCATGGCGGCGGTGCTTGCCGCTTTCGAGTGGCATACCGCGAACCGCGGCTGGCAAGGCGGGGAACGCGACTACTGCAAGGTGTATCTCGAATTTCTAGCAAGATGCGGCTACCAGCTGTCCCCGGTTGAAGAAGTTCTGGCGGGTCGAATCACTTTGCAGGAGCTCACATTCTCGACGGACGACACCGCCCGGCTCGAACGCATTCGGGAACTGCGCGCCCAGCAGTATCGGCTGCGCAATGATCGCTACTACGCGAAGACCCTCAGCGACGAGCAGTACAAATCCGCGATCGGCCACGTCCACGCCGAACTGTCGGCACTGGGAGAGCTTCCCGGCCCTATATAGGGACCGGGATTGGTCGCGTCCGGCGGCGGTGCTTCACTGCAAGCATGCGGAGAAAAACAGAGCTGGCGCGACGATTCTTCGATCGATTCGAGCCGGTGCACGCGGTGACGTACTTCGCGCCGGAGGCGCGGGCAGCACTCGACGAGCTGGGATACCGGGGCTTCTGGATGGGCTACTTCGCGGCCCGGTCCGCCCCGCTGGGCACGGCCCCACCGGAGCTGGTGACCGCGATCTTCTACAACTTCGCGCCCCAGCGGGTGGCCAAGGCCTTGCCGGCGGCATGGCAGATCGCCGGCCCGGATGCTGCATTGCGTGCCCGGCAGGACTCAGCGGTCGCGGCGCTGCGCCGCTATGGGTTGCAAGAAGACGAAAACGTAACTCTTGCAGCCGAATTGGCGGGAAAGGCGGTGCGCCAGGCGGGCGTCGACGGGCGACCGCTGTTCGCCGCGAATCGCGCGCTGCCGTGGCCGGACAATCCGCTTGACGCACTGTGGCATGCGACCACGCTGCTGCGTGAGCACCGCGGCGACGGCCATGTGGCGGTATTGACCGCGGCGGGCGTCTCGGGCCGGGAATGCAATGTGCTGCATGCGGCGGCGCACCGTGTCCCGCGTGATTACATCGCGCGCACCCGCGATTACGACGAGACCGAATGGCGTCACCACGAACAGCGACTGGCCGAGCGTGGCCTGCTGTACGAGGATGGCACGCTCACCGCGGCCGGCGCCGAACTCAAAGATCATGTCGAATCGAGCACCGATGCGCTGGGGTTGTCGGCGCTCGACGCACTGAGCGACGACGAGGTGGAGGCGCTGTTCCAAGCGCTCACGCCGATCACCCGAACGGTGGTCGAAGGCGGCGACGTCCTCGCCGTAACGCCAATGGCACTGCGCCGCAATGAGTTACACGACGCAAGTGCACATTTGAGCTCTGCCTAGCGTTACGGATCACGCGGCAGCAGGCGCTGCTTTTGCTCGATGAATTCGTCTTGGGTGAGAATTCCGGCATCACGCAGCGAGGCCAGCTCGCGAAGCTCGGCGGCGATGCTCGTGATCGGGCCGCCCGCTGGAATCTGGGCCGCCTCGGGCGGTTCGGTGGGCTTGGAATCCTTTGGTTTGCGCCCGGGTATCCCGACGCGCTCCTGGGTTCGAGCGACACCTCCGCCGGTGGTGCCGGCCATAGCGCGCCCGGCCATGCTTGCCAGGGCCATCTGGCTGAACAGGCTTCCCGCGCTGGAGCCGGTGGCCTGGGCGGCGGCGCCGACGGTCGCGGCCGGCAGTGCTGTCGTCATCGCGCGTAATTCGGGGGCCGCGGCCACCCATGCCGGCGGTACCGACAGCCGTCCGACCGAGGGCGCGTGGCGGAACTGCCCGGAAACCGTCGCTGCCGGTTCGGTGAGCACCGGAAAGGATGTCGCCGGTGCAGGTGCATTGCCCGGCCACGGTTGTACACCCGCCCAGCCGCTGACGATGTCGTCGGTGTGGACACCGGTCCAATATCCGCCTACGTCGTAGGGAAGAGCCGTCGTCCCCAGTGAGGTGTCGGCCGCGAGTCCCGCCGCCCCGATTTCCGGATCCAGAAAAACAGCGCTCAGGTCCGCGAGCAGGCCCAGTAGGTCCCGCCCCCCGAATCCAAAGTCGGCCGGACTGGCCAGGTTGATCAGTGCGTTGGGGACGGCGGAGATGGCCTGCTGGACGTTCTGCTGCGCGTTGCCGACGGAGGTACCGGCGGCTTGGGCGACTGCGTCGGCTTGGTAGGCGGTCCCGTCGCTGTTGGTGCTCGACGACGGCGACTCGAACGGCGTCAGTGAGGTAGCCGATGCCGAGGAGGTCGCGTAGGTCTGCATGGCGCCGGTGTCCTGAGCCCACATCTCGCCGTACTGCGCTTCGGTGGTCGCGATCGCGCTCGTGTTCTGCCCGAAAAAGTTCGTGGCGACCAGCGCTGCCAACAGCGCGCGATTCGCGGCGACCACCGGCGGGGGCACTGTCTCCGCGAACGCGGCCTCGTAGGCGGCTGCCGCCGCGACGGCCTGGTTGCCCGTTTGCTCAGCCTGCTCGCCGGCGGTTCTCAACCAGGCGACATACGGAGCGGCGGCGGCTGCCATGGTTGCTGCCGCCGGACCCAGCCAGGGTCCAGCGGTCAGCTCAGCAATTGCCGACTGGTAGGAGGTTGCTGTCGAGTACAGCTCCGCGGCGAGCGTCTCCCATGCTGACGCCGCGGCAAGCATCGGTCCGGAGCCTGGTCCGGCGTAGATGCGCGCAGAGTTGATCTCGGGCGGCAGTACCCCGAAGTCCACTTTTCCCTCCGATCGAGCATGCCTGGCGCGCCCGCCGCTTCGGTAAACGGCAAACGAACACGACGCCGTGGCCTGGCCTGGCCGCCTGAGCTCATCATTTTGCTCACGGAGACTGTGAGTTAGCTGGGAGGTCCGGCTACTACGGCCGCCGCTTGGATGCCTAGCCACGGGAGTACCCGATTTACCCAGCTGCCCTGCGATAACACGTTAGGTCACGTGGCATTGTCCGTCGAAATCGCGTGAGCCGCCAATAGCATCGCAGGGAATTTAGCTGCCGGTTGACCGCCGCCGTGCCGGAGGTTCGTTTCCAGTAAAGCTGCCGTAAAGCCGTTGTCGACTGCCGGGCCAGCTAGCTGCTCGGCTGGGCTTGCACCCATTCTCGGACCTCGTCGGTGACGGGGTCGGTGACCTGGTCGAATTCGGGGTGCTTCTTGAGCACGGTCTGGAACATCGAGCACACCGGGACGATTCGTTTGCCGGCGTCGCGCGCCCCGTTCAGGGCCTCCTCGACCAGGATGGTCGCCAGGCCGCGTCCGCCGAATTCTGGGTCGACGACGGTGTGGTAGAAAACGCGCTGCTCGCCGCGGTCGGCGTAATCGGCGTGGCCGACCGTCTTGCCTTCGACGGCGATGGCATACGTCTGATGCCCCTCGGTGACGGTGGTCTCCGCGCCGGTCTTATCGGTCGTGGTCGTCATGTCGTTTCCTCCCATTCGGTTCGTGCGGTATTGGTCGCGGCCGTAGCCGGGCGGTCGGCAGCGGTGGGGCCGGCAGTCGCTTCACCGTGCCCCGGTAGCCGTCGACGGCGCCGAAGCGTGCGTCGGCGTCCTCCCACAGCTGGCGATACCCGACGATCTCGTCGTGGGTGCGCCCGACGAAGTTCCACCACATCAGCAGCTCTTCGGTGAAGGGGGCGCCCCCCAACAGCACTACCCGCGCGGGCTGATCCCCAACATTGCGCAGGTGGACCGCGGCGCTGCCCGGGCCTTGATAGCCGAGCGCGGCGACCGTCAGAGTCGTTCCGCTCATCGCTACGGTCCCCTCATCGCAGAGCACGCCGTGCTCGAACGCCGGGTCGACGTCGAGGTGCAGTTCGGCGTTCGCGTCGAGATCGATCTGGGCTCCGAGTAGCGGTGTGAACGTATGCACTGGAGACCGGCTGCCGACCACCTCGCCCAAGAACACCCGCGCTTGCGCGCCCGCCAAAGAGATGGGGTCTGGCACATAGTGAGCGAAGCCGCGTCCGGTGTCGCGATCGGAATCGGGCAGGGCGACCCACAGCTGCACGCCGTGCAAAACAGCGTCCGATCCGACCGACACCTCGGAATGAGAAATTCCCGCACCCGCGGTCATGAGATTCAACTCGCCGGGCCGGATGACGGCGTGCACTCCTGCGCTGTCGCGGTGTTCCACTTCTCCGGTGAACAGCCAGCTCACCGTCTGTAGTCCCGTGTGCGGATGAGGGGGTACATCCATGCGCGCTCGAACGGGGCCGTAATGGTCGATAAAGCACCAGGCTCCGATCAGCGATCGCTGTCGCTGCGGCAGGGTGCGTTGCACCCGGATGCCCCGCGGGCCGCCGAGCGGAACCTCGCGCGGATGTAGCACCTCGGTCCCCGCAACCCGTGCAGCACTGCAGGCGATTTCGGCCGGGGCGGTCTCGAGATTGCTCACCGTGCACCCTTCGTTGCGGGCGTGATATGGCGAAGGTACCCGCGCTCGCCGGCCTATCTGCCCGGCGGCCGCAGCATCTGCATGGCCACCCGCATGATCGGGTCGGGGATCTGATCCTTGACCGACAGCGCGGCGTCGGCGGCGCGGGACCGCAGCGGGGTGCCGCGGCCAAAGATCCGGTTCAGCGGGCCGCCGGACGGTTCCAGCACGACGTGCAGCGGCGGAGTGCCAACGGCGGCGCCCAACGCATTCGAGATGACCATCCGCTGAATCTCGCTGGTGCCCTCAAAAATGGTGTACAGCTTGGCGTCTCGGTACCACTTCTCGACGGGGTGGTCGGTGATGTAGCCCCAGCCGCCCATGGTCTGGAGCGCGCGCTCGGTGGCCTTGATCGCGACCTCGCTGGCGGCGAGCTTGGCCATCGAGCCCTCACCACGCTCGAAGGGGACTTCGTTGGCCGCCATCCAGGAAGCCCGCCAGGTCAACAGCCGGGCCGCGTCGATCTGGGTCGCCAGATCGGCCAACGGAAAGGCGATGCCCTGGTTGTCGATGATGGGTCCGCCGAACGCCTCGCGCTCCGTGGCATATGCCGTCGCGTACTCCAATGCCGCACGCGCGATGCCGATCGCCTGGGCGGCGACCATCGGACGGGTCTGTTCGAACGTGCCCAGCGTCGCCGAGCCCGAGCGCTGTCCCCCCGCGACGACCTCGCGGGCCTTGGCGAGTTTATGCTCCAGCTTCTCTTGTCCGCCAAGCAAATTGGCGCCCGGAACGCGAACGCCGTTGAACCGCAACTCCGCGGTGTGGGACGCGCGGCAGCCCAGCTTGTCGAGCTTGCGCACCAGTTCCAGTCCGGGGGTGCCGCCCGGCACCACGAAGAGGGCCTGGCCGCGGTGGCCGAGCTCCTCGTCGACGACGGCATTGACCACGTGCACGTTGGCGATGCCGCCGTTGCCGATCCACATCTTGTGGCCGTCGATGATCCAGTCGTCACCTTCGCGGTGTGCCCGGGTGCGCAGATTGCGCACGTCGCTGCCGCCCTCGGGTTCGGAAATCGCCAGTGCGGCCAGCTTGAGATCGCCTGGGGTGCCGAAACATTCAGGCGCCCACTGCAGCATCTGCTCGGGAGACGCGGCCTGACCGATCGCCGAAAGAGCCAGCGCCGGCATCACGATCGCCAGACCGATTCCGGCGCAGCCCCAGAACAACTCCTCCATAAACATGGGCAGGGACAGGCCGGTGCGATCACCGATCAGGTCGCGGTAGAACAGCGGACTGTAGAAGCCGCGCTGGGCCGCTTCTTCGAGGACCGGCCAGGGAAACTCCTGCCGCTGGTCGTATTCGAGCGCGACCGGACGGATCACGGATTCGGAGAATTCGTGTGCCCGCCGAGCAAGGTCGTGCTGCGCGGCCGTCGGTGTCAGGTCGAACGTCATGGTGCGCCTCCGGGTCGACGGTCTGGTGTTCCGTCGCGGTCGACTACCCGGTCGACTCGGTGAACAAACGTTCACGGGCACCGTGCACCGGTCAGGCGGCCGAACGCGGGCCAACCTGCGCGATCGGCAGGTGCAGCACTACTGCGGGAACCGGGATGGTCTCGTGCTCGCTGCGCGCCAGCAACGCCGCGTTCTCGGGCAGTTGCCGGGAGTTGATCTCGCCGGTGGCGATACGTCGCAGGATGTCGTGGGCGCGCGCGAGCTGGTCACGCTTGCGGTACTGGCCGCCGGGAAGCTTGACGCCCGCCCACACGCCGTACTCCTCACGATGTGCGATGGCGTATTGCGCACATCGGCGCTGCTGTGCCAGCGGGCAGCGACGCAGGCATTGGATCCGCGCCTCGGTGGCGGATCGTTCATAGGCACGCGCCTTGGCCGCGCCGTCACCGCCGTCGTCATCGGGGTAGCCGAACCACAGTTCCGGGTCGGTTGCGCAGGGGTGGCCCATGTCAGTCTCCTCGGCTAAGGGGCGAAACATATACGAAAGCGTATACACAGGAGCCCGCCCGGCGCAAGAGAAACGTGATAAAAGCGTATATACATAGCGATAGCGGGCTGGCTGTGTAATATCCGGCCTATGGCCGGAGCCAGCGGGTGAGCCGTGAATCGGCAGGCGCGGCCATCCGGGCATTGCGTGAGTCGCGTGACTGGTCCCTAGCGGAGCTTGCTGCCGCGACCGGCGTCAGCATCATGGGATTGAGCTATCTGGAACGCGGCGCGCGTAAGGCCCATAAAAGCACTGTTCAGAAGGTCGAAAACGGCCTGGGTTTGCCGCCAGGCACCTACTCGCGGCTGTTGGTGGCCGCCGATCCGGATGCCGAACTGGCCCGATTGATCGCCGCGCAGCCCCCCGAAACGATGTCGCCGCCGCGCACCGGGGCGGTGGTTGTCGACCGCCACAGCGACACCGACGTGCTGGAAGGATATGCCGAAGCCCAGCTCGATGCGCTGAAATCTGTCATCGATCGTCTGCCGGCGACGACATCAAACGAATATGAGACGTATATTCTCTCTGTGATCGCGCAGTGCGTGAAGGCCGAGATGCTAGCCGCCAGCTCATGGCGGGTTGCCGTGAACGCCGGAGCCGACTCGACCGACCGGCTGATGGAGCATCTTCGGGCGCTCGAGGAAACGCGCAGCGCGCTGCTCAAGCGGATGCCGACCAGTTTGAGCGCGCGATTCGACCAGGCCTGTGCGCGGTCGTCGCTGCCGGACGCGATCATCGCGGCGCTGCTCGGTGTGAGCAGTGACGAGATGTGGGACATCCGCAACCGCGGGGTGATCCCGGCGGGGGTACTCCCCCGCGTCCGTGCGTTCGCCGACGCGGTGGGGTCGACGAGCCAGGAACCCGTTGATGAGGGCAGCGGCGAGGGGGACCGATGACCGAAAGTGAAATCGAGGCGTTGAGCCGAGCTCACGAGTTGTTCGCGGGCAGCACCCGGCAGCCACAGCTGGTTGCGCCTTACCATGTGGTGTCGCCATCGTCAGTGAATACCGTTGTGGGACAAGGAAATTATCAATTTCAAGCAAAGCGGGGCCACGAAGCGCTGCTCTCGGCGGCGCGCACGGACGCCGCGGCCGCGGGCGTTATCGCCGACGCCCACCGCGACCGGGCGCAAGCCCGTGAGCTGACTAAGAACGTCCTCGACGAGGCCCGCGCCGATGCCGCCGTCACCTCGATAGCGCCGATGGCCCAGCGTGACGCGATGCGCCGTCGAGCCGCACGGCTGCGCGCCCAGCGGGCACACGTGTTGACCGCTCGGCTGCGCGCCCGTCGGCATTCGGCGGCGCTGCGCGCACTGCGCTACCGAATGCTGCACCACCGCGGCCTGCGGTTGCCGTCGCCGAGTAGTCGTGCCGGAATTGCGGTGCGCGCGGCGTTGTCTCGGCTGGGCCGCCCGTATGTGTGGGGCGCGACCGGCCCCGATCAGTTCGACTGTTCCGGGTTGGTGCAGTGGGCATACGCGCGGGCGGGGATTCATTTGGACCGCACCACATATCAGCAGATCAATGACGGAATCCCGGTGCCCCGTTCGCAAGTCAGGCCCGGCGATCTCGTCTTCCCGCACACCGGACATGTGCAGATGGCGATCGGCAACAATCTCGTCGTCGAAGCCCCCTACTCGGGCGCCTCTGTGCGGATCAGCCGGTTGGGAAACTACGTCGCGATTCGTCGGCCGATATGAGATTAGGTTGAGCGTATGTCGGAACAGACTGGCCACTCGCTAACCGCCATTCAGGCGCGGCAGTCGGCGATGGCGACCCGGCATGACTCGGTCGCCGAGGCAGACTGTGCGCTAATGGACGTGCTTGCCAGCGCGCACGCCGCGATGCGGGAGAGCATCAGACGTCTGGATGCGATCGGCGACGAGATCGAGCGTGCCGTTCCGCAGCAGCGGAGCCTGGGCGTCGACACGCCCATGGGGGCGAGGGAGTTTCAGAAGTTTCTGGTTGCCAAGCAACGTGAGATCGCGGCGGTCGTGGCGGACGCGTGCGAGCTTGATCGGGCGAAAAGTGCTGTGCTGAAAGGCCTGCGGGCACAATACGGCGTATCCGCGGGATAGCGCCAGGCTGTTATCCACAGCCGCGTCGCGGTGAATTGTCCACAGCTCAGGGCCTCAGTACTGTCACCCGGCATGGAGGGGTCGCGACACCGCCCGCGTTGGGCCGCAGCGGCGTTTGGCTAGCCGATGTCGACGTATGACGAGCTGCTTGCCACGGTCAGAGTTGTGCGCGACCGCACCGGTGACCCGAACGCGTGGCAGGCAGGCCTGACCCCAACGGAGCTGGCCGCGGTGATCACCCCCACGACACATCCGGAACAACTCGACACGATTCTGGCCAAGATCCGCAGGCAGCATCCGGGCCTGTTCGGCTCCGGGGCGCAACCGCCTGCTCCGTCGCCGCAGCAGTCCGAGGGAGCCGCCGCCGAAGCCATCGCAGGCGCTGAAGCCGCTCTGGCACACCAGAATTCGGCTAGCTCCCAGCTGGATTTGCAAGTGATCTCGGCCATCATGAACGCCCACCTAAATACGGTCGAAGGCGCTGAAGCGCTGAGCGCCTTGCAACGCGAGACCGAGGCTGCAGTGCAAACCCGATCGGACTTGGACACTCCGGCGGGTGCACGCGACTTTCAGCGATTCCTGATCGGCAAGCTCAGGGACATCCGCGCCGTGGTGATGACCGCCAGCCTCGACGACACGTCGAAGTCAGCACTGATGGCCGCGTGGACCTCGCTCTACGACGCCTCGAAGAGCGTGCCGAGCGTTGCCGGCGAGACCCGGCCGGCCTCGGTTGCCTCGCCCGTACGGGCAGCCGATCCGGCCGCCGCCGGTGACGATCCGCTACTGGATTCGCTGCTGGCCGATGACCCTGGCCTGTTGACCGGGGATTCGGGGCCCGGGCCGGCCGAGAGCGCGCCGCCGTCCGCGATGCCGTCGGCGATGCCGGGGATTCCCAATCTTGGGCTGGGGTCGGCGCCGGGACCAGGTTCGATGGGTGGTTGGGGGACGCCGGGCGGGCTGCCGCTGCCCGGGCGTGCGGAGGGCAGCGAATCTGATCCGGCCCTGGCGGGCCTGGACGACGAAGACCCCGACGCGAACCCAACCGATCACGAATTGGATGACCCGGACGAACACAAAGACGACGAGCACGGTGCGGAGGTGTCAACGGCGGAATCGGCGCCCGCGGGCCCGACGACGGTTACCCTGCCCGACGGCGACACGGTGACGGCGGCCAGCCCCCAGCTGGCGGCGGCCATCGAGGCCGCGGTGGGCGGTGCGCCGATCCCGGACGCGTTCCATCAGCAGGGAATCACCATTCCCGCACCCGGAACCGCAGTCGCCAATCCGATTGATCCGGTACAAGTCGGACCGGGAGACGTCGGAATCTTCACCGATCGCCATGCGCTGGCCCTCGGCCACGCCAAGGCCCTCCTCGATGGCCAGATTCAGCACATCGCCACCGTAAGCGGGCCGAGCTTCCTAGGCTGGGAGCATCCGCCGGCCGCGGCGACCGCGACCGCGCCAGCCAGGACCGACGCACCGACACCGACCCGGCCGGCGGCCACGCCGACCACTGGACAATAGTGAATTCGCCGGACCGGCCGGCGGCGCAGAAACAGGAGAAAGCGGATGGCAGATCGAATCCATGTGGTGCCCGCGCACTTACGTGAAGCAGCTGCGCATCATCAGGAGACCTCCGACTACTTGCGCACCGTTCCGTCGTCGCATGCCGCCATCCAGGAGAGCCTGGACTCGCTGGGGCCTATCTTCGGTGAACTTCGCGACGCCGGACGTGAACTGCTCGAACTGAGACGCCAGTGCTACGAGCAACAGGCCGACGACCACGCCGACATGGCGCACAACCTGACCGTGACGGCCACGACATGGGATCAGCATGAACAAGATGCGGCCGGCGAACTCGGTCGCGTCGTCGACGGCGGTCGATGACCGACGCCAATCCCGCGTTCGACACCGTTCACCCGAGTGGGCACATCCTCGTCCGCTCGTGCCGCGGCGGTTACATGCACAGCGTTGCGCTGAGCGAAGAGGCGATGGATACCGACGCTGCGACCTTGGCGCAGGGCATCCTGTTGACCGCTGATGTTTCCTGGCTGAAGGCGTTGCTGGAGGTTCGCTATGAGATCGTGGCGGCCGGACACACCCCGTCGGCGGAGGTCCCGACCCCGAACGACCTCGATGCGGCGATCGAGAAGCTGCTGGCGCACAAGCTGCGCCGCCGCGACGGCGCCGACTAACCGTTCGGGTTTAGATCAACCAGGTTTTGACGGCGTCGGGATCGGGTGCAATATCGGTTGGTGGCTCGATGGGGTTGGCGCCAAACAACTCTCGTGCGCGGCCGAGCAGGGTGCGCACCTCATCGAGTTGCTGCTGCAGCGCAGAATCAACCATGGCCCTACGCTACCGAGCCGCTCCCACCTGCACAATTCACCTTCGGTAAAGAGCGTTCGGAATATGTCGGTAGTCTGACGCGGTGGCGATCTTCGGTCGAAAGACGGCGCGCCAGCGCCTCCGGAGAGCTACCCGGGAATCATTGTCGATGCCGGCCTTCAGCTCTCCTGTCGATTGCACCCCGTGGGTGATCGGTGGGCTTTGGCCTGCCGAACTGTCGATGGCGACAGACGAAACCGTAACTCTCGCAGAGTATCTCGAAAAGGATCTGCAGCAAATCACCGCCAGCGCCAACAAGCAGTTGGGGATGGTCAAGCGAGCGGGACTCACCGATGTGGGCCGGCGGGCGGCAGAGGCCCGCGTCATCGACGAGGCGCGTGCCCGCGCCGTGCGGCGCGTCGAATCGACCATTCGCCAGCTGGACTTGATGAAGGCGCAGACGCGCGCGCGACGCCAAACCGCGCAGGTCGCGCGACGTTTCAGCACGGCCGACATGGAAAAGACGCAAGTCATCCCGGCGGTCCCGGCGGCCGAACCCGATGTCGGCGCGTCAGCGGCCGACAAAACCCAGGTCATCCCGGTGGTCCCGGTGACGGAGCCCGAAATCAGACCTCGGACGCTCGATCAGACCCAGGTCATCCCGGTCATCCCCGCGCAGCCCGCGGTACCTGTTGAGGAGCCGGTGACTGAGGTTGCCGCCAATGACGACGACGTTTCGGGTGGCCGGCATCGAGCTCCGTCCGAGGAGACCACCGTGGACGTCGCGGTTCCGCTGCAGCAGGAAGTCTCGGCGGCCGCAGTCGACGCGGAATCCGAGACCGCGCGATTGGAAAAGCTAGTCCCGCCAGCGGAACCTGCCGTGAGCGAGCCCGAGCCCGAGCCCGAACCAGAGCCGCAACCGGAACCGGAGCCGGAGCCGGAGGCGGAACCGGAACCGGAACCCGAGGTCGTGAGCGAACCTGAGCCGGTGGCCGTGAGCGAACCCGAGCCCGAACCCGAACCCGAACCCGAGCCGCAACCGGTGGTCGTGAGCGAACCTGAGCCGGTGGCCGTCAGCGAGCCCGAATCCGAACCCGAGCCGGAACCGGAACCGGAACTCGTCAGCGAGCCCGCACCCGAGCCGGATCCGGAACCGGAGCCGGTGGCCGTCAGCGAGCCCGAATCCGAACCCGAGCCGGAACCGGAACCGGAACTCGTCAGCGAGCCCGCACCCGAGCCGGATCCGGAACCGGAGCCGGTGGCCGTCAGCGAGCCCGCACCCGAACCTGAGCCCGAGCGGGAACCGTTGGTCGTGAGCGAACCTGAGCCGGTGGCCGTCAGCGAGCCAGAACCGGAACCCGAGCCGCAACCGCTGGAAGCGCCTGCGGCTCTTGTTGCCGTCGAATCCGATTCGGAACGGCTGCACCGGCTGCTGGCGTATGTCGTCCGCCAAGAACCCGGGTTGAACTGGGCGGTCGGCGATCTCGCCGACGGCACCACACTGCTGGTCACCGACCTCGCGCACGGCTGGATTCCGCCGGGCATCGCGCTCCCGGTCGGCGTGCGGTTGCTTGCACCCGGCCGCCGCAGGGGTAAAGCCTCCGCACTGCTCGGCGAGGCGACCCTGACCGCGACCTACACCCCCGGCGATCGAGTCGGCCGTGCGACAGACTTCCCGCCGACCGAATCTTCGGTGCAGGCCCGCGAACTGCCGCCCGTCGAAGATCTCGGGTGGGAGCTGGGTCGAGTCACGCACTGGCGGGACGGACTTCCCCGGTTGGTGCACACCTTGGCGAAAGCCGCCACGTCGGGCACCGGTGTCGTGGAGGAGGAAGCCGATCTGCTGCGTGTGCATCTCGACACCGCCCGCTATCAGCTGCTGAGCCAGTACCCGGACGTCGTGCCCGCACTATTGCTCAACTGTCTATTGCTGGCCGCCACCGAAAGCAGTGTCACCGGCGATGCGACGTCGGCGAACTATCACCTGGCGTGGTTCCAGAAGCTCGATGAACCCCCGGCCAGCCAGTGGACCGCCGAGTCCTGACCGCAGCTATAGCCGATATCGCGCGGGTTCGTCGTGGCGAGACAGGTAGTCGACTACGCATGCGCTCAACACCGGGGACTCCCTAGATTTTGATTGACGGCCGGACCGACCGGGCGCAAACCCCTCTCAGGTGATCGAAATGCTAGCCATCCCGAAAACCGCGGTGCTGCATCGTGATACCGCTGCACCCAGGCAACCGCAGCACAGTATGGCCCCGGAGCCTGTCCTCATCACCGAACGCCAGGTCATGTTCGCCACGGCCGCGGCCGTCGCCGGCGCGCGGCCCCACCCCGCACCGCGCCCGCGTCCCTGGCTCACCACGTTCTGGCAACGCCTGGTCCTGAGCGTCAGCATCGAGCATGAGCCGCGCCGCCACTACCCGCCACGGCGGATGAGCTACTTCGAGCAGGCGGCGACGGCCCGAGAGATGGACCGACTGTGAACGAACTTCTGATGGTCGCTGAAGGCGTCGTGCTGCTGGTGATCAGCGTCGGAATTCACCACCTCTCCGCCTGGCTGGAACGCTGGGATTACGAACGCCACTGCGAGGATTGACGGACACTCCCCCATTCGCGTCCGCCCAGCCACTCGTCAAATTGTGAATTGACGCTGGTTGGAGGGGTCGATGATACTGACATGGTGGCGGGGTCGGGCGGTCGCAGCGAACATAGCGACCTAAAAGACAGAGATCTCGTCGAAGCGGTTCTGCGTGAGCTGAGCGAGGCAGCCGACAAGTGGGAAGCCCTTGTCGCGCAAGCCGAGACGGTCACGTACAGCGTGGACTTGGGGGATATTCGCGCCGTGACGAATTCCGACGGCAGGTTGGTCGAGTTGTCGCTGCATCCTGGCGTGATGACCGGTTACGGTCACGCAGAATTAGCGGACAGGTTGAACCTCGCGATCGCGGCGATTCGCGAGGAGGCAGAAGCCGAGAATCGGGCCAGGTACGGCGGCGAACTGCATTGATGTCGGTGTCGATGCAGCAATCCTGCATCGACCGCCTAAAGGAGACTGACCGTGCCACTCAATCTGTCCAACCGGGATCAGAATTCGGGGCACCTGTTCTACAACCGACGGCTGCGCGCTGCGATCACCCGGTTCTCGGTGCGGATGAAGCACGACGACCGCAAACAACAAGCGGCCGTGGCGCTGTCGATCGTGCTCGTGCTGATCGGCGTCGGGTGGATGGCGTTGCTTCATGTCATGAAGCCCTCGGGCCTGGTCGGCCAGTCGTCGATCATCGGGGACCGCGACACCGGTGCCGTCTACGCGAGGATCAACGGCCGGCTCTATCCCGCACTCAACTTGACCTCGGCCCGATTGGCGGTCGGCAGTGCCGGGGCCCCGACGTGGGTCAGAGCCAGCGAGATCGCGAAGTACCCGACGGGCCCGATCATCGGCATCCCCGGAGCGCCCGACAGCTTGCCGATCACGTCGAGCGCCGAATCGGCCTGGTCGGTCTGCGACGCCGCAGCCGCCCGCGGCAGTGGAACCGCGCCGGTGGTGACCGCCATCGCCGGTCAGCTGTCCCCCATCGGCCGGTCGGAGCCGATGCACCCGAAGCAGGCCATCCTGGCAACCCACAAGGGCGCAACGTATGTGATCTGGCACGGGCAGCGGTCCCGCATTGATCCAGCGGACCGGTCGGTGACATTCAACCTCGGTCTCGATCCAGGTGTGACGTATCCGATCGAAATCTCTAACGCCCTGTTCGACGCGATGCCGTCAACGGAACCTATTGTACTGCCGGTCATTCCGGGCCGTGGCACGCCGTCGCGGTGGCTGCCCGGTTCCATTGTGGGCAGGGTCCTGGAAACCCGCGACGCGAGCGGCACCGTCAACGGCTTCTACGTGCTGCTGCCCGACGGCGTCCAGAAGATCACCAGCTTCGTCGCGGACCTCTTACGGACCGCGGATTCGGAGGGCTCGACGACACCCACCCTGGTCGCCCCCGACAAACTGATTCAGATCCCGGTGGTCGACGTCCTCGATGTCGACTACTACCCTTCGGAGAAGCTGGAATTCATTGATACGTCCGCAAATCCGGCAACGTGCGTGGGCTGGGAGAAGCAATCGGGCGACCCGCAGGCTCGTATCACTATCTTCAGCGGGCGCGGTTTGCCGGTTTCGATCGGTATGGATTCCCGGGTGGTTAGCCTGGTCCGCGACGATCGTGACCCCAATTCCGCTGAGGCACAACAGACTTTGATGCTGCCGGGTGCGGCGAACTTCGTTGCGACAACCAGCGGCGTCGCGACGGCCGACAGCCGTGAGAGCTTGTATTGGATTTCGCCGCAAGGTGTTCGCTACGGTATCCAATCCGACCACGCCACCTTGCAGGCGCTGGGGCTCGATCCAAAGCTCGCGGTCCAAGCGCCCTGGCCGATTGTGCGCACCTTCGCGCCCGGGCCCGCGATCGGTCGTGACGCAGCACTGGTGGCGCGTGACGCCGTCTCGGGAGGCGGTGCGGTAGCGCCGATTCCCGATCTCAACGAGCTGGCAGGCGGGGGTTAAACAACAATGTCCAAACGAGGTTTCGTCCGCGGCGGCCGCAAGCCCGCGCCGAATGTTCCACCGGCGCGCATCGCCGTCGCCGCACCGCTGGCATTGCCCGAGCGTGAGCCCCGCAACATCCTGCTGATGATCGCGATTCCCGCGCTGCTCGTCGGAATCATCGGCACGCTGGTGGTGATGTACGCATCCGGCATCCGATCCCTGCAGTCGGGCTTCTTCCCGATGATCGGTCTGGTCGGGTTCGGCACGCTGATGTTCAGCGGGCGATTGGGGCGCGGGCGCCGAATCAGTTGGGGCGAACAAGAAAAGCAACGCCGGGCCTACCTGCGCCAGCTCGACGACGACCGCGACGAAGTGCAACGCGCCGCCCAGGATCAGCGACGCAGCCAGCTGTTCGTGCACGGCGATCCGCAGAAGCTGGATACCGTGATCGGTGGGCCGCGGATGTGGGAACGGCGCCCCGCCGACCCGGACTTCCTCGACGTTCGGCTGGGGATCGGGATTCAGCAAGCCAGCGAATCCGCGGTGTCACTGCAGTGGCCCGACGTTCCGATCGGCGAAGAGCTCGAACCCGTAACCGGGGGTGCGCTAAGGGATTTCATCCTCGAACAGAGCAAGATCCGCGGAATCGGCAAGGTGCTGAGCCTGCGGTCGAAACCCGGTTTCAGCTTCGTCGGCGATGATCCGGGTGAACTGCACAGCCTGGCCCGTTCGATCCTGTGCTCGCTGGCCGTCTACCACAGCTCCAGCGATCTCAAAGTCATGGTGGTCACCCGCCACCCTGAGTTGTGGTCGTGGCTGGTGTGGCTGCCGCACAACCAGCACGACGAGATGTTCGACGCGTGCGGACTGCGCCGGTTGATTTTCACCTCCCCCACCGAACTGGAAGAGGCGCTCGACGCCGAGCTGCACCGTAAGGGCCGGGGACCGTGGACGCCGCCGGTCGGCATGAGCCCGACATCCATGCCATCGCCGATCGAGTCCAGCCCCGGCCTGGCGCTGGGACCGCACTGGGTGATTGTCGACGACAATGTCGGCACCCCCGAGCAATGGGAGGGCGTAACCGGGCAGAAGGGCATGGCCGGCATTACGGTGTTGCGGCTGGCGACCCGGGCCGGTCTCGGCGTCGGATTCAGCGACGACAGTGAGCGTTTCGTGCTGCGCGAAGGCAGACTCAGCCACCGCGGCACGTTCTACGCCGTGGCGGACATGCTCGCCGAAAGCACCGCCAACCGGTACGCGCGAGCACTCGCCCGCTGGTCCCCGATGAGCGCCGGAGACCTGTCGGAAACCGACAGCCAAGGTGGCGAATTGCTGCGCGCGCTGGGCATCAGTGACCCCCGTGAACTGGACGTCGACCGACTCTGGGGTGAGAGCCGCGGTCGAGGCGACCACAAATGGGCGATGATGCCCGTGGGCGTCAAGCAAGGCGGCGAGATGCAACAAATTATTTTGCGCGCCAAAGACTTTGGCGGTTTCGGGTTTCACTCGGTGGTGATCGGGACATCCGGCTCCGGCAAGTCGGAATACTTCCTGTCACTATGCACCGGGATCGCGTTGACGCACTCCCCCGAGACGTTCATCGTGATCTTCGTCGACATGAAGTTCGAATCCGCGGCCCAGGATCTACAGGGATTCCCCCACGTCGCGGGTTCGCTGTCGAACCTGGGCAAGGATGACCGTCACCTGGCCGAGCGCATGCGCAAGGCCGTCAACGGTGAGATCGCACGGCGGTACCGTCTTTTCAACCAGGCCGGGGCCCGCGACGCCAACGAGTACGAAGAGATGCGCCTCGCCGGTCGTGACCTGGAACCCGTACCGATTCTGCTGGTGATCATCGACGAATATCTCGAATTGTTCATTCATCATCCGGAATGGATCGATCTGGTCATCCACATCGGGCAAGAGGGCCGCGGCTGTAACGTCTTCTTCACGCTGGGCGGCCAGCGGCTGGATTTGTCGTCGCTCAGTAAGGTCAAGAGCAACATCGCCTTTCGGGTGGCCCTGCGTGCGGAGACCGCCGAGGATTCCCGCGATGTGATCGGCAGCGACGCGGCGCTGCATCTGCCGTCGAAGGAGAACGGCTACGCCCTGCTCAAGGTGGGGCCGCGCGACCTCGAGCAGTTCCGGTGCTTTTATGTGTCCGCTCCGTTCGTGGTGCCCAAGCGGGCAGTCAACGTGAATAAGACTGTAGCGATGAGCTTTTCGCAGCCGCGGGCGTTGACCTGGGCCTACCAGCCCCTCAGTGAAGCCGACAGCGAAGCGTTGGCAGTCGCCGACGAGCCCGAGGAACCGGACGAGTTCCTGTTCCACTCCGACGGGTTCCGGAAGAAGAAGCTGGTCGACGTGATCCGCGAGTCGCTGATGTCGCACAGCGCGCGTCCACCCCACCAAATATGGCTGCCACCTTTGGAAGTCAGTGAGACGATGGACGTGCTGGTGGCGAGCTGGCGGCGCAAGCCGTGGTACGCCGACTACGGCGACAACCCCGGTCTGGTGTTCCCGGTCGGCGTCGTCGACATCCCCGAAGACCACGCGCAGCGGGTGTACGCCGTCGACGCGGAGATGGACAACATCATGGTGGTGGCGACCGCCCAGCGCGGCAAATCGACCACGCTGATGTCGCTGATCACCTCGGCCGCATTGATGTACCGGCCCGAGCGGGTGACGTTCTTCTGCATCGGTGCTTCGCTGTACCCCGTCGAAGAGCTACCGCATGTGGCATCCGTCGTCAGCCAAACGGACAAAGAGGGCGTCTCGCGGACCGTCGCGTCGATCGAGGGCTTGATCCTCGCGCGCGAGGCAGCGTTCAAGCAGTACCAAATCGACATCTCCGAATTCCGGGAACGGCGATTCGGGACGGAGCGGGAAGGCGGCACCGACCCCGCCGACAAATTCGGCGACGTCTTCCTCGTCGTCGACAACTTCAGCGACCTGTACGACAAGGATTCCCCGATGGGAGACCGCGTGGTGTCGATCGCACGCCAGGGCTTGTCGTACGGGGTCCATGTCGCGACCACCGCCACGGCGTGGCTGGTAGGACAAAAGCAGGCGCTGGTCAATGTGTCCAATGCGCGCATCCAGCTGCGGCTGAGCAATCCGGACGAAACCCAGATGGGTGAGGGCCTCGAGCGCCGAAAGGCCGCCCGCAACACATTGGACCGGCCCGGGTTCGGCGTGACTCGCGAGGGCCACGAGTTGCTGGTCGGCGTCCCGGAGATCACCTCGGCTACCGGTGAACGGGTGCCGACCCGGCAACTCGGTGCGGTCATTGCCGAGGTGACCGGCGTCGGCAGGCTGGAGAAGCTGGCGCGGCTGCCCGAACAGATCCAGCTCGCCCAGATCATCGCGGCGTTCGCGGAGACCGATGAGGCCGCCGACCCGTTCAATGTTCCCTTCGCCATCGGCGAAAGCGCTTTGCAGCCAACGTATTTACCGACTCGAACGGTGCCCAGCATGCTGGTGCTGGGTCGACAGTTGTGCGGAAAGACGACGACCCTGGCCGCCTTCGGGCAGGCGGTCATGAGCCGGTTTAGTCCCGAGCAGGCGCAGATCACCATCATCGATCCCAAGACCTCGCTGATCGGCAAAATTCGGGGTCCGCATGTGCGCGCGTACGCCTATACCGCCGACGACATCGACACCGTGATCGAGGAGTTGGCGGCCCTGATGCGCGACCGGCTTCCTCCCTCGGGTCTGAGTCAGGAAGAGTTGCTGAGCCGCAGCACGTGGGAAGGCCCGCACCATTTCCTTCTGATCGACGACGAGCAGGAACTGCGCCCACACGGCGTGATCGGCAAGGCGGCCGCCAGCGCTCCGATGTGGGGGCTGATCGAGCGCAGTCGAGAGATAGGCCTGCACGTAATTGCGTCGCGCCTGCCCGGAAACTGGGCGGGGGTCTCGGTGACGAATCCATTCCTGCAGAAGATGACGAGTTCGCGAGCACCGACCCTATTCATGGACAACGACCCGGCGACGGTAAAGGTGTTCGCCAGGGTCAGCGCCCAGCAGCTACCGCCGGGGCGCGGCTTGCTCGTCACGACCGACGGCGCGATCGAAGGTGTGCTGGTGGGAACTCCGGAATAGGCCGAATCGGCGCGACCGGCCGGGGTGCCGAAAAGGTGAATCGACAGCTGCCAGTGACCCCCATAGAATCGGTCCATTCCGCGATGTTTCGACGGATACAACTTGCCTGGTGGGGAGCCAGCCAAAAGGGGGTATACCCCCACGGATGAAACCGGGCATTCGCAAATACGGAGGGTCAAAATGAGCGGTCTGTTTGACATGGTGCCGGGCGCCGTCGACTTGTCGGCGGCGACAGAGGGAGCGATCAGCCAGGAGATGGCGGCTACCACCGCGGCCGGCTCGGCAGCCCTGGTCGGCGTGCTGCCGATGGCACCGGACGCCGATTCCATCGAATTCGCCGCCGCGCTGAACGCAACCGGTTCGGCCTACTTGGCGACCGCGGCCGAGCACGCCGGGCAACGCGCCGCCTTCTCGGGGGCGCAGGGTCTTGCCTCTGCCACAAACGTCGGCGTCGACGCAGCCAGTGCGGCCGCGAGCGCGATCTAAGCAGCCGGCATGCCCGACCCCAGGTGGACAGGTCCGCCCGAGATCGTTGCTCAGATCTTCGAGGAGGGCAATCCGGCGTCGGTCCTTGCCAACAACGCGGTGTGGGTCACCGAGACCACGAATAACGGAGTCGCGGCCGGTCTTTCCAGCGCCAACGCGCTGGCCACGGCCGCGCACTGGCAGGGCGTGGGCGCGATCTCCTCGATGATTACCAGTACCGGTCTCAATGCCGGACTGCAGACGCTGATGGGCTGGACCGCGGAGAAGATCGGCGTCACGACGGCGGCGGTCGAGGCCTTCATGCTCGCGAGGTCGACGGTCGTCCCGTCCGTGATGTCGCTGACCAACCGGTTCGAGTGGATCGTTTTGGCCCATACCAACTGGTTCGGGCAAAACACCATGCCTATGGGCGAGCGGGACGCCGAGTACTACGGCCACCACTGGCCGACGAACTCGACCATCGGCTGGGCCTACTCCAGCACGCTGGCCACGCTCGTCGCGGCGTTGGCCGTTCCCCCACCGGTGGCACCGATGGGCGCCTCGCCGGCCGCGCCGGCCGCGGCCGCCTCGGCCGTGGCACAGGCGGCGGCGCAGAGCGGAATGAACGGCGCGATGCAAGCAGGGAGTCAGGCGACGCAGGGTGCGGGCCAGGCAGCGGCGGCACCCGCCGAGGGCGGCAGCCAGCTCAGTTCAATGATGCAGCAGCCGCTGCAGATGATCTCCGGCCTGACCGGCCAGCTGCAACAGGTCGTCAAGGCCCCGATGGATGCCTTCCAGGGGATGGCCAGCATGCCGCAGGGCCTGATGCAGTCCTTGACGGGCGCGTTTTCCTCGGCCGGCGCGGGCAACGCAGGCGCGGCTGGTGCCGCCGCCGAGCCCGCCATGCTGGCCGGAGCGACCGGCCCGCTTGGCGGCGCGTCAGGGGGCGGTGGCGTGGGCGGGGGCGGCGGCTTCCCGGGCGCCGGCCTGACCAGCTACACCCGTCCGACCAGTAGTTTCGAGCCGGAGGCCGGCGGTAGGCCGACCAGCTTGCGCGCCGGCATGCTGAACGCTTCCGAGCTGCGTCCACCCACCTCCCCGACCAGCAGCGGCATGGGTGGCTCGCCGATGCCGATGTCTCCGGCCGGCATGCTGGGGCACGGCAAGGAAGGCCAAGCCGACAAGGACGTCACCCGTGCTCGGGTCGTCGTCGGCGGCGGCGAACCGACCGACGAGACCTAGCGGCGGCTTCCCTTTCGCCTATCTACCCGGCCCGGGCGGGCCCGCGAATGCCTGCGCGATCTCGAGCCACCGCTGCGCTTGGGGCCCATGTGCGGTGATGTCGAGGGCGCTCAGCGGGCGGCGCTGCGTCACCAAGAAGCAGAAGTCCTCGGCGGCCCCGGTGACACGTTCGGCCGCATCGGCCGGACCCCAGGACCAGACGTCGCCGCCGGGGGCACGGAGCTCGACCAGAAACGGCTCCGACGGCGGAGCCAGCTCGTTGACCACGAACGCGTAATCGCGAGTACGCACCCCCAGATGGGCGATCGAGCGCAATCGCGCGGTGGGCGCCCGCTTGACGCCGAGCGCGTCGGCGACGTCCAGCCCGTGCGCCCAGGTCTCCATCAACCGTGCGGTGGCCATCGACGCCGGGCTCATCGGCGGCCCGAACCACGGCAGCTTCCGGCTCTCGTCGACGGTGAGCAGCGCGTCGTGCAGCCGGTCCCGCGTGGCCCGCCATTCGCCCAGCAGTTCCGCCGGTGGCGTGACCGCCAGCTCCTCGGCGCCCGCGTCGACGAAGCCGAGGGGGTCCTGCATCGCGTCGGTCAACACCTCGGCGAACCCCGCCTCGTCGGTGACCGAGAGCAGCGCGACCCGATCGGTCCACCACAGGTGGGCGATCTGATGTGCGACGCTCCATCCCGGCGAGGGCGTCGGGTCGGCCCAGCGCGCCTCGGCCAGCGGCGCCACCAGCGCGTCGAGATCGTCGCTTTCGGCACGCAGGTCGGCCACCATCGGCCCGGCGTCAGCCATCTTGACCTCCTAGCGAGTGGTCGCCGGCTGACCGCGCCGGCCGACGACACTGTGTGCGACGAGTCCGGCCAGGTAGATCGCCGAACCGAACAGAACGAACGTCGGGGCGTGCCCGTCGGCGGGGATCAACGTCGCGGCCACCGTGATCGAGACGATGAACGACACCCAGAACAGCGCGTCCTGCACCGCGAACACGTGGCCGCGCAGCGCGTCGTCGACATCCATCTGCATCGCCGAGTCGGCGCACAGCTTGATCGTTTGGCCGGTGATGCCGAGGAAGAAGCTGCACCCCACCATGACCGGCAGTGTCAGCCCCACTCCAGCCAGTTGGACCAGTGCGGCCGCGGCCAATGCGCCGTTCGCGGCCGCGTAACGCCCCCAGCGACGCACCGTCGGCGGGGTCAGCAGCGTGGCGATGAACGACCCAAGGCCCGACGCGGCGAAGAACACCAGCGCGATCCCCAGCCCGCCGACCGCGGGGTTTTTCGTGTGATGCGCCAGCAACAGGATCACCAGCGAGTTGATACCGACCACCATTCGGTGCGATGCCAATCCGGACAACGCGGCAGCGACCGTCGGCGTAGACACCACCGTGCGCGCACCGTGCAACCACCCGGTGATCACGGCGTAGAGCACCGATCCGTGGATCGCCCGCTTGGTGTCGTCCGGTCCGAGCACCCGCGGGCCGAACCGCAGGGACAGCAGCAGCGCGACGCACACCGGAATCAACGCCATGAAGATGATGACGGACGCGCCCCGATCGCTCCCGCCGACGAACCACCGCGGGATCAGCATGAAGTTGGCGCCGAAGAAGGCCGCGATGGCGCCGGAGGCGGTGGCGAGCGAGTTCATCGTCACCACCTGCTCGCGCGGCACCACGTGCGGCAGCGACGCCGACAACCCCGAGGCCACGAACCGGGAAAAGCCGTTGAATAACAGCGCACCGAGCAGCAGCGGCATCTCGCCGGCACGTACCGCGAGAATCGTGCCGATCACCAGGATCAGGACCATGCGGCACGCATTGGCGCCGACCAGCACCCAGCGGCGGTCCCAGCGGTCCATCAGTGCCCCGGCGAACGGTCCCAGCAGCGAGTAGGGCAAGAACAGCACCGCGAATGCGAACGCGATCGACAGCGGATCGGCCGCCCGGTCCGGATTGAACAGCAGCGCGCCGGCCACCGTCGCCTGGAAAAGACCATCACCGAACTGGCTCGCCATGCGCACCTGGATCACCCGCCGGAAATCGGGCATGGCGCGCACCGACTGCCATAGTTCGACGGGTGCACGCGAGCGCATCCGGGTTTGGAACACAGGACCGACTTCCACGATTGGGCTGGACAAAGACGTCGCACGCGACGCCGCAGTAATAACAGTACAAATATTTACGCTCGGCGTTTGTTTGTGCCGAGTGATGCTGCGGGAGTGCGATGATGGAATGATGCCCCAGCCGGAAGATCCCGAAGACTACATCGCACCCGCTGCCCAGCGGGTGCGTGCGGGTACTTTGTTGCTGGCCAATACCGACCTCCTCGAACCGACGTTTCGGCGCAGCGTCATTTACATCGTCGAGCACAACGACGGCGGCACGCTGGGCGTGGTTCTCAACCGGTCCAGCGAGACCGCGGTCTACAACGTGTTGCCGCAGTGGGCCAAACTCGCCGCCAAGCCGAAGACGATGTTCATCGGTGGGCCGGTGAAGCGCGATGCCGCCCTGTGCCTGGCGGCCCTGCGGATCGGCGCCGACCCGCAGGGTGTGCCGGGTTTGCGACATGTCGCGGGACGGATCGTAATGGTCGACCTCGACGCCGAGCCCGATCTGATTGCCCCGCTGATCGAGGGTGTCCGGATCTACGCGGGATATTCGGGCTGGACCATTGGTCAGCTCGAGGGCGAGATCGAGCGCGACGACTGGATTGTATTGTCCGCGTTGCCATCTGATGTTCTCGTCGGGGCGAAGGAAGACTTGTGGGGCCAGGTTCTGCGCCGGCAGCCGTTGCCCCTGTCGTTGCTGGCCACCCACCCGATCGACGTCAGCCGAAACTAGGGCTCCTCCCCCACCTTCGACGGCGCCGGCGTTTCGTCGGCCGCACGCGCGAGCCTGGCGGCGATCACCGCGCACACCACCAGCTGGATCTGGTGGAAGATCATCAGCGGCAACATCGTCAGGCCCACGATGTTGCCGGGGAAAAACACCAGCGCCATCGGCAGCCCGGACGCGAGGCTCTTCTTCGAGCCACAGAACAGCAGCACGATCGCATCGGCGCGGTCCAGTCGCGCGATTCGGCCGGTCACTGTGGTGGCGACCAGCACGATGGCGAGCAGTCCCGCCGCGACCAAGGCAACCAGGACCAAGCGCCAGACGTCGACACTGAACCAGATGCCCTCGACCACGCCCATCGAGAAGGCCGTGTACACGACCAGCAGGATGGATCCCCGGTCGACGACCTTGAGCACCGCCGCATAGCGGCGGATCAACCCCGCGATCCACGGCCGCGCCAGCTGGCCGGCGCCAAACGGCGCCAACAGCTGCACGACGATGTCGCGGATCGAACTGCCGTCCACGTGGACCGCACCGCTGGTGTTCATCAGCAACACCACCAGCAGCGGG